>NZ_JBRJGP010000001.1:0-351730 GCF_053628555.1 Roseovarius sp. MBR-79 | reverse complement strand
GGGCAGCAGGTCGCCCTTGCAGGCGATGAAGGACTGGCACAAACTCAAGCCGCAGTTGTTCAGGAAGAAGCCATACTACCTTCCGGGATGTGACACGTAGTCCGAAAAAGTCAAAGACGAAAATTCAATAGTGCTGGACCGTCTTCGCAAATCGAGCGAGCTACCGCCTCCCCCTGCACCCGCCGCCAACCCCCCGCATACCAACCAATCTCCACCACCCATACACACCCGGCCAGCCCCCGGATGTTCCGGCCACGCGCGGCAACAGTCCGTCAGCCTTCGCCGTGGCGTCGCGGATCGGCCGGGTAGACGCCCAGAATGGTCACGTCCGAGGTGAAGTAATCCAGCTCATCGAGCGCGCGCGCGACGGCCGCGTCGTCGGGGTGCCCCTCGATATCGGCGTAGAACTGCGTCGCGGTGAACGAGCCGTTCACCATATAGCTTTCCAGCTTGGTCATGTTGACGCCATTGGTGGCAAAGCCGCCAAGCGCCTTGTAGAGCGCGGCGGGGATGTTGCGCACCTGAAAGACGAAGGTGGTCATCATCCCGTCCTCGCCGCGCGGGGTGAAATCCGGCTCTGGGGCCATGACGAGGAACCGGGTGGTATTGGTGCCCTCGTCCTCGATATGGCGGGCGATGACGTCGAGGCCGTAAATCTCGCCTGCCAGTTCACTGGCCAGCGCGGCCATATCGGGGCGGCCTTCTTCGGCCACGTGGCGCGCGGATCCGGCAGTGTCGGCACCGGTGACGCGGTGGATGCCGTGGCGCCCGAGAAAGGCGCGGCACTGACCAAGAAGCATGGTGTGGCTCATCGCGCTCTCGATCTGGTCGAGGCGCACGCCGGGCAGGGCCAGGAGGTTGATATGCACCCGCACGAACGCCTCGCCGACGATATGCAGCCCGGAATGGGGCAGCAGATGGTGAATGTCGGCCACCCTGCCGAACGTGGAATTCTCGATGGGCAGCATGGCAAGCTCTGCGGCGCCGTCGCGAACCGCCGCGATGGCATCCTCGAAGGTGCGGCAGGGAAGAACCTCCATGCCGGGAAAGGTCTCGTGGCAGGCCTGATGGGAATAGGCCCCCGGCTCTCCCTGAAAGGCGATGCGCTTGGTCATGGTGATTTCCGTGCAATTCTGGCCCGGTCGGGCGTTTGGTCGCGGAAACTACACCTTGCGCGGCGGTAGGGGAAGCGGATAGATACGCGCCCAAGCGACAGAGCAAACGGAAGCGAGCCAATGTTCGACACGATGACACTGACCAAGGCCACGGGTGCGCTATGCGGTTCCTTGCTGGTCTTTCTTCTGGGCGGCTGGGTAGCAGAGTCCCTTTATGCGACGGGCGGCGGCCATGGCGATGAGCGCGTCCAAGGCTTCGTGATTGATACCGGTGCCGATGATGCGACAGAGGTCGTGGCCGAGGCCGGACCGAGCTTTGCCGAGCTTTTCGCCGCCGCCGATATGGCCAATGGCGAAAAAGTGTTCCGCAACTGCGCCGCCTGTCACGCGCTTGAAAAGGGTGAGAACAAGGCTGGTCCGTATCTTTATGGCGTCGTCGGGCGCGATGTTGGCGTGGCCGAAGGCTTTGGGGCCTATTCCGGTGCCTTGACGGCTGTGGTCGATGTCTGGACGCCCGAGGCGCTCAATGCCTTCCTGGAGAACCCCAAGGGCTATGCGCCGGGCACCTCGATGGGCTATGCCGGACTGCGCAAGGCCCAGGACCGCGCCGACCTGATCGCCTTCCTCGATCAGACCGATGGCACCACCTACGAGATGCCCGCCGCCGCAACGGCCCCGGCAGAAGAAGCCCCCGCCGAGCCCGCGGCGACCGAAGAAGCGCCCGCCGAGGAAGAGGCCGCAGTTGAGGCCCCCGCAGAAGAGGCCGTCGCCGAGGCCGCACCCGAAGCGGCCGCACCTGCGGCGACCGCGGAAGCCGCCGCAGCAGAGGCCGCACCCGAGGCGACCGAGGAGGCAGCCGCAGAACCCGCACCCGAGGCGACGCAAGAACCTGCCGCCGAAGCCTCGTCCGCCAATGGCTTTGCCGCGCTTGTCGCCGCCGCCGACTTGGCCGAGGGCGAAAAGCTCTTTCGCCGCTGCGCTGCCTGCCATGCCGTCGAGGCGGGCAAGAACAAGGCCGGACCGTCGCTCTTCGGGATCGTGGGCCGCGATATCGCCTCGGCAGACGGGTTCAGCTATTCCGATGCGCTCGCGGGGCTGGAGGGGGAATGGACCCTCGACAAGCTCAGCGCCTGGATCGAGAACCCGCGCGCCTATGCGCCGGGCAACCGGATGGGCTTTCCGGGGCTGAAGGACGAGGGCGACCGCGCCAACCTGATCGGGTATCTGCAAAGCGTCGGCAACTGAGCCGATATGCCGATGTCAAGAGGCCGCTGTCCGCGAGGACAGCGGCCTTTGCGTGTCATGACCCCTTCCGCGCTTGAACAACAGGCCTGCCCCGCCTAGCTTGCCCTGCAAGGCGCGGCCAACGCGCGCTATCCGACAGGAGGACGAGATGAGCCAACCGCCGCACGCCGGATTTCCCATGAGCCGCCGCACCGCCCTTTCGGGCATGGGGGCGCTTCTGGCCGGGAGCGCGCTGCCGGTGATCCTGCCCGGTCAGGCACGGGCCAGCGACGAGGAGATCATCCGCGCGCATGGCTATTCCTTTTTCGGCGACCTCAAGTATCCCGCCGATTACGCGCATTTCGACTATGTGAATCCCGACGCGCCCAAGGGCGGCGAAATCTCGCTCTATGCGCCCGGCACGTTCGATTCGATGAACCCCTATTCGCGCAAGGGCCGCGCCGGGCGGCTGTCGTGGATGGTCTATGAGAGCCTTCTGGGCGGATCCGAGGCCACCGGGGAGCCGCTGCCGGGGGACCGCTACAACGAGGGATACGGCCTTCTCGCCGAGAGCCTTGAATACAATCGCGGCAAGACATGGGTGATCTTTCACATGCGCCCCGAGGCGCGGTTTGCCGATGGCACGCCCGTGACCGCGCAGGACGTCGTGTTCTCGCACAACCTGTTTCTGGATCAGGGCTTGCGCTCCTATGCCGAGGCGGTCCGGCGGCGGGTGATCGGGGCCGAGGCGCTCGACGATCACGAGGTCAGGTTCGAGTTTGCGGAAGGGATCTCGCGCCGGTCGCTCATAGATCAGGTCGGCGGCACGCCGGTGTTTCCGCGCGCGTGGTATGAGGCCACGGGCGCGCGGCTCGATGAGCCACGGCTGGAGGCGGCGCCGGGCTCGGGCCCCTATCAGGTCAAGAGCTATGACGTGAACCGCAATATCGTTTACGCGCGCAATCCCGATTACTGGGGGTGGCACCTGCCGATCAATGTGGGGCGGCATAATTTCGATACGATCCGGATCGAGTATTTCGCCGATGACAACGCCGCTTTTGAAGCGTTCAAGGCGGGCATCTACACCTTCCGCCCCGAGGGCAATTCCAAAACCTGGGCCACCGGCTATGACTTTCCCGCCGTGCGGCAGGGGCATGTCGTGCGGGCCGAATTGCCCGACGGGCTGCCGCCGACGCCGTCGGGATTCGTCTTTAACCTCGGTCGCGAGGTGCTCAAGGACAAGCGGGTGCGGCAGGCGATTGCGCTTGGCTTCAATTTCGAGTGGACCAACCAGTCGCTGCAATACGGCCTGTTCCGGCAGCGCCATTCCTTCGTGCAGGACACGCCCTTGCAGGCCGAGGGACTGCCCAAGGGTGACGAATTGGCAATGCTGAAATCGCTGGGCGATCTGGTGCCGCAAGAGATGCTGAGCGAACCGGCGGTGATGGCGCATAGCTCCGATCCCGACCGGCTCAACGACCGGCGCAACCTGCGCCGCGCCATGCAGCTTCTCGATGAGGCGGGCTGGGCCGTGGGCGGGGACGGCAAGCGGCGCAATGCCGCCGGAGAGGTGCTGACCATCGAGATCCCGATTTCCGCCTCCGGATCGGCCACCATGTCCGCAGTGGTGGAAAGCTTCGTGTCGAACCTCGCGTTGATGGGGATCGATGCGAAATTCGACAAGATCGACGCCGCGCAATACACCGCCCGCGAGCGCGACCGCGATTACGACATCATCTTTGACAGCTACGTGGCCTTCCTTGAGGCGGGCACCGGGCTGCATCAGCGTTACGGCAGTCAGGAGGCGGCGTTCAGCCTCTTCAATCCGGCGGGGCTGGCAAGCCCGCTGGTGGATACGCTCATTGACCGCGCGCTCGAATCGACGACGCTTGAGGCGCAGAACGTGGCGCTTATGGCGCTTGACCGGGCCTTGAGGCACGAGTTCTTCATGATCCCGACCTGGTATCTCGATCGCTCCTGGGTCGCCTATTGGGACATGTATGAGCGCCCCGAACCCTTGCCGCCCTATGCCTCCGGCGTGCTCGATTTCTGGTGGTATAACGAGGAAAAGGCCGCCGCGCTCAAGGCTGCGGGCGCGCTGTGAGGCGGGTTGTGATCGGGGAGAGCCACTGAGATGGGGGCCTATATCCTGCGGCGTCTGGCGCTGATCATTCCGACGCTTCTGGGCATCATGATCATCAACTTCGCGCTGGTGCAGTTCGTCCCCGGCGGCCCCGTCGAGCAGATGATCGCCAACATGCAGGGGCAGGGCAACGTCTTCGAGAGTTTTGCCGGCTCGGGCTCGGATACCGGTCAGGACCTGATCGGCGCGGCGGGCGGGAATGACCGCTATCTGGGCGCGCGCGGCCTGCCGCCCGAACTCATCAAGGAGCTGGAAGAGCAATTCGGCCTCGACAAGCCACCGCTCGAGCGGTTTTTCAACATGATGTGGAACTACATGCGTCTCGATTTCGGCGAGAGCTATTTCCGCAAGATCAACGTGCTCGATCTGGTGCTGGAAAAGATGCCCGTGTCGATCACGCTGGGGCTGTGGTCCACGCTCATCGCCTATATCGTGTCGATTCCCTTGGGCGTGGCCAAGGCGGTGCGCGACGGCACGCGCTTCGATACCTGGACCTCCGGCGTGATCATCGTGGCCTACGCGATCCCGGCGTTTCTCTTTGCCATCATGCTTCTGGTGATCTTCGCGGGGGGCAGTTATTTCCAGATCTTTCCGCTGCGCGGCCTCACCTCGGATAATTTCGAGCAGTTGACCCTCGGGGGCAAGATCGTGGATTATGCCTGGCACATCACCCTGCCGGTGATCGCCTCCACGATCTCGGCCTTTGCCACGCTGACGCTGCTCACCAAGAACAGCTTTCTCGACGAGATCAAGAAACACTATGTCATGACCGCGCGCGCCAAGGGGCTGTCGGAGCGCCGTGTGCTTTACGGGCATGTCTTCCGCAACGCCATGCTGATCGTGATCGCGGGGTTTCCGGCGGTGTTCATCGGGGTGTTCTTCGGTGGCTCCGTGCTGATCGAGACGATTTTCAGCCTCGACGGTCTTGGGCGGCTTGGCTTCGAGGCGGCGGTAAGCCGGGATTATCCGGTGATGTTCGGCACGCTGTTCCTGTTTGGCCTCATTGGCCTTGTGGTCGGGATCCTGTCGGATCTCATGTATGTGCTGGTCGACCCGCGCATCGATTTCGAGAAGCGGGAGGGTTGAGGATGGCGCGCGCATCAGGGGGGCGCTGCCCCCGCCGCGCCTTTGGCGCGACTCCCCCGGGATATTTCAGGCAAGATGAAGGAGGGGCGTCGTGATCCGCCTCTCGCCGCTCAACCAACGCCGCTGGCGCAATTTCCGGCGCAACCGGCGCGCCTTCTGGTCGCTGATCGTCTTTTCGGTGATCTTCACGGTGACGCTCTTTGCCGAGTTCGTGGCCAATGACAAGCCGATCCTCGTGCAGTATCGCGGCGACTTCTATATGCCGATTTTCCGTTTCTACCCCGAGACGGTGTTCGGCGGCGATTTCGAGACCGAGGCGATTTATCGTGATCCGGAAGTGCGCTGCCTGATCGCCACGGGCGGGCTTGAGGCCTGCCTTGATGATCCCGAGGGTGTGATGGCAGAGGCCGAAAGCGGGGTGGTGGCGGGCCAGGAGGTGATGCGCGGCTGGGCGATCTGGCCGCCCATTCCCTACAGCTATACCACCACGGTGGACCGGCCCGGGGCGGCGCCGCTGCCGCCCAATGCGCAGAACTGGCTGGGCACGGATGATACCAAGCGCGATGTGCTGGCACGGGTGATCTATGGCTTTCGCCTTTCGGTGATGTTCACGCTGATCGTGACGCTTCTGTCATCGGTGATCGGGATTTTCGCGGGTGCGGTGCAGGGCTATTTCGGGGGGCGCACCGATCTGATTTTCCAGCGCATCATCGAGATCTGGTCCTCTACGCCGCAGCTTTATGTCATCATCATCCTGTTTGCGATCCTGCCGCGAAGTTTCTGGCTTCTGGTGGTGATCACCGTGCTTTTTGGCTGGATGGCGCTGGTGGGCGTGGTGCGGGCCGAGTTCCTGCGCGCGCGCAATCTCGAATATGTGCGCGCGGCCAAGGCGCTGGGGGTGGGCAACATCACGATCATGTTCCGCCACATGCTGCCCAATGCGATGGTGGCGACGCTGACGATGCTGCCTTTCGTGATCACGGGCACGATTTCGCTGCTGGCGGGCCTGGATTTTCTGGGCTTCGGGTTGCCGTCTTCGGCACCAAGCCTGGGCGAGTTGACGCTTCAGGCCAAGCAGAACCTGCAAGCGCCGTGGCTGGCCTTTACCGCCTTCTTCGCCTTTGCCATCATGCTGTCGCTGCTCGTTTTCATCTTCGAGGGCGTGCGCGACGCGTTTGACCCCAGAAAGACCTTTCAATGAGCGTGCTCGAGGTGCGCGATCTGCGCGTGAGTTTCCGGCAGGACGGGCAGGTGATCCCGGCAGTGAAGGGCGTAAGCTTCAGCGTGGACCGGGGCGAGACGGTGGCGCTGGTCGGCGAGAGCGGCTCGGGCAAGTCTGTCACCGCGCTGTCCACGGTGTCGCTTCTGGGCACCTCGGCGGAGGTGACGGGGAGCGTCACCTATGCGGGTCAGGAGATGATCGGCGCGGATGACCGGCGACTGCGCAAGGTCAGGGGCAACGATATCAGCTTCATCTTTCAGGAGCCGATGACCTCGCTCAACCCGCTCCACACGCTGGAAAAGCAGTTGCGCGAGAGCCTTGAGCTGCACCAGGGCCTGACCGGCGAGGCGGCGCGCGGGCGGATCATCGAGTTGCTCGAACGGGTGGGCATCCGCGAGGCGGAGAGCCGTCTCGGGGCCTATCCGCATCAGCTCTCGGGCGGGCAGCGGCAGCGGGTGATGATCGCCATGGCGCTCGCGAACAAGCCCGATATTCTCATTGCCGATGAGCCGACCACCGCGCTTGACGTGACCATTCAGGCGCAGATTCTGGAGCTGCTGGCGGAGTTGAAGCGCGCAGAGGGCATGGGGCTTTTGTTCATCACCCATGATCTGGGGATCGTAGAGCGGATCGCCGACCGGGTTTGCGTGATGAAGGATGGCGAGATTGTCGAGAGTGGGCCGGTGGCAGAGGTCTTTGCTGCGCCCAAGCACGCCTATACGCGCAAGCTGTTGGGGGCCCATGCGGTTGGCGTGCCCGCGCCCGTGCCCGAGGACGCGCCGGTGGTGGTTGAAACTGATCGTCTGCGGGTTTGGTTTCCGATCCAGAAGGGGTTTCTAAAGCGCACCGTCGGCCATGTGAAGGCGGTGAACGAGGCCACGCTGATGGTGCGCGCGGGCGAGACGCTTGGCATCGTGGGCGAATCCGGGTCTGGCAAGACGACGCTGGCACTGGCGATCATGCGGCTGATTGCCTCCGAGGGCGGTATACGCTTCGCGGGCGAGGATGTGCATGGCTGGTCCACGCGGGAATTGCGGCGGCGGCGGGCGGAGATGCAGATCGTGTTTCAGGACCCGTTCGGCAGCCTCAGTCCGCGCATGACCGCCGCGCAGATCATCGCCGAGGGTTTGGGCGTGCATGGCAATCCCGGGGGGCGGCCCGAGCGCGATCTGGTCTCGGAGGTGATGGCCGAGGTTGGCCTCGACCCCGCGATGATGGACCGCTACCCGCACGAGTTTTCCGGCGGGCAGCGGCAGCGCATCGCCATCGCGCGCGCCATGATCCTGCGCCCCAGACTGGTGGTGCTGGATGAGCCGACAAGCGCGCTCGACATGACCGTGCAGGTGCAGATCGTGGACCTTCTGCGCGCGCTCCAGCAGAAATACGGCCTGGCCTATCTGTTCATCAGCCATGACTTGCACGTTGTGCGTGCCATGAGTCACCGGGTTCTGGTGATGAAGGGCGGTGACGTGATCGAGGCGGGGGAGGCGGACGCGCTGTTTACCGCACCGCAGACGGAGTATGCGCGCACATTGCTGGCGGCGGCGCTGGATCGGCGGCAGGGGTGAGGCGCACGGGGGCCCCGGCTTTTGCTGGCGCGTGGGTCGGTGCGGCGCTAGGGTCGCGCCCGTGACCGAGACCGCGCTGACATATTCCCCCGATCAGGCCGAGGCCCATGACCGCATCGCAGAGGCGCTGCGCGGTGTGGGCGTGGATATCGAGGGTGGCACGCTGATGCCCCCCGACGAGGGGCGGCGCGCGGTGCTGGCCGTGCTGGGCAAGGCCGGGTCGGGCAAGACGCTGCTTCTGGCGGCGCTCACCCGCGCGCTGGAGGAGGCGGGCGTCGAGACCATTTCCGGCGATTGGGAGGGGCGGCGACGGCGCGAGCGGCGCACGCTGGCGATCCTCGCCCCCACGAACAAGGCCGCGAGCGTGCTCAGGATGCGCGGCGTGCCCGCCACCACCATTCACCGCATCCTCTACACCCCCGTCTATCATCCCGAATACGAGAAGATCGCCGAATGGCTGGCCGGTCAGGGCGAGAAGCCCGTGATCGAGGGGCTGACCGATCTGGCGCTCGACCGGGCGCTGGCGTTTTATCAGGCGCAGAAATCCATCCCCGGCGCGCTGGCGGCGGCGGGCCTGCGCGGGTCGGATTTCATCACCGGCTGGAAACGCCGCGAAGAGCCGCTCGATATCGGCCTTGTCGATGAGGCGAGTATGCTCGATGCGCAGCAATTCGAGGATTTGCAGGAGATTTTCCCGACGCTGATCCTCTTCGGCGACCCGGCCCAATTGCCGCCTGTCAAGTCCACGGGCGGCATGGTGTTCGAGAGCCTGCCCGCGCCCGCGCGGCTGGAACTCAGCCGCATCCACCGGCAGGAGGCGGGCAATCCGATCCTCGATCTGGCGCACGCGCTGGCCGATCCGGCGCTGGATTTCTACAGTTTCGAGCAGATGATCGAAGAGGCGGCGCGCCGCGACGAGCGGGTGAGATGGGCCGAGCGCGTCGAGGTGGACCTGATGGCGCGCTCGCCCGTCCTTGTCTGGCGCAACGCCACGCGCATACGCCTCATCAATGCCTTTCGGGCGGTGCACGAGGCCCCCGAGGCCGCATTGCTGCCCGGCGAGCCGTTGGTTTGCGACGGGATCGAACTGCCCTTGAAACACCGCAAGAAGCGGCTGGATCTGGAGGCGCGCGGCCTGATCAAGGGGGCGCAGGTGGTCTATCTCGGCCCCGGCAAGCGCGCGGGGTTCTCGCGGCTCCATATCATCGGGGCAGAGGAGCCGCGCCTTTCGGCGGCCTCCATCGTCAAGATCGAGAAGCCCGACGAGCAAGAGCCGTTCATCCCCTTCGCCGCCAATATGGGGGCAGTCTTTCTGCACGGTGCGGCGGTGACGATCCACAAGGCGCAAGGCAGCCAATGGCCCGATGTGCAGGTGTTCGGGCCTGACATCCAGGTGGCGGCGCGCATGGGTCGTTCGGAGGCGGGGCAGCCGCTCTGGAAGCGGCTGGCCTATGTGGCGATCACGCGGGCCGAGGAGCGGCTCTACTGGGTGGTGCGCAACCGGCTCTCGAAACCCTCCGCGCCGCTTTCGGTCGCGGATTTGGAGGTGCCGAGCGCACCGTTGAAGCTGGAGGCAGAGGAATGAAAAGCATTCTCATCACCGGGGCGAGTGCCGGGATCGGGGCCGCCTGCGCGCGCGCATTTCTGGGGGCGGGCTGGCGCGTGGGGCTGATGGCGCGGCGCGCGGACGCGCTGGCGGCGGTGACACAGGGCCATGCGGGAGCCGTGATCCTGCAAGGTGACGTGACATCGCCCGAAGACGTGGCGCGCACATTCGGGGCCTTCGTGGCCGAGGCGGGCCGTCTCGACGTGCTTTTCAACAATGCGGGCAGCTTCGGGCGCGCGGCCCCCATCGACGAGCTGGGCTATGACGAATGGCGGCAGGTGGTCGATGTGAACCTGCACGGCATGTTTCTCTGCGCACAGGCGGCGTTTGCGCAGATGCGGCGGCAGGTGCCCAAGGGCGGGCGGATCATCAACAACGGCTCGATCTCGGCCCATGCGCCGCGCGAAGGCTCGGTTGCCTATACAACAACGAAACACGCCATCACCGGGCTGACCAAGACGCTCAGCCTCGACGGCCGCGCCTTTGACATCGCCTGCGGGCAGATCGACATCGGCAATGCGCGCACCGAGCTCCTGGAGGGAATCATCGCCGCCAATCCCGCCGCCCCGCCGCCCACGATGGACGTCGAGCATGTCGGGCGCGCGGTGCTCTCCATGGCCGAATTGCCGCTTGAGGCCAATGTGCAGTTCATGACGCTGATGGCCACCAAGATGCCCTATATCGGGCGGGGGTGAGGGGGGCGTGCCAACTGCGGCGCAAAACCCGGCCAAGGGGCAGCCCGAGCGCAGGCCATGCACATATGATATCGGGCCGGATCAGGTCGGGGGTTCGCCTCACGCGCGCGGCTCTGCGATTATGGGCGATTATGGCTTGTGCGGCACCCCCGTGCCGATCATCGAATCCCGCGTGACCAGTGCGGCCAGTTGCGCCTCGTCCATGCCCTCGGTCCCCTCGGGGCGCGCGGGCAGCACGATATAGCGCATGTCGGCGGTGCTGTCATGGACGCGCACGGTCACGTCATCGGGCAAGTCCAGGCCGAACTCGCGCAAGACGCTGCGCGGCTCGCGCACCGCGCGGCTGCGATAGGCGCGGGTCTTGTACCAGTCGGGCGGCAGGCCCAGCAGGTTGCGCGGATAGCATGAACAGAGCGTGCAAACGATGAGGTTATGGGTGTCTGCGGTATTCTCCACCGCGATCAGGTTGAGCGGGCCGATATCGAACCCCATCTCGCGGCTCGCCTCTGACGCATCGGCCAGAAGCCGTGCCTTGAAATCAGGATCGACCCAGGCCCGTGCCACCACCGCCGCGCCGTTGGCGGGGCTGCGCGCATCCATCGCCTCGATTTGCGCGGCGATCTCGGCAGGGGTGAGGTGGCCCTTTTCCACCATGAGTTCGCGCACCGCGATCTCCATCCGCTGCCAATAGCTGAGCGGGCCGTCATTGTCGCCGCGATAGGGATGGCCCGAGGGACTCATCCCGTCATGGTGGAAATGATCGTGATCGTGGTCGTGATGATCATGGGGCATGGCTGTCCACCCTCTCGAGCCAGTGGCCGTAGATCTCGGCATCAAGCGTGTCGGCGGGGACCTCTGCCGCGTCGCCCCAGATTTCGGCCATGGTAAAGCGCACACGGTAAAGCGGTTTTTCCTCGGCGGGCACTCCATAGGCAAGCTGTTCGGGATTGGCGAATGCGCCAAGGGGCCGTTCGATCACCCCCAGCTTGCCGCGCAGATACCACGGCGCACGCACATGGCCCGGCGGCGTCAGCGCCTTCACCCGCACGCGCTCAGCCATCTGCCTGCGCCTCGCCATAGCTCTCGCCGCGCCGTGCCACCTCGTCCATGCGGGCGGCCAGCTCTTCAAGGCTATAGGCCCCGGCCTCCAGCAGGTTCTGGTTCACCGCGGCGATCCAACGCTCGTAATAGCTCATCTTCTCGAACGCCTCCTCGCCCATGTCTTCCAGCGCGCGGCGCAGCCCGTCCACGGTAAAGAGGCCCTTTTGCCCGCAGAGCACCATCAGCGCATCCACACGCTTTTCCCAGAGCGCGAAATCGTGCCCCTCCATCGGCACGAGGCCCGCCGCCTGTCCGCCCATGTCGTGCCAGCGCCTGCCATCCCAATCGCTCATGGCGCTGATGCTAGGCCCGCCCGCGCCCCCTGTCCAGCCCGCACGAAAGTCTTGACGCCCGCCCGCGACATGGTAGCAGGGGATCAGGCCGGGCCTGTAGCTCAATTGGTCAGAGCAGGGCGCTCATAACGCCTTGGTTGGGGGTTCGAGTCCCTCCGGGCCTACCAAACCTCGTGTCATTTCCCAATTGCCCCGCGCCTTGGCGCGTGGGTATGGCCAGCCGGGACTCCGCCTGTCACCACGGGGTTTTTGCAGTGGTTGGCGGAATCGAGATAACGCGTTCCGTGATGTTCTCGGCGTTTCGCATCATCATGCGACAAGCTCGCGCGTCACACCACTAAGACGTTTAGCCAACATACGGATCTGTAAGGCGATGGTGGAGCCTAGGGGGATCGAACCCCTGACCTCTTGCATGCCATGCAAGCGCTCTCCCAGCTGAGCTAAGGCCCCGTTATACCGGTCCGGTCCGGACCGTGCGCCGCTGATTAGACAAAGCGGCGGGCGGGATCAAGAGGAAAATCCCGCCCGGTTTCGCATTACAGGTCTTCGTCCGAGGCCACATCGGCGATATCGTCGAGCGAGACGTCGTCATCCTCGTCATCGTCGAGCAGATCGTCGTCGAGATCGACCTCGACCTCGTCGTCATCATCGATGAGATCCGCGTCATCACCGACGGCGGCGGCCTTGAGCTTTTTCGTGGCGGCATCCTCGGCATCGGGGGCCATGGAGCGGGTTTTTCCGGTGCTCAACTCCACGACCTCGCCGGTATAGGGGCTGACGATCGGGGTTTTGTTCAGGTCGTAGAAGCGCTTGCCGGTCGTCGGGCAGACACGCTTGACGCCCCATTCTTCTTTGGGCATGGGTGATCCTCTTTCAACTCGCTTGCACGCAATCCGGCTCCCCTGCCATAACCTTGAACGAGTGTCAAAGCCTTTGCGGCGCGGGTCGCGGGGCTGTATCCCGGAGCGCATATGGGCCAACATTTCCTTCCCGGCAACCCCCCTGTGACGGTCACCCTGCGGCGGTCGGCGCGCGCGAGGCGTATATCGCTGCGGGTTTCGGGGCTGGACGGTCAGGTGACCCTGACCGTGCCGCGCGGCGTCAGCGAGGCGGAGGCGCTCGGATTCGCGCGCACCAAGGCGGACTGGCTGCGCGGGCATCTCGCGTCGCGGCCCGAGGCGGTGATGGTGGGGCCGGGCGTGGTGCTGCCGGTCGAAGGCGTGGAGCGGCGGATCGAGCCCTCAGTCGGGCGGCAGGTGGTGCCGGGCGACGGCGTCCTGAGGGTGCCCGGCCCCGAGGACGTGCTGGCGCGGCGGCTGGAGGCGTGGCTGCGCGCGCGGGCACGGGACAGGCTGGCAGTGGCATCGGATCATTATGCGGGGCTTTTGGGGCGGCGCTTCTCGCGGCTCAGCCTGCGCGACACGCGCTCGCGCTGGGGCTCGTGTTCGTCGCGGGGCGCGCTCAGCTATTCCTGGCGGCTCATTCTCGCGCCGCCCGATGTTCTGGATTACGTGGCCGCGCATGAGGTGGCGCATCTGGCGGAGATGAACCATTCGCCTGCGTTCTGGGCGCTGGTGGCGCGTCTCTGCCCCGGGTATCAGGCACCGCGCGGCTGGCTTCGGCGCGAAGGCGCGGGCCTGCACCGGTATCGTTTCGATTGACCCGGCCGTGATTTGTGATCACATGAAGGGATGTTGATCACGCCGCGCTCCGATCCCTCGCCCATGGCCCATGACCGCGTGTATCGCGGGCTGCGCAGCCGCATCATGCATGGCGAGATCGGTCCCGGTCAGGCGCTGACGCTGCGCGGCATCGCCGCCGAATACGAGGTGTCCATGACACCCGCGCGCGAGGCGCTGCGTCGGCTTGTCGCCGAAGGGGCGCTCACGCTGTCAAGCTCGGGCCGCGTGGCGACCCCGGAGTTGAGCAACGAGCGGATCGAGGAACTGGCGGCGCTGCGCTCGCTCCTGGAGGTGGAACTGGCAAGCCGCGCGCTGCCGCGCGCGCATCTGGCGCTGATCGACCGGCTTCAGTCGATCAACGCCCGGATCGCCGAGGATATCGTCCATCAGGACGCGGTGGCCTATATCCGCCGAAATCTGGAGTTTCACCGCACGCTTTACTTGCGCGCGCAGGCGCCCGCGATGCTGGCCATGGCGGAAACCGTCTGGCTGCAACTGGGACCGACCATGCGCGCGCTCTACGGGCGGCTGCGCAAGAAGGACCCGCCGCATTTCCATCGCCTGATGATCGCCGCGCTCAAGGCGGGTGACGAGCCGGGGTTGCGCCTTGCGGTGCGCTCGGATGTGACGCAGGGATTACGGATGCTGGTGGGGTAGGGGGCCGCCCCGCCGGGACGGCCCCGTCGGTCGCGGTCAGACGTCGAGCCAGGCCGTTTCGTAATGCATCTCGCGGAACTGGTGTGCCTGCACGCCTTTGACCTTTTCGGTATGGTGCAGCGCCTGGTTGCGCCAGAACGGCTGGATGATCACGCCGCTGTCTTGCAACATTGCCTGCAATTTCGCCGAATATTCACGCCGTTTGTCGGCGTCGAACACCCCCAGAGCCTCGGCCAGAAGCGCGTCGAATTCCGGGTTTTCATGCCCGCTCTCGTTCCACGCCTCGCCCGAGCGATAGGCCAGGGCCAGCACCTGCACACCAAGCGGACGCGGGCCCCAATTCGTTGTGGAAAAGGGATATTTCGTCCAGTCGTTCCAGAAGGTGTTGCCCGGCATCACCGTGCGCTTGACGTTGAACCCCGCCTGCCGCAACTGCGCGCCGATGGCATCCGTCGTCGTGGTGCGCCAATCGCCGTCGATCGAGATGATGTCGATCTCGGTCTCGGCATGGCCCGCCGCGCGGGCCATTTCGATGGCCTTGGCCGGGTCGGGCGCGATTTTCGGCAGTTCGGCATATTCCGGGTGGAACGGGGCGACATGGTGGTTTTCCGCCGGGATCCCCTCGTTGTTGATCGAGATGGCCAAAAGCACCTCGTTGTCGCAGGCCAGTTGAATCGCGTTGCGCAATTCCTTGCTGTCATAGGGCGGCGTGTCGGCGCGCATCCGCGCGACGATGGTATTGGCCGTGGGCTTCGATTGCTTGATCAGGCCGAGCGCGTCGTAGGCCTCGATGAAATCGGCGGTGGATTCGTCGTTGATATCCACCTCGTCGCCATCGAAGGCCGCCACGATAGAGGCATTGTCGGTGCCGAAATCTATGAAGCGGATGCCGTCGAGATAGACCTCGCCGCCCCACCATTTGCCATCTTCGCGGCGCTTCACTTCGGCGGAGTTGCCGATTTCGATGGAGACAAGCTCGAACGGGCCGGTGCCGATGGGGGCCTTGGCCAGATCGTCGTCATCGCCAAAGCTGCGATGGACCACGAGTGCCGGGTAATCCGACATGCCTGCGATGAGCGTGATGTCGGGCTGCGGCAGGTTGAGACGCACGGTGAAATCATCCACCCGCTCGATGGCACCGTCGAGCGCCTTGTTGGTCTCTGGGTCGATCAGCGTGCCCATGCGCGAGGCCATGGAATTGCCCTCCACGGTCTTGTCACACCAGCGGTTGAGGTTGTGGATCACGTCATCGGCGTTGAACTGATCGCCATTGTTCCAGACCGCATTCCGGCGCACATTGAGCGTATAGGTTTTCGCGTCATCGCTCACCTCCCAGCCTTCCAGAAGCATGGGCTGAAAGCTGAAATCAGAGGCCCAGCGGACCAATGGTTCGCAGAACTGGCGGGCGAGGTTGCCCGGCTCGGACCAGGCATATTTGCGCGGATCGGTGATCTCGAGCACGACCATGGCCACGCGCAACACGCCGCCGCGCTTGCCTTCCTGTGCGGTCACGGGCGTCGGCGCGGCCATCCCCAGAAGGCCGTAGGCTGCCGCCGACGAGGCACCGAAGGTCGAGGCCAGCGCGATGAACTCGCGCCGGTCCAGCTTGCCCGCGCGCGCGTCCTCGGCGAGTTTCGCGACGACCGGACGAACGGTCTCTTGCGTGGTGGTCATGTCAATCTCCCTGTCTTGATGTGGCGTTCCGCCATTGTCGTTTTCATGCGGACATGTCGCGATTGTTACCAGAGAAAGACCAATGTGCCAATTTATTGTCGGGCGCTTGCAGTGGTCGTTTTCCGTCCCGTCCGCGTCGCAAAGCCTAGCCTGATTCGAACCGCCGGATCGCCTGTTTGCGACAAAACCCCGCCAATTTGGCTTGAGGCGGGCGCGGGGCGGGGCTAGACGATCCCCAAAGGAGCCCGCCCATGAGCCTCAACACCTTCGGCCATCTTTTCCGCGTTACCACATGGGGCGAGAGCCACGGGCCGGCCCTCGGGGCCACGGTGGATGGCTGCCCGCCGGGTGTGACGATCGATGAGGCGATGCTTCAGCTCTGGCTCGACAAGCGGCGCCCGGGCCAGAACAAGAACATGACCCAGCGGCAGGAACCGGACGCGGTGCGCATCCTGTCAGGGGTTTACCAAGGCGAGACGACTGGCACGCCCATTCAGCTCATGATCGAGAACACCGATCAACGCTCGCGCGATTATGGCGAGATCGCCCGCACGTTCCGGCCCGGCCATGCCGACCTGACCTATCATCTCAAATACGGCCTGCGCGATCCGCGCGGCGGCGGGCGCTCCTCGGCGCGAGAGACGGCGGCGCGGGTGGCGGCGGGCGGCGTGGCGCGCGCGGCGCTTGGGTCCCTTGTGCCGGGATTGGAGATCAAGGGCTATATGGTCGCCATGGGCGAGCTTGAACTGGACCGCGCGCGCTTTGACTGGGACGCCATCGAGGGCAATGATTTCTGGCTGCCCGATGCCGGGGCGGCAACCCTTTGGGAGGATTATCTGCAAAAACTGCGCAAGGATCACGATTCGGTCGGCGCGGTGATCGAGGTCGTGGCGCGCGGCGCGCCTGCGGGCCTCGGCGCGCCGGTCTATGGCAAGCTCGACACCGATCTCGCGGCCGCGATGATGTCCATCAACGCTGTCAAGGGCGTCGAGATCGGCGAAGGCATGGCCGCCGCGCGGCTGCGCGGCTCGGAGAATGCCGATGAGATATTCATGGGCGAGGACGGGCTTGAGTTTGGCTCGAACCATGCGGGCGGTATCCTCGGCGGCATTTCGACCGGACAGGAGATCGTCGTGCGCTTCGCGGTCAAGCCGACCTCTTCGATCCTGACGCCGCGCCGGTCGGTGACGGTGGACGGTCAGCCCATCGAGGTTGTCACGAAGGGCCGCCACGACCCCTGCGTCGGCATCCGCGCCGTGCCGGTGGCCGAGGCGATGATGGCCTGCGTGATCCTCGATCACCTGCTCCTGCATCGCGGTCAGGTGGGCGAGGGGCCGCGCGGGCGCATCGGCTAGGTCCGTTTTCTTGAAAAGAAAACGATTCGGGATTTTTTCAAAATCCCGGTCGCCTCAAATCCGGCGTTGCCGCGAAAGCTGCACGGCCAGAATGCCACCCATGATCACCAGCACGCCGATCAGGTCCCAAAGCCGCAGCGCCTCGCCCAGAAGCGCCGCCGCGATGGCCACGCCGAAGAACGGGTTGAGGAAATGGAAGGTCGCGCCGCGCGTGGCCCCGATCCGCTCGACCAGCAGGAACCACACGAGCGTGGCGGCCAGCCCCGGAATGAGCGTGGTATAGGCGAAAGCCGCAACCAGCGTCCAGCTCCAGTCGACCACCAGCGGCTCGATCATGAGGCCCAGAGGCCCGACAATGGCCGCGCCCACGATCATCTGAAGGCCCACCACCATCAGGAAATTCCCGCCCGAGGCCGCGCCGCGCACCGACAGCGTGGCAAAGGCCAGCGCAAAGACCGCGATCACGCAGAGACCCACGCCGTAAAGGTCCATCCCGCCCTGAAATCGCGCGCCCATGATCACCATGACACCCGCCAACCCGGCGACCAGCCCGAAAATCCCCACCGCCCCCAGCCGCTCGCCCATGAAGGCCCAGGCGAAGAACCCCACCAGCAGCGGCATGGTCGAGGCGATGATGGCGGCAAGCGAGGCCTCGATGGTCTGCATCGCCACGAAATTGAGCCCGAGATAGAGCGCGTTCTGGCACACCCCGAAGATGATCGTGGCGCGCCATTGCGGGCGCGTGAGCCGCCAGCTCTGCCCCAGCATCCACGCGATAATGATGCCCAGAAGCCCGGAGATGAGGAACCGCAGGCCAAGCGCCGTCAGCGGCGGGGCGGCGGCGACGATGATCCGCGCCGAGGTGAAGGCCGACGACCACATGAGGGCAAAGGCCAGCCCCATGCCGAGCGCGCGCAGATCCATGGTTGTCTCCTGCCCCTCAATCGCCCCAGGCGTAGTTGAAGCTTACGCTGATGCGGTCCTCTTCGGACATGTTCATGGGCACCTCGTGGCGCAGCCACGATTCCCACAAGAGCACGTCGCCCACCTGCGGCTTCACATAGACAAAGCCGCGCATCTCCTGCCGCGCATCCTTGCGCCGGGGCGGGGCAGCCATCATCCGGGCCGAGCGCGGATCCTCGAGCTTGAGCGCCGAGGCCCCCTCGGGCATGGTCACATAGGTGGTGCCGGAAATCACCGAATGAGGGTGGATATGGCTGGAATGCATGCCCCCCTCCGGCAGGATGTTGATCCAGATATCTTCAAGCCGGAGCGTCTGATCCCCCAGATCGAATTGCAGGTCCTGCGCGAATTCCGCGACATGGGCATCCAGTGCCTTGACCAGATCGGCGAAGATCGGAAAGCGCCAGGGCAGGTCGGTGAGCGAGGCGTAGGAGGTATAGCCGGGATAGCCTTCGGTCTCGCACCAGGTTTGGCCCGCCTCGTCATCCTCGGCGATGGAATAGCATGACGCCTCAAGCTCTTGCGCGTCGATGGCGGGGTCGTGCGCGCCAAGGCGTGCACGATAGAGGCGGGTCACGAAGAGCGAGTCGATCTCTGGCATGAAACCGGTGTAGCGCAGCCCTGCGGCGAAGGCGAGAGGGGCGCCTCAGGCGACGGCGATATTGTCGATGAGCCGCACACCCGCCAGCCACGCAGCGGCAAAGAGACGGGCGGGACGGTCAGGCATGTCGAGGGCCGAAAGATCGTCCTGCGCGCGCAGATCGAGGTAATCGGCCCCGGTGAATCCGGCCCTGTCCAGCCGTCTGAGCGCCGCGTCGCGCAGCGGCGAAAAGGGTTGGCCCGCGCGCAGCCCAAGGGCGATCACCTCCATCTCCTCATGCAGGCGCGGGGCCATGGTGCGCGCGCGATCCGACAAGAGCAGGTTGCGCGAGCTGAGCGCCAGCCCGTCGATGTCGCGGATCGTCGGACAGCCATGCACGGTGACGGGCAGATCAAGATCGGCGGCCATGCGGCGCACCACCAGAAGCTGTTGATAATCCTTCTCGCCGAAAAACGCATCCGTGGCGGCGGTCTGGGTAAAAAGCTTGGTCACGACGGTGGCCACCCCGTCGAAATGGCCGGGCCGCCACGCCCCTTCCATCACGTCCGTCAGACCGCTGACCGACACGGTGGTGGCAAAGGCGGGGGGATACATCTGGTCGCCCTCCGGCACCCAGAGCGCATCCACGCCAAAGCGTTCGAGCTTGCGCGCGTCCTCAACCTCGGTGCGGGGGTAGTTTTCAAGATCGGCAGGGTTGTTGAACTGCTTGGGGTTGACGAAAATCGTCACGATCACCCGGTCACACACCGCCTTCGCCGCTGCCACCAGCGAGAGATGCCCGTCATGCAGCGCGCCCATGGTGGGCACCACGCCGATCCGCTCTCCGGCGCGAATCCACGGGGCGGTCATGTGGCGCAGATCATCAAGGCGGCGCAGGATCGGCGCGCTCACCTTGGTGCCTCGTCGGCAAAGCCGTGCTCGGGCGCGGGAAAGCTGCGCGCGCGCACCTCCTCGGCATAGGCGGCAATGGCCGCCTCGCCATCCTGTCCCAGGCTGGCATAGCGTTTGACGAATTTGGGCTTGAACGCGGTGAAAAGGCCCAGCATGTCATCGACGACAAGGATCTGCCCGTCACAACCCGCGCCCGCGCCGATGCCGATCGTGGGAATGGGTATCTCGGCGGTGATCCGTTGGGCAAGGCCTGAGGGCAGTTTTTCGAGCACCACCGAGAAGGCCCCCGCCCCGGCCACGGCGCGCGCGTCCGAGAGAAGCGCCTCGGCGGCGGCCCCGCGCCCCTGCACCTTGTAGCCCCCCAGCGTGTTGACCGATTGCGGCGTGAGGCCGATATGCGCCATCACCGGCACGCCGCGGGTCACGAGAAAGGCAATCGTCTCGGCCATGTGCCGCCCGCCTTCGAGCTTGACCGCCGCCGCGCCGGTTTCGCGCATCAGCGTTGCGGCATTGCGGAACGCCTGCGCCGGGCTTTCCTCGTAGCTGCCGAAGGGCATGTCGATCACCAGCATCGCGCGCGAAAGGCCGCGCGCCACCGCCTTGCCGTGCAGGATCATCATCTCCATCGTCACGCCCAGCGTCGAGGGCAGGCCGTGGAGCACCATGCCGACGCTGTCACCGACAAGGACAAAGTCGCACGCGGCGTCCATCATCCGCGCCATCGGCGTGGTATAGGCGGTCAGGCTGACGATGGGCGCACCGCCCTTCATCGCCCGGATATCATCGGGGAGGGGGGCGGATTTGCGGGCGGTGGCGCTCATGGCGGAGCCTCTGGGGTATTCTGCGATGCGGCGCACGCTATCAAGCCGTGCGGGGAATATCCACACCCCATGTTTTGCCGCGCAAATCCCGCCGCTGCGTCGCTTTCGGACTGCGTTGGGTCGGATGGGCTTCGCGCCGTCTGGCAGGACTGGTAAACATCCGGGGAAATGCCTGAACGGAGTCGGCGCACATGAAAACATCGGTCAAAGCCCTCGTCGTCGGCGGCGGGGCCGTCGGAACCTCCATCGCCTATCATCTGGCCCGCGCGGGCTGGGACGATGTCATGCTCTTGGAGCGCGACGAGTTGACCTCCGGCTCCACATGGCACGCGGCGGGGCTTCTGCCGCTCTTCAACATGTCCTTTGCCACGACCCATATCCACAAGTATTCGGTCGAGTTCTACAAGACGCTGGAGGCCGAGACAGGGCTCAATGCCGGGTTCGCCGTTGTGGGCAACCTGCGGATGGCCCAGACGCAAGAGCGCATGGACGAATACATGCTCTACGCCTCGACCGCCGAGACATGCGGCGTGCCCTACGAGTGGCTGACGCCCGACGAGATCAAGGCGCGCTGGCCGCTGATCAACACCGAGGACCTGAAAGGCGCGCTTTACCACAACACCGACGGCTACATTAATCCCGCCGACGTGACGCAGGCGATGGCCAAGGGCGCGCGCCAGCGCGGCGTGATGATCGAGCGCAAGTGGCAGGCCGATGCGTTTCACTGGAATGGCACCCATTGGGACGTCACCTGCACGAAGATGGTGGAACGGGGGGGCAACCTCGTCGCCTCTGACGAGCAGATCACCATCACCGCCGAACATGTCGTGACCGCCAGCGGCAACCATGCCCAGACCACCGCGAAAAAGCTGGGCATCAAGATCCCCGCTATCCCGGTGGAACACCAGTTCATCGTGATGGATCAGGACCCGGCATTGGTCGCGTATCGCGCGGGTGGCGGTCGGGAACATCCCGTCATCCGCGACGCCGACGCGCAGAGCTATGTGCGCGAAGAGCGTGGCGGCTGGATCTTGGGCGTTTACGAGAAGAACGCCCCCGCCTGCTTTGAATATGGCGTGCCCGACAGTTTCCGCGCCGACCTCTTCCCGCTGGCGCTGGAGCGGATCGAAGAGCAGTATATGGCGATGATCCACCGTATTCCGTCCTGCGAGGAGTCGGGTCTCAAGGATGATTTCAACGGCCCGATCTGCTACACGCCCGATGGCAACCCGCTGGTCGGCCCCGCGCCGGGCTTGCGCAACATGTGGCTGGCCGAGGGCTTCAGCTTTGGCATCACGGCGGCGGGCGGCACGGGCTATTACCTCGCGCAACTGATGGTCAATGGCGAGGCCGAGATCGACATGGCGAGCCTTGATCCCAAGCGCTATTCGTCAAACTGGATGACGACCGAGTTTGCGGCGCGCAAGAACGAAGAGTGCTACGATCACGTCTATATCCTGCATCACCCGGATGAAGAACGCCCCGCCTGCCGCCCCTTGCGCACCTCGCCCGCCTACGGGCGCCAAAAGGCGCGCGGCGCGCAGTTCGGTTTTGTGAATGGCTGGGAACGCCCCAACTATTACGGGCCGCTCGATGCACCGGAAAACTTCGACCACGACGCCCGCAGCTTTCGGCGCGGCGGCTGGTGGCAATATGCGGTGGAAGAGGCACGCGCGATCCGCGAGGGCGTGGGCCTGATCGACGCCACCGCCTTTTCCAAGCATATGGTCAAAGGGCCGGGGGCGACCGCGTTCCTCGACTGGTTCACCTGCAACAAGCTGCCGAAAGTGGGCCGCATCAACCTGACCTATGCGCTCACCGATCACGGCACGACGCGGACGGAATACACCATCGTGCGCCTGAAAGAGCACGAATATTACCTCGTCTCCGCCGGGGCCTGGACGGAATACGATGCCGATTACCTGCGCAAATCGGCCGAGGACATGGCATCCGAGTTCGGCTATATCGAGATTCAGGATGTCACGACCCAATGGGGCGTTTTCGCCATCGCCGGGCCGAAATCGCGCGATGTTCTGCGCGAGGTGATCAAGGATGCCGACCCGGCAACCGCGCTGTCCAACAAGCGCTTCCCCTGGCTTTCCGCACAGCGGATCGAGTTGGGCATGTGCCCCGTGAATGCCATCCGCGTGGCCTATACCGGCGAATTGGGCTGGGAATTGCACCACCCCATCGAGATGCAGACCTATCTTTTCGACCTGCTGGAAACGGCGGGCGAGGCGCATGGCATGAAGCTGGTGGGCGCGCGCGCGCAGAACTGGCTGCGGCAGGAGAAAAGCTATCGCGCCTTTGGCAATGAATTGGGCCGCGACGCCACGCCGCTGGAGGCCGATCTGCCCCGCTTCGTGGACCTTGAGAAAGAGTTCCGCGGCAAGGCCGGGCTGGTGGCAACGGGTGTGCGCTCCAAATGCTGCACGCTGCTGATCGACGGGCCCGAAGATGCCGATCCCTGGGGCCGCGAGGTGCTTTACACCCCCGAGGGCGAGCGGGTGGGCCGCCTCACCTCTGGCGGCTATTCGGTGGCGTTCGGCAAATCCATCGGCATGGGCTATGTCCGGCCTGAACTGGCGGTCGAGGGCACAAGGCTCAAGGTCAAGATGCTCGACCGGCTCTGGGATGCGACCGTCACCTGCGACAGCCCCTATGATCCGAGGAACGAGACCATCCGCAAGGATGGATGAGCCAGGTAGGGGGTGCCGTCGGGTGCCCCCTTATTTTTCATGCTGGCGCAACCACCTGCGCCACGCGCCCTCCGACCCGCGAAAGACGTTGATATCGACGCCGCCTTCCACCCCCGGCACGATCCCGGTGCCGGTATATTGCCAGAACACCCAAGGCTGACCCGGATAGATCTGATCGGGGGTTTTTGCGACTGCGCGCAACCAGAATTCCGCCCGCACCTGCCCGATGCCGGTCTGTGCGTAGAATTCCGGCGTGGTGTAGATGATCGGGCGCTGGCCGTAATGCCGCTCGACGATATCAAGGAAAATTTCCGCCTGCCTGCGCACCTCCGCCCCCGGCGGGCGCACCGTGCAGGTGGGTGAGAACGGGTTCCATTCCAGATCGAGCACGGGTGGCAGCATCTTGCCCCTGCGCGGCACGTTGCGGATGAACCATTGCGCCTGCACCTCCGGTGCCGTGCAGAAATAATAGAAGTGGTAGGCCCCGCGCGGCACGCCATGACGCGCGGCCAATTGCCAGTTGCGGTCGAACTGCGGATCCTTGAGGTCCCCGCCCTCGGTCGCCTTGATGAAGGCAAAGGCCACGCCCGAGCCCGCCACGCGCCGCCAGTCGATCTCGTTCTGGAAGCGCGCCACGTCGATGCCATGGACCGGATAGCTGGCAGGGCCGCGCGGGCCGAAATCCACCGGGTCGTAATCGCCGAAGCGGCTCGCGGCCAGCGCGGGCAGAGCGGCAAGCAACAGGCAGACGGACAGGATACGCAGCATCGGTGGGGGTCTCCGGGCTTGGGGCCTCAGGCCCATCCTAAACACCTGTTGCGGACCGGTCAGCAGATTTCGCGCGCCGCGCTCAGCCCCTGGCCGACAATTCGTCGAAACAGGCCAGCGCGTGGGCGGCATACATCATTGCCGGGCCGCCCCCCATCTGGATCGACATTGCCAGAACGTCGCCCACTTCCTCGCGGGTGGCCCCGGCGCGCAGCAGCGCCTCGACATGCAGCCCGATGCAGGGCTCGCAGCGGATCACGATGGACATGCCGAGCGCGAGGAACTCCTTGGTCTTGACGTCGAGCGTGCCGCCTTCCTTGACCGCCTTGCCGAGGCCCCCGAAGGCACGGGCCGTTTCGGGGATAAGCGCGTTGAGCGCGCGCAATTCGGTTCTTTGGCCGTCAATCGTGTCTTGCCAGTTCATCTCCGCGCCCTTTTGCCTGCGTGATCCTGCCGTTGCAGAAACCACCGGCGGCGGCACGGGGCCTTGATCCAGATCAGGCGCAGCGGCGCGCGGCGAGAAGAAGGTTGTTGGCGGGCATGTCGCGCGGTGCTTGCGGCATCAGACCGGCCGCGCGCAACCAGTCCGTGACATCGGCCACGTCCTTGTAGCCGATTTCGGGGTCCTGAGCGACAAGGCTGGCGTGAAAGCGCGCGTCGCCTTCGGATGTGGCCGTGCCGTCCCTCAGGAACGGGCCGTAGAGCGCGAACCGCCCACCGGGGCCAAGCGCCTGAGCCGCTTCCGCGATCAGGGTCCGTGCCTCCCCGGTGCTGATGAGATGCAGCAGGTTGACCAGCACGATGAGCGCCTGACCGGAATGCACCGCCCCCCAGCCCGGCGCGGTGGCGTCAAGGGCGATGGCCGCGCGCAGATTGGGCAGCGCGGCCTCTGCCACATGAAGGTCGATGCTGGCGCGGCGCACGGGGTCGATCTCGGTTGGTTGCCAGACAAGGCGGGGCAGGGCGCGCGCGAAACCCACCACATGCTGGCCGGTGCCGCTTGCAATCTCCAGCGCGGGGCCGGTCGCGGGGGCGATGGCGGCAAGCGCCTCTGTGATCGCCTCGGCATTGCGCGCGGCGGAGGGCGCGAAGAGCTTGCCGCCCGTCTCCCCCTCGGCGATCGAGGCGCTGTCGGGCAGGTTGAGACGGCGCGGCATCAGACCTCCTCCGTTCGGTCGGTGGCGGGGGGCGGCGCGGGAATGAGCGCCGAGAGCCGGTTAAAGAGCGCCGGGTCCATATCGAAATCGAGCGCGGCCAGCGACGGGCCAAGCTGCGCGGGCGCGGAGCCCGAGATGATCGGCACCGCGCCGAGCGGATGCCGCGCCACCCATGCCACGGCGAGCGTGGCGGGATCGGTCCCCACCTCCCTGGCAATCGTCGCCAGATCGGCGGCGGCCCGGTGCAGGTGATCGCCTGCGTAGCGCGCCGCATACATCCGGTTTTCGGTGATCCGCCCGCCCTCGCCACGCAGGTATTTCCCGGTCAGAAGCCCGCCCGCAAGCGGCGAATAGCAGGCCGCGACCATCCCCTCGGCCTGCGCCATGGGCAGGATCTCGACCTCGGCCTGACGTTTCACGAGGTTGAACATCGGTTGCAGGATCGAAATGGCAAGGCCCATCCGTTCGGCGATGCAGGCGGCCTTCATCACCTGCCAGGCGGCGAAATTCGACAGGCCGACATGGTCGATCTGGCCGCGCTGGCGCAACTCCGCGAAGGTCTCCATCGTCTCTTCGAGCGGGGTGTCGGGGTCGAACCGGTGGAGATAGAGCACCTCTACCCGGTCCATGCCGAGGCGGCGGCGCGAGGCGTCGAACTGCGCCAGCATGGTGGCGCGGCTGGCCCCGGATGCGTGCCCGACCTTGGTGGCGATCACCAGACGGTCCCGCACAGGGGCGGCGAGGCGACCCAGGATCGTCTCGGACGCGCCGTCGGTATAGATATGCGCGGTGTCGAAATGGGTGATGCCTGCCGCAAGGCAGGCCTCGAACATGGCCTTTGAGGCGGCCTCGTCGGCCTTGCCGCCGAATTGCATGGTGCCAAAGGCAAGGCGGCTTGCCTTGGTGCCGTCGGGGGAGGTGATGTGCTCTTTCATGCGCCAGAGGGTGCCATGCGCGCGCTGCGTTGAAAAGGTGTCACCTTGCATTGAACGGGCAGGCGGCTTAGGCGATGAACCATCGACCGCAGAGGACCGACGCCCATGAAGATGCACGAGACATTCATCAAGCCGATGCACCCGGAAGGGCGCAAGTTTGTCGGCGTTTTCGCGGCGATCACGCTGGTCCTGTTCCTGATCTGGGAGCCGCTGGGCTGGCTGGGTGCGGGCCTGACAGTGTGGTGCTACTATTTCTTCCGCGACCCCGAGCGCGTGACGCCCGCGCGTCCGGGCCTGATCATCAGCCCCGCCGACGGGATCGTGTCGCTGATCGAACAGGTGGCGCCGCCTGCGGAACTGGGCCTGCCCGATGTGCCGCTCACGCGGGTGAGCGTGTTCATGTCGGTGTTCAACTGCCATGTGAACCGCGCGCCGGTTGAGGGCACGGTCACGAAGATCGCCTATCGCCCGGGCAAATTCCTCAATGCCTCGCTGGACAAGGCCAGCGAGGATAACGAGCGCAACGGCATCGTCATCGAGATGTCCGATGGCCGCCTGTTGCCGGTGGTGCAGATCGCGGGGCTGGTGGCGCGACGGATCGTCTGTTTCGTGCGCGAGGGCGAAAGCGTGGCGCGCGGGGGACGGTTCGGGCTGATCCGCTTCGGCTCTCGGCTCGATGTCTACCTGCCCGAAGGCGTCACGCCGCTGGTGCGGGTGGGACAGACGATGGTGGCAGGCGAGTCGGTGATCGCGGAGTTGACCGCATGACCGAGACGCCGCGCCCGCCCCGCAAGGAGGTCACGCTCGCGCAGCTTTTGCCCAACATGCTCACCGTGGCGGCGATCTGCGCCGGGATCACGGCGATCAGGTTGGGGGTGCAGGGCGATTATGTGCGCGCGGTGCAGCTTCTGCTGATCGCGGCGGTGCTTGACGGGCTCGATGGGCGGCTGGCGCGGCTGTTGCGCAGCACGTCGGCCATGGGGGCCGAGCTTGATTCGCTGGCGGATTTCCTCAATTTCGGCGTCGCCGCCCCGCTGGTCATCTATTACTGGGGTTTGCAGGACGCGCGGCACGCGGGCTGGATCGCGGTGTTGTTCTTCGCGGTCTGCTGCGTGATGCGGCTGGCGCGGTTCAACGTAAGCGCGCGCGAAGAGGGGGCCAAGGGCGGATCGGGCGCCTATTTCTCCGGCCTGCCGTCGCCTGCGGGGGCGCTTCTGGCGATGCTGCCGATGTTCGTGACTTTCGCCCTGCCGGGGATGTCGCATCCGCCCGCCGCGCTGGTCGGGATTTACATGGCGGGGGTCGGCCTTCTGATGATCTCGCCGGTGCCGGTCTGGTCGTTCAAGAAGACGCGAATCTCACGCGAGAACGTCAAGTTCTTCCTCTTGGGCTTTGCCTGTGTCGCCGCCGCGCTGGTGATCTTTACCTGGGGCGCGCTGATCGTTCTGTGCCTGGCCTATATCGCGACCGTGATCTGGGCGGCGCTGATGTGGTATCCGCGCGACAGTTGATCGTCAGTCGAACGTGCCCGCCACGCGCCCGAGCAGCATGAAGGCGCGCGCGGTGCGGGTGTCGGAGAGCTCCGAGAGTTCGGCATCCGAAGCCGTCTCGGCGAATTGAGAGATCATCCGGTCGAAAAGCCGCAGGAAATGATGCGCCGCGTCGCGGAAAATCGTGTCCTGCTTCATGCGCGCCGCCGTCAGCGCCAGCGACGAGCGATCCCGGATCCCGCCGAGCGCGGCGATGGTGCGCCCGCGCTCTCCGGCGGCGAAGCGTCGCCAGATTTCGGGGCGGGCCATGTCGGGACGAAGATCGTCCATGTAGATGCCGTCCTGCGACAGCAGCGTGAGCACGTCCTGCGCGGCGCGGATGAGTTGCGCGGTGGGGCGGTCCTTGAGCGCGCGGCGCAGCGCGGTGAACCCGGCCTTGTCCTCGGGGCTTTCGGGAAAATTCAGCGCGCGGATGAAATCGGGGCGCTCCAGCGGGGGCGTGACCTCCTCCATCGGGGTGCCGAGCGGCAGCGCCACCTGATCGCCGAGGGCGACAGGCGGAGGCGGCGCAGGGCGCACGGGGCGTGCCTCGGTTTGATGCACCCGCACCGAGGAAAACGTCGCCAGCGCGGTTTCTGTCTTGCGCTGCGCGGCGACGATCTCATCAAGTTTTTGCGCCACGGTCTTGTCCACGGTGGCACCAAGAGATTGATTTTGCGCGATATAGGCGTCGCGGATACCGTCTATGGCGGCGCGCAGGCGCGCGCTCTCCTCGCGCATGGTGCGGCTGGCGCGGGCGGCGGTGGCCCCCACCCAGAGCAAGGCCACCGGCATGAATATGGCGATGAGCACCGTCACGAAATGCAGCGCCGCGCCACCGTCCGGCCCCCTCGGGGCCAGCGCGAGAAACCACAGCGCGGATCCGGCCAGCCACATGATCGACAGCACCGCAGCGGCCACTTCGACAGAGGTCAAGGGCGCACGCGTCGCGGGCTTGGGGTCTGGTTGTCGGGCCATGGGCTGGGTCGCCTGTCAGATATAGGCGACCTTTATCACCTCGTAGGCGCGGTCGCCACCCGGCGTGCGCACTTCGACGCTGTCGCCCGCTTCCTTGCCGATGAGCGCGCGGGCAATGGGCGATTTCATGTTCAGAAGCCCGGCCTCGATGCTGGCCTCATGCTCGCCCACGATTTGCCAGGTGTGTTCCTCGCCCGTGTCCTCGTCCACAAGCGTCACCGTCGCGCCGAACTTGATCGCGCCCGACAGCTTTTTCGGGTCGATCACTTCGGCGAGGCTGAGAACCCCCTCGATTTCCTTGATCCGGCCCTCGATGAAGGACTGCTTTTCCTTGGCCGAGTGATATTCGGCATTCTCCGACAGATCGCCGTGCTCGCGGGCTTCGGCGATGGCGCGGATGATGGCCGGACGCTCGACCGACTTGAGCTGCTTGAGCTCTTTTTCCAGTGCGGCGTGGCCGCCTGCGGTCATCGGGATCTTTTCCATGCCACTTGTCCATTGTCAAAAGCGGGGCCGCGCAATGCCGGGCCCCGTCAGTGTCGTTTCCACGTTTGAACGAGATTGCACGAAGCACGCGCCCGATTGCAAGAGCCGATGCGCGCGCGGCCCGATTCCGCGCATTCGCGTGACAAATTGCCGGATTTGGCGCGGCATAACGTCGTGTTCCGATTGACTCTCTGCGCGGGCAATATAGTCCATTCAGCACGATTGTTGCGCGCCTGACGCGCCGCGC
This sequence comes from Roseovarius sp. MBR-79, assembly GCF_053628555.1. Taxonomy (NCBI): domain Bacteria; kingdom Pseudomonadati; phylum Pseudomonadota; class Alphaproteobacteria; order Rhodobacterales; family Roseobacteraceae; genus Roseovarius; species Roseovarius sp. MBR-79. The sequence continues at coordinate 322,234 of NZ_JBRJGP010000001.1, read as the reverse complement.
CAGAGGAGGATGACCGATGCAGGATGTGACGCGCGAAGCGATGGAATATGACGTGGTGATCGTGGGGGCGGGGCCTGCGGGCCTGTCGGCGGCGATCCGGCTCAAGCAGCTTGACGAGGGTCTGAGCGTCGTCGTGCTCGAAAAGGGCTCGGAGGTGGGCGCGCATATCCTGTCGGGTGCCGTGCTTGACCCGGTGGGCCTCGATGCGCTCATGCCCGACTGGAAGGAACGCGGCGCGCCGCTCAACACGCCTGTGACCGAGGACCGGTTTTACATGCTGGGCGAGGCGGGTGCCTTGCGCATCCCCAATTTCCCGATGCCGCCGCTCATGAACAACCACGGGAATTACATCGTGTCCATGGGCAATGTCTGCCGCTGGATGGCCGAACAGGCCGAGGCGATGGGTGTCGAGATCTTCCCCGGAATGGCGTGTTCCGAAATCGTGTATGGCGAGAAGGGCGAAGTCAAAGGCGTCGTCGCGGGCGAGTTTGGCCGCAACGAGGACGGCACACCCGGCCCGAGCTATGAGCCGGGGATGGAGCTGCACGGCAAATACGTGTTCCTGTCCGAGGGCGTGCGCGGCAGCCTCTCCAAGGAGGTGATTGCTCGCTATGACCTCTCCAAGGGCCACGAGCCGCAGAAATACGGCCTTGGCATGAAGGAAATCTGGGAGATAGACCCCGCCAAACACCGCGAGGGCAGTGTCACGCATACCATGGGCTGGCCCCTGGGCAGCAATGCGGGCGGCGGGTCCTTCATCTACCACCTTGAAAACAATCAGGTCTACGTGGGTTTCGTGGTGCATCTCAACTACGAGAACCCGCATCTTTACCCTTACATGGAGTTCCAGCGCTTCAAGCATCACCCGATGGTCGCGGAGTTGCTGAAAGGTGGCAAGCGCGTGGCCTACGGCGCGCGCGCCATCTCCGAGGGCGGGTATCAGTCGATGCCCAGGATGGTGGCCCCCGGCGTGGCGCTTCTGGGCTGTTCGGTGGGCATGGTCAACGTGCCGCGCATCAAGGGCAACCACAACGCGATGCTGTCGGGCAAGGCGGCGGCAGAGGCCGCGCATGAGGCGATCACGGCCGGACGCGCCAGTGACGAATTGACTGCCTACGAAAAAGAGGTGCGCGAGGGCGCGATCGGCCGCGACCTCAAGAAGGTCCGCAACGTCAAGCCGCTCTGGTCCAAATTCGGCCTGCTGACCTCGCTTGCAGTCGGCGGGTTCGACATGTGGACCAACACCGCGGGTTTCAGCCTTCTGGGCACGCTGGGGCATGGCAAGACCGATGCCGAGGCGACGGGCCTTGCCGAGAACCACAAGCCGATTGATTACCCCAAGCCCGATGGCAAGTTGAGCTTTGACCGGCTGACCAATGTCAGCTTTTCGATGACCAATCACGAGGAAAGCCAGCCTGCGCATCTGCGCCTCACCGATCCCAACGTGCCGATCCTCGTCAACCTGCGCAAATATGCCGAACCGGCGCAGCGCTATTGCCCGGCGGGCGTCTACGAGGTGGTGCATGAGGAGGGCAAGGAGCCGCGCTTTGTCATCAACTTCCAGAACTGCGTGCATTGCAAGACCTGCGACATCAAGGACCCCAGCCAGAATATCACCTGGGTCACGCCGCAGGGCGGTGACGGGCCGAATTATCCCAACATGTAACGGGCGCTTGATCGCCTGCGGCGCGGCCCTGTGGCTGCGCCGCATTGCCATGTGGCGGCGCGCATACTACCTTTGTCACAAAGCAAGGCAGAAAAGGCGACCCAATCCGTGACATTCCGCAGCTTGCAGGCGGCGCTTGCCGTCCTTCTCATGCAGTCCCTGCCGATACTGGCGCAAGAGCCGTCGGGGGGCTATCTCGCCGCGCAGAACGCCCGCGCGCAGGGCGATTTCGCCGCCGCCGCGCAATATTATGCGCAGGCCCTCACGCGCGACCCGAACAATCCCGCGATGCTCGAGAATGCGACCATAGCCTATATCGCGCTCGGTCGTCTCGATCAGGCCGTGGCCGTCGCGCGCAAGCTCGAGGGCGACGGGCTGCGCAGCCAGGTGGCGCAGATCGCGCTCATCGCCGATGAGGCGCGGCGCGAGGATTGGGACGCGGTGCTGAGCCGGATCGAGCAAGAGCGCGGTGCCGGTCCGCTTGCCGACGGGATGATCGCCGCCTGGGCCGATCTGGGGCGCGGCGACATGACGTCTGCCCTGTCGCGCATGGACCGCATGGCCGCCGAACAGGGACTGCGCAATTTCGCGCTTTATCACAAGGGGCTGGCACTGGCGACCGTGGGGGATTTCGAGGCCGCTGACCGGGTGTTTGAAGGCGATACCGACGGGCCGCTGCAACGCACCCGATCGGGCGTCATCGCCTGGGCACAGGTGCTCAGCCAGCTTGGCCAACAGCCGCGCGCGATCGAGATCATCGACGACACTTTCGGCACCGATCCTGACCCGGAGATCGCAACCCTGCGCGCGGCGCTCGCAGCGGGCGACGCGGTGCCCTTCGATCTGGTCACCGATGCGCGCGAAGGCGTGTCCGAGGTGTTCTTTTCGCTTGCCCGCGCGCTGATGCAGGAGGCGGGTGATGAGTTCGTGCTGATCCACGCCCGCGCCGCCGAGGCGATCAACCCCGGCAATGTCGAGGCCACGGTCACCGTGGCGCAGGTGCTCGACAGCCTCGACCAGCATAGCCTTGCCATTGATGCCTATGGCCGGGTGCCGCGCGAACACCCCGCATTCCTCACCGCCGAACTGGGCCGCGCCGATGCGCTGCGCCGCTCCGGCAAGCAGGAGGCCGCCGCCGAGGTTCTCAACCAGTTGTCGCAAACCCATCCCGACATGGCCAATGTCCATGTCGCGGCGGGCGATCTTGCGCGCGAACAGGAGGACTGGGCACGCGCCGTGGCCGCCTATGACCGGGCGCTTGCGCTGCTGGAGGCGCGCGACAACCCGCAATGGTTCGTCTATTACGTCCGCGCCATCGCCCATGAACGGCAGGACCAGTGGCCCGAGGCCGAGGCCGATTTCCGCCGCGCGCTGGAGTTGAACCCGGATCATCCGCAGGTGCTCAATTATCTCGGCTATTCCATGGTGGAAAAACACGTGAACCTCGACGAGGCGCTTGACATGATCGAGCGCGCCGTCGCGGCACAACCCGACAGCGGCTATATCGTGGACAGCCTCGGTTGGGTGCTTTACAAACTTGGCCGCTATGATGAGGCGATTGCGCATATGGAACGCGCCGCCGAGTTGATGCCGACCGATCCGGTCGTCAACGATCATCTCGGTGATGTCCTCTGGGCGGTGGAGCGCCGGACCGAGGCGCGGTTCCAGTGGAAACGAGCCCTCTCGCTGCATCAGACCAGCCCCTCGCCGGACCTGGAGCCGGAGCGCGTGCGCCGCAAGCTCGAGGCCGGGCTTGACCGGGTGCTGGACGAGGAAGGTGCCGACCCGCTGAAGCCCTTGAATGCCGCCGCGTCGGGTAACTGAGCTTGCCCCCGCCAAGGTCAACCTGACGCTCCATGTCACGGGGCGGCGGGCGGATGGGTATCACCTGCTCGATTCGCTGGTGGCGTTCGCCGATATGGGCGATCTGGTGACGGTGACGCCTGATCCGGCCCCGTCGCTTTGCGTGACCGGGCCGCGCGCGGTGGGGGTGCCGGAGGGTCCGGAAAACCTCGTGCTGCGCGCTGCGGCGCTGATCGGCGTTCCGGCCGCGATCACGCTGGAAAAACATCTCCCCGCCGCCGCCGGCATCGGTGGCGGATCGAGCGACGCGGCGGCCACGCTGCGCGCGCTCTCCCGCCTGAGCGGTCGGGCTGTGCCCGATGCGCTGGCGCTCGGGGCGGATGTCCCGGTCTGCCTCGGGGCGCGGGCCGCTCGTATGCGCGGCATTGGCGGGGAGGTGACGCCGGTCGCTGAATTGCCTGCGCTCGACGCGGTGCTGGTCAATCCCGGTGTGCCGGTGGCGACGCCTGCGGTTTTTGACCGCCTCGCGCGCCGCGACAATCCGGCCATGCCGGACCCTCTGCCGTCCTGGCCCGACGCGGCGGCCTGCATCCGCTGGTTGGCCACGCAACGCAACGATCTGGAGGCACCGGCAACGGCGCTCTGTCCCGAAACAGGCACGGTTCTCGAACGCTTGCAGGAGAGCGACGGTTGTCAGCTTGCGCGCATGTCCGGCTCGGGCGCGACCTGCTTCGGGCTTTATCCCGACAGGACGGCGGCCACGGCAGCGGCGGCACGGATCGCGGCAGCGCATCCCGGCTGGTGGGTGCAGGCCGCTCGGCTCAATTGATCCGCGCCACCACGTAACCGGCGAGTTGGTCGAGCATGTCGCGCACCGGATGCGCGGGCAGCACGGCGAGCGCTCCGCGCGCCTTGGCAATCCAGTCCAGCGCCTCGGTGCGGGTCGCGTCGAGCGCCCCGCGCGCGGTCAGGATCGCCAGCGCGCGGTCAAGATCGCCGTCGCGCTGATCGCCCTTCTCGATGGTGCGCCGCCAGAAGGCGCGCTCGTCCGCATCCGCGCCCGCCAGTGCGCGGATCACCGGCAGCGTCAGCTTGCGCTCGCGGAAATCGTCTCCGACATTCTTGCCGGTTGCCTTGGGGTCGCCCTGATAATCCAGCAGATCATCCACGATCTGAAAGGCAATCCCGAGCGCGTCGCCATAGGTAAAGAGCGCTGTCACCTGATCCTCGGGCGCGCCGGAAATCACACCGCCCACTTGGGTGGCTGCGGAAAACAGCGCCGCGGTCTTGCCACGCACGATCTGGAGATAGGTCGCCTCGGTCGTCGAGAGGTCACGCGCCGCGCTCAGTTGCAGCACCTCGCCCTCGGCGATGGTCGCGGCAGCATCGGCAAGGATATCGAGCACGCGCAGCGATTCGGTCTCGACCATCAACTGAAAGGCGCGCGCGAACAGGTAATCGCCCACCAACACGCTGGATTTGTTGTCCCAAAGAAGGTTCGCCGTGGGCCGTCCGCGCCTGCTTGCGCTCTCGTCCACCACATCGTCATGCAAAAGCGTGGCCGTGTGGATGAATTCCACGGTCGCCGCCAGCCGCACGTCATGTTCGCCGCGATAGCCGCAGAGATCGGCGGCGGCGAGGGTCAGCATCGGGCGCAGCCGCTTGCCGCCCGCCTCAACGAGATGCGCCGTCACCTCGGGAATGCGCGGCGCGTGGCGTGAGGCCATGCGCGCACGGATAAGGGTGTTGACGGCGTCGAGCTTGTCAGCCAGATGCGCGGCAAGCGCCTCATGTGGTTTCGTGGCGGCCTCGTCCAAGCCCATGCTTCCCCCATTGGACCGCTCGACAAATCGGGCGCTCTGCCTTTATCTCTGTGGCATGAAACAGCTTTACCGAACCACCGACATGGCCAGCATGGCCTTTGCCAAGGCGCTGCTTCAAGGCGAGGATATAGACTGCTTTGAAATGGACGTAAACATGAGCGTGCTCGAAGGCTCGATCGGTATTTTCCCGCGTCGTCTGATGGTGGTGGATGCCGATTACGAGGACGCGCGCGTGGTGCTGGAAGATAACGGTTTCTCACTTGAGGATTGAGCCGTTCGCGCCCGAGGATCTGAGCCTTGACGCGTTTCTCGGCGGGCGCGTGAGCATCGCGCAACCCGTGTCGGGCTATCGCGCCGGGGTCGATCCGGTGCTTCTGGCCGCGAGCGTGCCCGCAAGGGCAGGTGAGACCGTGCTCGATCTGGGCTGCGGCTCGGGCGTGGCGGCGCTCTGTGTCGGCGCACGGGTGTCGGGCGTGCGGCTCGTGGGGCTGGAGGTGCAGCCGGGTTATGCGCAGCTTGCGCGCGAGAATGCCGCGCGCAACGGGCTGGCGATGGAGGTGGTGACAGGCGATCTGGCACAGATGCCCGAGGGCTTGCGCGCGCGGCAATTCGACCATGTGATCCTCAACCCGCCGTTTTTCGACCGTGCCCGCAGCACGCCCGCGCACGACGCTGGCCGCGAGGGGGCCATGGGCGAGGCACTGCCGCTCGAGCGCTGGGTCGAGGCTGCGGCCCGCCGCGCGGCCCCCGGCGGCCATGTCTGCGCGATCCACCGGGCCGAGCGTCTGGCCGATCTGCTGGGTGCGATGGCCGCGCGGCTCGGCTCAATCGAGGTGCTGCCGCTGATTCCCCGGCGCGCGCGGGCGGCGCGGCTGGTGCTGGTGCGTGGCCGCAAGGGCGGGCGCGCGGCGCTCCGGCTTTGCGATGGCTGGCTCATGCACGGTGGCGCTCGGCACGAAAGGGACGCGGAAACCTACACCGCAGAAACCGCTTCGGTGCTGCGGGATGCGGCACCGCTGCCCTTCTGCCGTTGATTTGGCGAAAATCCGCGCGAGAAATTTTCGAAATTTATGCGACTGCGGCGTGACAGAATTGTAAAACTGTGCTGCAATTCCCATGTCGATTGGACAAGACACATTCCACCAAAGGAGGATGCCCATGAGCTTGAGTTCGCATATCGAGGAACTGAAGAGGAAACATCACGTGCTCTCGGAACAGGTGGAAGCGGCGCAACGCGCACCGGGGGCAAGCTCGCTTGAAGTCGCAGAACTCAAGAAACAGAAATTGAAGATCAAGGAAGAGATCGAGCGCCTGTCGGTCAACGCCTGACGGGTCATACATATCGGGCCGGGGAATGTTCCCCGGCCCTTTGCCGCGATTGTGCGATCAGGAAAAGAACTGCGCGCCGTTGGCGGAGATGGTCGATCCGTTGATGAAGCTCGCATCGTCGGAAACAAGGAAGGCGACGCAGCGGGCGATTTCCTCGGGCTCGCCAAGGCGGCCGGCGGGGATCATCGAGATGATCTTTTCGCGCACGGCCTCGGGCACGGCCATGACCATTTCGGTGGCGATATAGCCCGGACAGACCGCATTCGCGGTGATGCCCTTGGCCGCACCCTCCTGCGCCAGGCTGCGCACGATGCCAAGATCACCGGCCTTTGTGGCGGCGTAATTGACCTGGCCGAACTGGCCCTTTTGCCCGTTGACGGACGAGATAACGACGATCCGGCCGAAGCCACGGTCGCGCATCCCCGGCCAGGCCGGGTGAACGGTGTTGAACACGCCGGTGAGGTTGGTGTCGATGACCTCTTTCCACTGCTGCGGGCTCATCTTGTGGAAGGGCGCGTCACGGGTGATGCCGGCATTGGCCACCACGATGTCGATCGGGCCGAGATCGGCCTCGACCTGCGCAATACCGGCTTTCGATTCGTCGTAATCGGCGACGTTCCACTTATAGGTCTTGATGCCGGTTTCCTCGGTGAATTTGGCGGCGGCCTCGTCATTGCCTGCATAGGTGGCGGCGACGTTGTGGCCTGCGGCCTTGAGGGCCTTGGAAATGGCGGCTCCGATCCCGCGCGATCCTCCGGTGACGAGTGCAGTTCTGGCCATGGTCTCCTCCGATTTGGCTGTGGCGTGTAACTTGGTTATCGGCTTGGTGCGTCATGCGCAATATTGTTGCTCTATAAACTTTCCGGGAGTTGACCGGTGTTCGAAAAAAGGGCGCCCGATGAGGAGCGCCCTTTTGCCGGTCCGAAGCGCTGTCTGCCCGTTACGGGCGCTCGACGCAGAGCGCGACGCCCATGCCGCCGCCGATGCAGAGCGTGGCGATGCCCTTTTTCGCGTCGCGGCGCTTCATCTCGAACAGAAGCGTGTTGAGCACGCGGCAGCCCGAGGCGCCGATCGGGTGGCCGATGGCGATGGCCCCGCCGTTCACGTTGACGATGGCCGGATCCCAGCCCATCTCCTTGTTGACGGCGCAGGCCTGCGCGGCGAAGGCCTCGTTCGCCTCGACCAGATCGAGGTCCTCGACGCTCCAGCCCGCTTTTTGCAGTGCCTTGCGGCTGGCATGGATCGGCCCCACGCCCATGATCGAGGGATCAAGTCCGGCGGTGGCATACGAGGCGATTCGCGCCAGCGGTTCGATGCCGCGCCGCTCTGCCTCGTCGGCGGACATCAGAAGGGTCGCCGCCGCGCCATCGTTGAGACCGCTCGCGTTCGCTGCGGTGACCGAGCCGTCGGCGGTGAAGGCGGGGCGCAGCTTCTGCATCGCCTCCATGGTTGCCCCAAAGCGGATATACTCGTCCTTGTCCACGATGATGTCGCCCTTGCGGGTCTTGACGGTAAAGCCGATCACCTCCTCGTCAAAGCGACCGGCCTTTTGCGCCGCCTCCGCCTTGTTCTGGCTGGCCACGGCGAATTCGTCCTGCTGGTCGCGGGTGATCTGCCATTGATTGGCGACATTCTCGGCGGTCTGGCCCATGTGATAGCCGTTGAACGCGTCCCAGAGCCCGTCGCGGATCATGGTGTCGATATATTTCATGTCACCCATCTTGTGACCCGCGCGCAGATGTGCGGCATGGGGGCTGAGGGTCATGTTCTCCTGCCCGCCCGCGCAGACGATGGCGGCATCGCCAAGCTGGATGTGCTGTGCGCCGAGCGCCACGGCGCGCAGGCCCGACCCGCAAACCTGATTGATGCCCCAAGCGGCGGACTCGATCGGCAGACCGGCGTTGATATGGGCCTGACGGGCCGGATTCTGGCCCTGCCCCGCGGTGAGAACCTGGCCAAGGATGGTTTCGGAAACCTCGGCCTTGTCGATGCCCGCGCGCTCGACCACGGCCGCGAGCACGGCGGCGCCCAGATCATGCGCAGGGGTGTTGGCGAACGCGCCGCCAAAAGACCCGACAGCCGTGCGGGCCGCGGATGCGATTACTACGTTGGTCATTGAGGTCCTCCACCATGGGTTGGGATGCCGCCCCCCGCCTCCCGTCGCGGGGTTCGAGCAGCCTGTGCAATGGTCATATCTTAAGCGCTGCGCCGCGGCAACGCCAGAGGCGCGCGTCAGGCGGTCACGCGCGCCAACCCGGTATCGAGCCAGGGTGGGCGCACGGTCGGTGCGCCGAAATAATATCCTTGCAGACAGTCGATTCCGAGCGCGGTGAGATAGGCCGCATCCGCGGCGCGCTCGACGCTTTCGGCGACTGTGACCATGTCGAATTGCCGCCCGACGCTCAGCAATGCGGCGGTCAGCACCTGATTGTCGGCATTGTTTGCGATGCCCTGGATGAACTGCCCGTCGATCTTGAGGATGTCGAAGAAGAAATCCTTGAGAAAACGAAACGAGGTGTAGCCCGCGCCGAAATCGTCGAGGGCAAAGCCGATCCCCTGCATTTGCAGGTCTTTCATGAAGCCCACCACAAGCTCTGGCACCAGCATCGCCGAGCTTTCGGTGATCTCGAGGATCAGCCGCTCGGCAATGGTTGGATCCGCGCCGAGCCCCTTTTTCAGGGTGCGCAGCCAGCGGCCATAGCCGATGGAGCGCGCAGACATGTTGATCGAGAGCCGCAGATCGGGGAATTCCGCCAGCGTGGCCAATCCCTTTTCCAGCGCGAGGCAGTCGATGATACGGCCGAGTTCGCGGGTTTCGATCTGGCCGATGAATTCGCGTGCCGGGATCACCCGGCCGGTCGCATCGGTGACGCGAATCAACCCCTCGTAGAAGGCGGGCTTGTCCGTTTGCGTCGCGGTCACAACCGGCTGGAAGGCGAGCATCACCTGTTTGTGCCGCACCGCAATGTCAACCATCTCGATCACCGAGCGGTCGCGTGCCGAAACGGCGTAGTTGAGCGGATTGTCATGGCCCGCCGGAACATCCGCCCATTTGCCGTTGTGCGTCATGGCGCCCTCCGATCCCGTTTGATGCGCTTGCACGATGCGCGCTTTCCCTTAAGGATCGCTTAAAGCGCGCATTTGAACGATTGACGGGAGCAGGCGATGGAACGCTGCGGCTGGGCGGGGCCCGACCCGCTCTATCTGGCCTATCACGACGAGGAATGGGGCGTGCCCGAGCGCGATGCCCGCGCACTCTTTGAAAAGCTCGTGCTGGACGGGTTTCAGGCGGGGCTGAGCTGGCTGACCATCCTCAAGAAGCGGGAAAATTTTCGCGCTTCTTTTCAGGGGTTTGATCCGCATGTGATCGCGGGATGGGGCGAGGCGGAGGTGGTGCGGCTGCTGGGTGATCCCGGCATCGTGCGCCATCGCGGCAAGATCGAGGCGACGATCACCAACGCCCGCGCCTGGGCTGCCATCGAGGCAGAGCAGGGCTTTGCCGCCTACCTGTGGGATTTCGTCGATGGAAGACCGATCCAGAGCCGTTTCGGGACGCTGGCCGAGGTGCCGGCCGAGACGGAAATTTCCCGCAAACTTTCGAAGGATTTGAAGAAAAGGGGATTCAAATTCTGCGGCCCCACGATCACTTACGCCTTCATGCAGGCAGTGGGGATGGTCAACGATCACCTCGTTACCTGTCCCTGCCACGCGCCGGTGGCACGGCTGGGGGGCAGCACGTTCGTTGCCTGAGACCTTTTGAAAACGATCCGATCCCGCTGGTGCAGGCGTCTTGATCAGAACTGGAACGGCTGGCCAATCATCATCTGCACCCTGACACCCTCGTCGGAGATGGCGGTATCCGCCCTTACAAGAAAGCCCTTGACCCAGGCACGCAGTCCGGTTCCGACATTCCATTTCATGTCGGAATGCAACTCTGCAAGATCGTATTTGCCGGCAACGCGACCGACCTCGACGAACGGAACGATCTGAATCCACTCGACCCCAAGCCTGTTCTGCACGGCGGGCCAGTTGTCGAACGGATTCCAGTGCGGCGTCAGGCGAAGCTCGGCGGAATAGTAGATGGCCGAGCGGTCGTTGAATCGCTGCGTCGGATAGCCCTTCATCCGCCACAGCCCGCCAAGCGTTGCGCCGGTATAGGCCGGGGGGCGGTTGCTGATGATGTTTCCGTTGGCATTCCACGACGGCGTATCGGCGGTCCAGAAATCGACCGCGAGGATCCGGTTCCGGAACCAACCGGTTCTGCCGAAGTCGTGATAGGCATCCACCTCGGCCTGAATGACCGTCCAGGAATCCGAACTGTCGAACAGGCCGAAATCCCTGGAATATTGCAGTCTGACGCCGTTGCCTTTGGTGGGATTGTACGGAAAATCCCGATTGTCCCAGAAATAAATCAGATCAAGTCCGTTCGTGCGAATATCCTCGTTGAAGGTGTTGCTTTCGACGTCCAGAGATCGCCAGAAGGGCCGCACCTCCAGAAAACTGCGGCCGCTTTCGAACGGATTGAGAGACCGCCCACCAGTGGCGCCGGAATACAGCTCGCCGTCGATCATCTTGTAGTCGGGCATGATCTGGTCACGCCCGTGGCCGATCGGCAGCAGGTATCGAAACCTCACCCGTGCGAAATTGTCCGACACATCCCCGGACACGAAATTGTTCTCATCCGAATCGTTCGTGCCGGCGCGCTGGCCGATGAAAGCAGGGTTTCCGTCGATAAAGGTGTCGGCGTTGTCAAAAATGCCGATGGACAACATCGGGTCTATGAAAAGGCGGTCCAGTCCGGGAAAGCGCAAATTCTGCGCCATGGCGAAGCCGAGTATCGACCCTTCGGCACCGACCATCACCGTGCCGAATACGCGGGCTCCGGGTTGCGGATACCCGACCCGACCCTCGACCCAACCTCCGGTAAGGCCGAACGTCTCGTTGTAGAAGCCGAAGGGAAGGCTCAGCCGTGGCCCCGAATAGTCCTCGACCTCTTCAGCGTGACCTATGTGTGCAAAAATCACAGTGCAGGCGAGGATGCATAGCGCAATATGCCGGGCAACGCTCATGACTCTGAGGGCGCGCCCACCCCGAAGCGTCCCGATATGCGGTTTCACGCAATCCTCGCACACACTATTCCCGGCGCTCCTCTGGGCGAGCGTCTCACCCGCAATACGCCGAGGCTAGCACCGGCGGGTGCCAATGCCAAATGTTTAGCGTAGGCCCGGTGGCCGGTTATGTGCCGGGGCGGGCCGCCCGAGCGACTATCGTGCAGGGCGGGGATGCGCGGCGGGCGATGCGGCAGACATCCCCGCGCGGCGACACCCCATCCCCTGTTTCGCATTCGCGCCGCATGGACTATATGGAGCGGGAGATGACCCGCAGGACCATGCCATGACCCCCACCGCCCCGATCACCCAGGACGTGCTGACCCTCCCCCGCAAGCTGCCGGAGGGGAAGGTGAACCTTGTGGGCCTCACGCGGGAGGGGCTGCGGGCGGCGCTGATCGCGCATGGCACGCCCGAACGTCAGGCGAAGATGCGCGTGAACCAGATCTGGCAATGGATCTATCAATGGGGCGTGCGCGATTTTGCGGCCATGAGCAATCTCGCCAAGGGCTATCGCGCCGATCTGGCCGAGCGCTTCGTCATCGAGATCCCCGAGGTCGTGAACAAGCAGGTGAGCGCGGACGGCACGCGCAAATACCTGGTGCGGATCGCGGGCGGGCACGAGGTCGAGGTGGTCTATATCCCCGAGACGGATCGCGGCACGCTGTGCATTTCCTCGCAGGTGGGCTGCACGCTGACATGTTCGTTCTGCCATACCGGCACGCAAAAGCTGGTGCGCAACCTCACGGCCGGGGAAATCATCGGTCAGGTGATGCTGGCGCGCGACGACCTGGACGAATGGCCGCGCCCCGGCGAGGGGGCCGGAGAGCGGCCGCGCCTCATCTCCAACATCGTGCTGATGGGCATGGGCGAGCCGCTCTACAATTTCGAGAACGTGCGCGACGCGATGAAGATTGCCATGGATGGCGAGGGGATTTCGCTGTCGCGCCGCCGCATCACGCTCTCGACAAGCGGCGTGGTGCCCGAGATCGCGCGGGCGGCAGAAGAGATCGGCTGTCTTCTGGCGGTCAGCTTTCACGCCACCACCGACGAGGTGCGCGACAAGCTGGTGCCGATCAACAAGCGCTGGAACATCGAGACGCTTCTGGCCACGCTGCGCGACTATCCGCGCCTCAGCAATTCCGAGCGGATCACGTTCGAATATGTCATGCTCAAGGGCGTGAACGACAGTGACGAGGATGCCCGCCGCCTTGTGCGGCTCATTGCGGGGATCCCGGCCAAGATCAACCTCATCCCGTTCAACGAATGGCCCGGCAGTCCCTACACGCGTTCGGACCGGGCGCGGATCGAGCGGTTTGCCGACATCATCTACAAGGCCGGTTACGCCAGCCCGATCCGCACGCCGCGCGGCGAGGATATCATGGCCGCCTGTGGCCAGCTCAAATCCGCCACCGAGCGCGCGCGCAAGAGCCGCGCGCAGATCGAGGCCGAGACGGGGCTTTGAGCGTGCCTGGTCTCAACGTCCTGCCGCACCCCATGAACTCTGACGGCAAGCCGCGCCGCGTGGGCGTGGAGATCGAGCTTGGCGGCTTGCCCGAGGCCGAGGTGGCACGGCTTTGCGCCGAGGTTCTGGGCGGGAGGGCAGAGCAGAAGGACAGCCATATCTGGGCCGTGGACGGCTCGGATATTGGCGCGATCGAGGTTTATCTCGATATTTTCCTGCGCAACGCGACGAAAACGAGACTGCGCGATCTGGCGCTCGATCTGGGGCGCGAGGTCGTGCCGGTGGAGATCGTGACCGAACCCCTCGACATGGAGGGTCTGGCGCGGCTCGATGCCCTGCGCGAGGCGTTGCGCAACGCGGGCGCATTGGGGAGCGGCGCGGGGCTGCTCTTTGGTTTTGGCGTGCATTTCAACATCGAGGTGGCCAGCGGGCGGGATGCCGACACGGTGCGCCCGCTACTGGCCTATGCGCTGATCGAGGACTGGCTGCGCGCCGCCTGTCCCATCGACGAGGCGCGCCGCCTGCTGCCCTTTACCGACCCATACCTGACCGACTTCGTGCGCGCGCTGATCACGGCGGGGCCGGGGGCCACGCGCGACGCGATCACCGGGCTGTATCTGACCCATACGCCAAGCCGCAATCGCGGGCTCGACATGCTGCCTTTGTTCGCGCATTTCGACCCGGGGCGCATCGCGGCGGCGATCGAGGACAAGACCTCGGCGCGCCCCACCTTTCATTTCCGCCTGCCCGATTGCCGCATCGACGAGGCCAATTGGTCGCTGGCGGCGGAATGGCGCAGGTGGGTGATGGTCGAGCGGGTGGCGGGCGACAGCGCCCTCTTGCGCCGCCTCTCGGATGCCTGGGAGGACGATCACGGCCTTCTGACCCTGTCGCGGCAAAGCTGGGCCGCGCGCGCGGGCCGCATCCTGCAAACCGCGGGGATCGACCGGGAATGAACATCCGCCCGGTGATCGGCGTCACCGTCTCGGCACGGTCGGGCTGGCGCATCTATCCGCTCATTGCACTGAATGTCTGGCTGGCAGGCGGGCGCGCACGGCGCTGGCAGGCGGGGCGTGAGACCGACATGGGCGCGGTGGACGGAGTCATCATCGGCGGCGGCGACGACATCTCACCCGACCTTTATGGCGGGCGGATCGTCACCTCGGCGCGGCTCGACCCCGACCGCGACGCGTTGGAGCGTGCCGTGGTGCTCGATGCCTTCGCGCGAAACCGGCCGGTTCTGGGAATTTGCCGAGGGAGCCAGATGCTCAACGTGGCGCTGGGCGGCACGCTGCATCAGGACGCCTATGCCACCTATGCCGCCAGCGATCACCGGCGCACGATCCTGCCGCGCAAGCTTGTGCATGTGGAACCCGACACGCGGTTGGCGCGGCTCGCCGGGTCTGCACCGATGAAGGTCAACGCGCTGCACAGCCAGGCGGTGGACCGGCTGGGCGCGGGGCTGCGCGTGGCCGCGCGCGATCAGGGCGGGATGATCCAGGCGATCGAGCGGGTGGCAGAGCCCTTTGCCCTTGGCGTGCAGTGGCACCCCGAGCATCTCTTTTACGCGCGCCGCCAGATGGGGATTTTCCGCGCGTTGGTGGCCGCCGCCCGCGCCTGCCGGGCACAGGCTGCGCAACTGCCCGGCGTCGATGCCGCCGCGCCCTGACATTTCCGCGCGCCTGCCACAATCCGGCGCGATTGCCGCCACAGGTGTCAACTATCCGTGATCCATCGACTGACTGTAACAAGGATGGAAACGATGATTCTGGACACAACCGACGACATCCGCGCCCTCGTGATGAGCGAGCGCAAAAAGGCCATCTCTGATCGGGAGTGGCGCCACCGGGTGCGGGGCTATGGCTATGCGATCCGCAACGATGCCGAGGGGCTTTTCGTCACCTCGATCCTGCGCGGCGGAGCCTTGTGCCGGTTGAACTGAGGCCGAGCCGAGGCGGCCTGCGCCCCCTGGCCACAGCCCCGAAAACGACAAACCCCCGAAGCGGGTGCCCGGGGGTCGTCACTTGCGTGTCGGAAAATCTTGCGGCGAAGCCTCAGATCTGACCTTCGCGCTGCGCTTTCTTGCGCGCCAGTTTCCGGGCACGGCGAATCGCTTCGGCCTTCTCGCGCGCTTTTTTCTCGGACGGTTTCTCGAAATGTTGCTTGAGCTTCATTTCACGGAAAACGCCTTCGCGCTGCAATTTCTTCTTCAGGGCGCGGAGCGCCTGATCGACATTGTTGTCGCGAACACTAACCTGCATATGGTGTCACCACCTTCCTAAGTTAAAGTTGCAAGATCTGCAGGAAGTGGCCGTATAGCAAAGCGCCCCGAACTTGTCTAGGGTGCGAGAGCGGAGGAAATTCCCATGTCCGAGACCGATCTGAAATCACGCCTGCTCGAGGCCGCCAAGCCGCATGTGCCCTTTGACGGGTGGAGCGAGGCGACGCTGCGGCTGGCCGCGGAAGAATTGGGGATAACGCCCGCGCTGGTCGCGGCGGTGTGTCCGCGCGGCGCGGTCGATCTGGCGCTGGCCTATCACGAGGAAGGCGACGCGGCGATGGCGGCCGCACTCGACGCTGCCGATCTCTCGGCGATGCGGTTCCGCGACCGGGTGGTTTTCGCGGTGCGCGCGCGGCTCGAGGCGGTCGAGGATCGCGAACTGGTGCGGCGCGGCATGACGCTATTCGCGCTGCCGCAGCATGGGCGCGACGGTGCCCGCGCGCTCTGGTCCACCGCTGACCGGATCTGGACGGCGCTTGGCGATAGGTCCGAGGATATCAACTGGTATACGAAGCGCGCCACGCTCTCGGGGGTTTACGGCGCGACGGTGCTCTACTGGCTCGGCGACGAGAGCGAGGGGAAGACCGCGACCTGGGCGTTTCTCGATCGGCGGATCGAGGATGTGATGCGGATCGAGACGCTGAAAGCGCGCGCGAGAGAGAACCGGCTCGTGGCGGGGCTGATGGCCGGGCCGCTCTCGATCCTGGGGCGGGTGCGCGCGCCGCAGGGCGCGCAGCAGGCCGGAATGCCGGGCCGTTGGGGCCGCCAGAACTGAGGAAAGGCACGACATGAGCGAGACGATGCAGGCGGTCGAGATCACGCAACCCGGCGGGCCGGAGGTATTGACCCCCACCACCCGGCCCCGCCCCGTGGCGCGGGCGGGCGAGGTGGTGATCCGGCTGGCCTATGCCGGGGTGAACCGGCCCGACGCGCTGCAACGGGCAGGGCTTTACGCGCCGCCGCCGGGGGCCTCGGACCTGCCGGGGCTGGAGGGCGCGGGCGAGATCGTGGCGCTCGGCGCGGGCGTGAGCGGCTGGCAGGTGGGCGACCGGGTCTGCGCGCTCTTGCCGGGGGGCGGCTATGCTGAATATGTGGCGACGCCCGCCGCGCATTGCCTGCCCGTGCCTGCGGGGATGGGTCTGCGCGAGGCGGCCTGTCTGCCCGAGACGTTTTTTACCGTGTGGTCCAACGTGTTTCAGCGCGGCGCGCTGCGGGGCGGTGAGCGGTTCCTGGTGCATGGCGGATCATCGGGCATCGGCACCACGGCGATTCAGCTTGCCCATGCCTTTGGTGCGCGCGTGTTCACCACCGCCGGATCGGCGGAGAAATGCCGCGTTTGCATGGGCTTGGGGGCAGAGCGCGCGATCAACTACCGCGAGGCGGATTTCGTCGAGGTGCTGCGCGCCGAGGGCGGGGCCGATCTCATCCTCGACATGGTGGGCGGCGACTACCTGCCGCGCAATGTGCGCGCGCTGGCAGATGACGGGCGGCTGGTGCAGATTGCGTTTTTGCAAGGCCCCAAGGTGGAGCTGAATTTCGCGCAGGTGATGATGCGGCGCCTCACGATCACCGGCAGCACGCTGCGCCCGCAAAGCGATCTGGCCAAGGCGCGCATCGCCGACGGCTTGCGCGCACAGGTCTGGCCGCTGATCGAGGCGGGGCGTGTGGCCCCGGTGATGGATTCCGAATATCCGCTGGCCGAGGCGGCGGCGGCCCATGCGCGGATGGAAACAAGCGCGCATATCGGCAAGATCGTTCTCAAAGTGGCCTGAGCAGCGCCCGGCGGCGGGAGCAGGAAAGGTGAGTATTTATGGAACGATGAAACCGGGCGGGGCAGGTTCATCGTTCCTGAAATACTCCCGCCGGAGGCGTTCCGTCAGCCGATCTCGGCGAGCCGGTCAAGGGCGGCGCGCAGCCTGGCCTCTTCCTCTTCGCGCAAGGCAAGGTTCTCGCGGGTCTCCGCCACCACGTCCCCGGGCGCGCTTTCGACGAATTTCGGGTTCTTGAGCCGCCCGCGCAAGCCGCCGATTTCCTTGGCGAGTTTGCCCAGGGTCTTTTCCAGCCGTGCCTTCTCCTCGGTCACGTCGATGATGTCGGCCAGAGGCAGTCCGAAGGTCGCGCCCTCGACCGCGATGGTGGCGCAGCCCTTGGGCAGGGTGGCGGTATCGCTCAGGCTTTCGATGCGGGCGAGGCGCTCTATCATGGCGGCGTTGTTGTCCCAGGCCGCGCGGCCTGCGTCGCTCAGTTCGGTGACGAGGAGCGGCACGTAGAGGCCGGCGGGGACGTGCATCTGGGCGCGGACGGAGCGGACCTGGTCTATGAGCGCGATGACCCAGCCCATCTCGCGGTCGGCGTCTTTGTCAATGAGATCAAGGCCATAGTCTGGCCAGTCGGCGTGGATCAGCGGTTTCTCGCGTTGGCCGAGCACGCCCCAGAGCTCTTCGGTGACAAAGGGCATGATCGGGTGCAAGAGGATCAGGCACTGGTCGATGACCCAGGCCATGGTGGCCTGTGTTTCGGAGCGGGTCTCGGCATAGCCATCCATCAGGAGGGGTTTGGAAAATTCCACATACCAGTCGCAGACCGTGCCCCAGACAAAGGCATAAAGCGTGTTCGCCGCGTCGTTGAAGCGGAAATTCTCCAGTGCCTCATCGACGGCGGTGCGGGTCTTGGCGGTCTCGCCGATGATCCATTTGTTGACGGTGGCGGTCGGCGCGGGCACCGTCGCCGCGCTGCCCACGGCCCCGTTCATCTCGGCAAAGCGCGCGGCATTCCAGAGTTTGGTGGTGAAGTTGCGATAGCCCGCGATGCGCTCTTTCGAGAGTTTCAGATCGCGGCCCATGGCCGCCATCGATGTCAGCGTGAAGCGCACCGCGTCGGTGCCGAATTCGTCGATGAGGTCAAGCGGGTCGAGGACGTTGCCCAAGCTTTTGGACATCTTCTTGCCCTTCTCGTCGCGCACGAGAGCGTGGACATAGACATGGGAGAAGGGTTTTTGCCCCACGACGGCATATTGCATCATCATCATCCGCGCGACCCAGAAGAAGATGATGTCGAACCCGGTGACGAGGACGGAGGTGGGGAAGTATTTTTTCAGCTCCTCGGTGTCCTCGGGCCAGCCCAGCGTGCCGATGGGCCAGAGGCCGGAGGAGAACCAGGTGTCGAGCACGTCGGGGTCGCGCCAGACCGGGTAGACGAGATGGGTGGGGTCCTGCGTCGCGGTGTAATCGGCGAGCGATTGCGCCAGCCGGTGCAGGGCGGCGTCGCGGCTCTCGACCTCGACCACCTGCATCGCCGCGAGCGGCACGGGAAGGCTTGCCAGCCGGTCGCGGAAGGCATCCGCCACCGCATCGAACCCGGCGGCGCAGTCCATCAGCGGCGAGAGGTGCCCCTCGTTCAGCAGGCGCAGCATTTCCGCCAGATCGAGTGTGCCGTCGCCCTCGTCATCCTCGAAACCGGGGGCGGAAAGGTCAAAGCCGTACCAGACAGGAATCTGATGCCCCCACCAGAGCTGGCGGGAAATGCACCATGGCTCGATATTCTCCAGCCAGTGAAAGTAGACCTTGGCATCCTGCTCGGGCAGGATCGTGACCTCGCCCGAGCGCACGGCGTCGATGGCGGGTTGCACGATTTTTGCCGTGTCCACGAACCATTGATCGGTCAGCATCGGCTCGATCACGACCTTGGAGCGGTCGCCGAAGGGCTGCATGATGGGTTTGGAATCGACGAGGGGGATTAAGACCACGTCATCCTCATTCGTGCCGTCATTGGCAAGAGAGCCGTCGTCCCCAATCGAGCCCTCATCCTCGGGCTTGACCCGAGGATCTTCTGCCGCCTGAGATCCTCCGGTCGAGCCGGAGGATGACGGGGTGAGTGTGGCCCGAGATCCTCGGGTCAAGCCCGAGGATGACGGGGTGTGGGGGGATGACGGGGTGGGGGGGGATGACGGCACCATCATCGCCAGACCCTCATTGGTCACTTCCTCGATGACGCGCGCGCGCGCCTCCAGCCGGTCGAGGCCGCGCAGGTGGTCGGGGACGAGGTTGAGCGTGTCGATTTCCGCAGGCGTCCAGTCCGCGCCTTCGGCGATGGCTTGCGCGCGGGCGGCGGCCTCGGCGTAGGGTGCCCCGTCGCTGCGCATATGGGCGCGGGTGTCCATCAGGCGGTAGAGCGGGATGCCCCCACGCTGCGCCACGACGTAATCGTTGAAATCATGCGCGCCGGTGATCTTGACCGCGCCAGAGCCGAAGGTGGGATCGGGGTAGTCGTCGGTGATGATCGGGATGAGGCGGCGGTGTTCCTTGGGGCCGACCGGGATTTCGCAGAGCATCCCCACGATGGGCGCATAGCGCGCATCCGAGGGATGCACCGCCACCGCGCCGTCGCCCAGCATCGTCTCGGGCCGGGTGGTGGCGATGGAGATGTAATCGCGCGTCTCGCGCAGGGTCACGTTGCCGTCCGCGTCCTTCTCGACATATTCATAGGTCTGCCCGCCCGCCAGCGGATACTTGAAATGCCACATATGGCCCGGCACTTCGATATTCTCGACCTCCAGATCGGAAATCGCGGTCTCGAAATGCGGGTCCCAGTTCACAAGGCGTTTGCCGCGATAGATCAGCCCCTTGTTGTACATATCGACAAAGACCTTGATCACCGCGTCGTGGAAATTGCCCTCTTCGCCTGCGGGGGCACCCGGGGCACCCGACATGGTAAAGGCTTCGCGCGACCAGTCGCAGGAGGCGCCGAGGCGCTTCAACTGGCCGATGATCGTGCCGCGCGACTTGATTTTCTGTTGCCAGACGCGGGCGGTGAAGGCGTCGCGCCCCATCTCGCGGCGGGTGGGCTCGCCATTTGCGGCCATGTCCTTTTCGGTGACCATCTGCGTGGCGATGCCCGCGTGATCGGTGCCGGGTTGCCAGAGCGTGTCATGCCCGCGCATCCGGTGCCAGCGGATCAGGATATCCTGCAACGTGTTGTTGAAGGCGTGGCCCATGTGCAGGCTGCCCGTCACGTTGGGCGGCGGGATCATGATCGAGAAGCTTTCGGCACCGGGGCGCGCATTGGCCCCGGCGGCAAAGGCCCCGGATTTTTCCCATGCCGCATAAAGCCGCGCCTCGGCCTCGGCTGCGTTGAAGGTCTTGTCCATCGCCATGACGTCTTGTTCCTGTCAGATCACGGGGTTCCGGCCTGCTCTAGCGAATGTGGACGGGAAGGAAAAGGCGCGGGCGGCCGAAAATGGGGTCAGGGGCCTCGATCGAGCTTGGTTGCAAGGTGGATGAGGCTTTCGGAGCCGCGCACGCCCTTGGCCTCGCCGATCCGGTCGAGCGTTTCGTCGAGCGCCTCGGTGGTCTCGGCCTCGAGCGTCACGATGAGATCGAACCGCCCAGAGGTTGTGTGGACACGGCGCACCTGCGCCAGCGACTTGAGGCGGGCAAGCACGGTGGGGCCGGCGCGCGGCTCGATGCTCAGCAGCACCGTGGCGCGCAGGGCTGCGCGCGCCTGCGCCCCGAGCCTGAGCGCGTAGCCCGCGATCACGCCCGAGGCCTCCAACCGGTCGAGCCGCGCCTGAACGGTGGTGCGGGCAAGGCCAAGGCGGCGGGCGAGCGTGGCCACGGGCAGGCGGGCGTTTTCCTGCAACAGCGCGATCAGGGCGCGGTCGGATTCGTCAATCTGCATCATGATGCTGCCGATATGGCTGATTTATTCGCCGAATTATACGATGTGACGCGTTGATTCGACAATGATTTGCCGCAAACTGATGAAAACGCAGCAAAGAGGCCCCCGATGCAGCGCGCCGAGACCTGGTCCGACCCGATTGCCCATCTTGCCCGCACCGCGCCGGATGCGCCGGTGCTCTATTTCGCGCCCGACCGGCTTCAGGCCACGGCGCGCGCCTTTCAGGCAGGGTTTCCCGGCCTTGTGACCTATGCGGTCAAGGCCAATCCGGGCGAGGAGGTGCTGGCCAATCTGGTGGCGGCGGGGATCGCGGCCTTTGACGTGGCCAGCCCCGAGGAGATGCGCGCGGTCCGTGCGCTTTGCCCCCATGCCGTGCTGCATTACCACAACCCGGTCCGCTCGCCCGCCGAGGTGGCGTTTGCGGCCACCATGGGCGTGCGGGCCTATTCGGTCGATTGCCTGCGCGAACTGGACAAGTTGAGTGGCCGGGTGGCGCAGGATGCGGAAATGAGTGTGCGGCTGGCGCTGCCGGTGCGCGGCGCGGCCTATGATTTCGGGGCGAAATTCGGGCTGGGGCCAGACGAGGCGGCGGCGCTGTTACGCGAGGTTGCGGCGCGAGGCCATGTGCCCTCGCTCACCTTTCATCCCGGCACGCAATGCGCCGATCCGGCGGCGTGGGGGGCCTATATCGGTGTCGCGGCTCAGGTGGCGCGCGCCGCGGGCGTGCGGCTTCACCGGCTCAACGTCGGCGGCGGGTTTGCCTCGCATCGCACGGGGCAGGCGCCGGACCTCACGCCGATCTTCACCCATATCGGCACGCAGGTGACGCGGCATTTCGGGGCCGAGGCGCCCGCGCTTGTCTGTGAGCCGGGGCGCGCGATGGTGGCCGAGGCCTTTACCCTTGGCTTGCGGGTCAAGGCAATCCGCGCGTGCGGGGCGGTGTTCCTCAACGATGGTGTTTATGGCAGTCTGACCGAGATCCGCGATATCGGTGCCCCGGACCGGGTGCGCGTCATCGCCCCCGACGGCACCGAACGGCGCGGCGCACCGGTTGCGCGTGTGGTGTTCGGCCCGACCTGCGACAGCATCGACCGGCTGCCCGATCCGCTGCCGCTGCCCGGCGACATGGCGGAGGGCGATCATGTGCTGATCGCCGGGATGGGGGCCTATACCCGGTCCCTCTCGACCGCGTTCAACGGATACGGGCTGCGCGATGTGGTGACGGTCACGCGGCTTTGACGCCAAGCGGCCCTGACGCCCGTCAGACTATCGTCCTTTCCACACCGGGTCGCGTTTTTCGGCGAAGGCGCGCGCGCCCTCAAGCTGATCCTCGGAGCGGTAGAGGCGTTCGACGGTTGCGAACTGGCTCTTGGTGATGCGGTTGAGCGCGTCCTGAAATTTCATGTCCTCGGCCTCGCGCACGATTTCCCTGATCGCGGCGAAGACCAGCGGCGGGCCTGCCGCCAGCTCATCGGCCAGCGCGCGCGCCTCTGCCATCAGCTTGGCGGCGGGCAGGATGCGGTTGACCAGACCCCAGCGGGCGGCCTCTTCGGCGTCGAACCAGCGCCCGGTGAGCAGCATTTCCATGGCTATATGATAGGGGATGCGCTTTGGCAGTTTGATCGAGGCGGCATCGGCCACGGTGCCCGAGCGGACTTCCGGCAGGGCAAAGGTGGCGTGGTCGGCGGCGAGGATGATGTCGGCGCTGAGCGCCAGCTCCAGCCCGCCGCCGCAGGCGATGCCGTTGACGGCGGCGATCACCGGCTTGTTGAGCCCGCGCAACTCCTGCAAACCGCCAAACCCGCCCTTGCCATAGTCGCCGTCAACCGCGTCGCCCTCGGCGGCGGCCTTGAGGTCCCAGCCGGGGCAGAAGAATTTCTCGCCCGCGCCGGTGAGAATGGCGACGCGGAGCGCGTCATCGTCGCGGAACTCGGTAAAGACCTCACCCATCATTCGGCTTGTGGCAAGGTCGATCGCATTGGCCTTGGGCCGGTCGAGGATGACCTCGAGCACGGCACCGCGCCGGGTGATGGTCAGAGGGGATTGGGTCATTCCGGGTCTCCCATGCGGATGAGGGCATCGGCGGCGATGGCGAAATTCGCGCCGCAGAGGAGCGGGTTGATCTCCACCTCCTGCACGCGGGCGCGGTGCACCGTGACGAAGTCTTGCACGGCCAGCACCGCCGCCACAACCGCCTCGATATCCGCGCCCGCGCGCCCCCGATAGCCCGCGAGCAGTGGCGCGATGCGCAACCGGGCAAGCGCCGCGAGGATGTCGTCGCGCGTCACCGGCAGAAGCAGCGTGGTCGTGTCGGCCATGATCTCGGTCAGCACGCCGCCCGCGCCAAGCGTGAGCACGAAGCCATGCGCCGGATCGTTGAGCACGCCGACGAGAATTTCGGCCACCGCGCCCCGGATCATCTCTTCCACGAGAAACGCGTCGGCGGGCATGGCGCGGGCGGCACGTTCGAGCGCCTCCGCATCGCCAAGATCGAGCGCCACGGCGCCCGCCTCGGTCTTGTGGGCAAGCCCCGCGCCCTTGAGCACCACCGGAAAGCCCAGGTCCCGCGCCGCCGCCACCGCCGCCGCCGTGCCTTGGACGGCACGCGCGCGGGGCACGCGCAGGCCATGGGCGGCAAGCCGCGCCTTGGCCTCGGCCTCGGTCCAGACTGTGCCAGCCGTTGTAGCGCGATTGGGCAGCAGAAGCGGCGCGGCCTCTGTGCGTGTGACATGGGCTGCTGCCGCGATGGCGGCAAGCCCTTCGCTCATGCCGCAAAGCGGGATCAGGCCGCGCCCGAGAATTTCGCAGGCCACGGATTCGGGCATCCCCTCGGGCAGGCTTGACAAGATCGCCATGGGCCGCCCCGAAACGCGCCGCGCCTCGGCTGTCGCGGTGACCACAAGGTGCCAGTCGGGGGCGTCGAAGCGGTCCGGGCGCGGGAAATCGAGCACCACGACACCAAGCGCCGCCGTCCCCGTCATCATCGCACAAAAACACCGCGTCAGCGCGGCCTCGTCGCCCCAGATATAGGTGTGGTAATCGAGCGGATTGGCCAGCGCGACCCGAGGCCCGAGCGCCGCGCGCAGCGCGCCTGCCTGAGGCGCGTCAAGCGGCGGATAGCGCACGCCTGCGGCCTGCCCGAGATCGGCCATGAGCGACGCCTCGCCCCCCGAACAGGACAGGGAGGCGACCGTGGCCGAGGCAAGCCCGCCGGTGACGTGCAGGATCTTGAGTGTCTCGATGAGGGCGGCGGGGCTCTCGACCGTCGCAAAGCCCAGCCGCGCCATCAGCGCGCGCGCGCCCCCATCGCTGCCCGCGAGCGAGGCGGTATGCGACACGGTCCCCAACTGCGCCTCGGGCGATGCGCCGGTCTTGAGCACGACAACCGGCTTGCCGAGACGCGCCGCCGTCCGCGCCAGCGCCTCAAAGGCGCGCAGGTTGCTCACCCCCTCGATATGCAGGCCAAGCGCGGTCACGCGCGGATCCGAGAGCAGCGCCGCGCCGATATCGGCCATGCCGGTCTGCGCCTGATTGCCGACGGTGGCGACATAGGCCAGCGGCAGCCCGCGCCGCTGCATCGTCAGGTTGATCGCCACGTTCGAGCTTTGCCCGACAAGCGCGACGCCGGCCTCGCAGGGGACCATGCCATGCACATCCGGCCAGAGTGCCGCGCGGTCGAGCGCATTGACGAAGCCATAGCAATTCGGCCCCAGAATGGGCATGGTGCCCGCGGCCGCCACCAGCCGTTCCTCAAGCGCGGGACCGTCCGGCATCTCTGCTCTGGCCTCGCGAAAGCCCGAGGCGAAACAGACCGCGCCGCCCGCGCCGCGCGCCGAGAGTGCTGCGACCACCTCGATGCTGGCCGCGCGGTTCACGCCGACAAAGGCCGCGTCCGGCCCCTCTGGCAAGGCGTCAACCGAGCGGTGCGCGGACAGGCCGCCCACCGTTTCGCGCGTCGGATGCACCGGCCATATCGCCCCGGCAAAGCCGATCCGGCGGCATTCGCGGATGACGCTCTCGCACCATGCGCCGCCGCCGATCACCGCAATGCTGCGGGGCCGCAACAGCCGGTCGAGCGCGGCCATCTCAGGCCCCCAGCGGGCGCAAGAGGTCGCGGCTGATGATATGGCGCTGGATTTCGCTGGTGCCGTCCCAGATCCGTTCCACCCGCGCATCGCGCCAGAACCGCTCGATGGGAAAATCGTCCATCAGCCCCATGCCGCCATGGATCTGCAAGGTGGCATCGGTCACGCGTGCCAGCATCTCGGAGGCATAGAGCTTGGCGCTGGCGATTTCCCGGTTGGCGGGCTGCTCCTGATCCAGCCGCCACGCGGCGGCGAGCGTCAGCCAGTCCGCCGCGTCGATTTCGGTGATCATGTCGGCGATCTGGAAGCCCACCCCCTGAAACCGGCCGATGGGCTGGCCGAATTGCCGCCGCTCCGCCGCATAGCCAAGCGCGTGATCGAAGCAGCGCCGCGCGCGCCCGACACAGAACGCCGCCACCGTCAGCCGCGTGGCATAAAGCCAGGTGTTCATCACCTCGAACCCGCCATCCACCGCGCCCAGAACCTGCGTGTCGGGCAGGCGGCAATCGTCGAAGCTGAGGATGCAGTTGTGATAGCCGCGGTGCGAGACCGAGTGATAGCCCGCGCGCACCTCGAAGCCGGGCGTGCCGCGATCGACCAGAAAGCAGGTGATCCGCTTCTTGGGGCCCTTGGGCGTGTCATCGACGCCGGTGGCCACGAAGACGATGAAGAAATCCGCGTGATCCGCCCCGGAGATGAAGTGCTTGGAGCCGTTCAGCACCCAGTCGCCGCCGTCGCGCCGCGCATGGCATGTCATGCCGCGCACATCCGATCCCGCATCGGGTTCGGTCATGGCAAGCGCGTCCATCCGCTCGCCGCGCACGGCGGGCAGGAGATAGCGCTCGCGCTGCGCGCCCTCGCAGGCCATCAGGATATTCTGCGGGCGGCCGAAGAAATGCGTGAGCGCCATGGACCCGCGCCCAAGTTCGCGCTCCACCAGCGTGAAATCGAGATGCGACAGGCCCGCGCCGCCCACCTCTTCGGGGAAGTTGCAGGCGTAAAAGCCAAGGTCGATGACCTTGCGCTTGATCTGCTGTGCCAGATCGGGCGGCACCTTGCCTGTGCGCTCCACCTCCGCCTCGTGCGGGTATATCTCCTTCTCCACGAAAGCCCGCACCGTGGTCACGATCATGTCCTGCTCTGCGTTCAGTCCGAAATGCACGGGCCGCCCCCCTGTTCGATGCGCGCCCATTTGGAACGCGCCGCAGGCGCTTGGCAAGTCTTGGCATCAGGGCGCATGCGTGCCCGTGTCGCAAAATCGCCGGTTCGCTTCGCGAGGGTGACTGTGCGGCGCGGCGGCGCGGCGCTTGATGCTCTCAAGGATCGGCAACGGGGGCCATGGCCGAGGTCATCAAACGGGCTGCACACGCCGGCCGACCATGGCCGATCCTGGCATGACACCTCTGGCCGGAATGCCGAGGCGCGTCATTGACACGGCCGACAGTGACAAGACATGCCCGCCGCCTGACGTCCGGACGCTGCCGGGATTTCGAAATCTTGAAAAGATTTCGATCCGATTTCTTTTGGAGAAATCGAAGGGGCATCCATGCCATCAACAGAGCCCACTCACTGCATCGCAACAAAGCCCCGTCTCCGGGCCATCTCCCGTAACGCAGCGTTCATGGGTGACAAGCACGCCCACCTGCGGCATCAGGGGATAAGCCAAGGGAGAGAGCCATGACCGACTATCCGCATCTTCTTGCCCCCCTCGATCTGGGCCATGTCACGCTGAAGAACCGCGTTCTGATGGGTTCGATGCATACCGGACTGGAAGAGACGCGCGACTGGAACCGGGTGGCCGAATTCTACGCCGCCCGCGCGCGCGGCGGCGTGGGGCTGATGGTCACCGGCGGCATGGCCCCCAACCGCGAGGGGGGCGTGTTTCCCGGGGCGGCGGGGCTGTTCAGCCCCGAGGATATCGCCAATCACCGCGTGGTCACCGACCGGGTGCATGACGCGGGCGGCCTCATTGCCATGCAGATCCTTCATGCGGGCCGCTATGCCTATGGCAAGGAATGTGTTGCCCCGTCGCCCATCAAATCGCCGATCTCGCCGTTCACGCCGCGCGAGTTGGACGAGGACGGCATCGAGAAGCAGATAACGGACATCGTCACCGCCGCGACCCGCGCCCGCGAGGCAGGCTATGACGGGGTCGAGATCATGGGGTCGGAGGGCTATTTCCTCAACCAGTTCCTCGTGACCCATACCAACAAGCGCACCGACCGCTGGGGCGGCTCTTACGAGAACCGGATGCGTCTGCCGGTGGAGGTGGTGCGCCGCACCCGCGAGGCCGTCGGCCCCGACTTCATCCTGATCTACCGCCTCTCGATGATCGACCTCATCCCCGAGGGCAGCACCCATGCCGAGGTGGTGCAGCTTGCCCACGCGGTCGAGGGGGCGGGGGCCTCGATCCTCAACACCGGCATCGGCTGGCACGAGGCGCGCATTCCCACGATTGCCACAAGCGTGCCGCGCGCGGGTTTTGCCTGGGTCACGAAAAAGCTGATGGGCAAGGTGGGCATCCCCGTCATCACCTCGAACCGGATCAACACGCCCGAGGTGGCCGAAGAGGTGCTGGCCGGGGGCGCGGCCGACATGGTGTCGATGGCGCGGCCCTTCCTTGCCGATGCGGAATTCGTGAAGAAGGCGGCCGAGGGGCGCGCCAGAACCATCGCGCCCTGTATTGCCTGCAATCAGGCCTGTCTTGACCACACCTTCTCGGGTAAATTGACCTCGTGCCTCGTCAATCCGCGCGCGTGCCATGAGACAGAGCTTGTCATCACCCCCACGGATACGCCGAAGCGCATCGCCGTTGTCGGGGCCGGTCCTGCCGGTCTCTCGGCGGCGATCGCGGCGGCGGGGCGGGGGCATGACGTGACGCTGTTCGACAAGGCACAGCAGATCGGCGGTCAGCTCAACATGGCCAAAGAGGTGCCGGGCAAGGAAGAGTTTCACGGGCTGGTGGACTGGTTCGGCGTGATGCTGGCCGAAAGCGGTGTAACACTCCGGCTGGGGCGCGTCGTGGGGGCCGATGATCTTGCAGACTTTGAAGAGGTCATCGTCGCCACCGGCGTCAGCCCGCGCGATCCGGGGATTCCCGGACAGGACGGCCCCAACGTCGTGACCTATATCGATGTGCTGCGCGGAACGGCAAAAGTGGGCAAGCGCGTCGCGGTGGTGGGCGCGGGTGGCATCGGGTTTGATGTGGCCGAATACCTTGTCCACGAGGGTGAGAGCCCCACCGAGGATATCGCGCTCTGGCGCACCGAATGGGGCGTTGACGATCCCGAGGCGGCGCGCGGCGGAGTGGCACTCGCAGGGCCGAAGCCCACGCCGCCCGCGCGCCACGTCACGCTTCTGCAACGCAAGGCCGAGGCGCTTGGCAAGCGGCTTGGCAAGACAACGGGCTGGATCCACCGCGCTTCCCTTCGGATGAAGGGGGTCGAGATGGTGGGCGGCGTCAATTACGAGCGGATCGACGCGGGCGGACTGCATGTCAGCTTTGGCGAGGGGCGCGAAAACCCGAAACTCATCGAGGCCGACACGATCGTTCTTTGCGCCGGTCAGGTGAGCGAGCGCAGTCTGGCCGATGCGCTGGAGGCCAAAGGCATCCGCGCCCATGTCATCGGCGGCGCGGATGTCGCTACTGAGCTGGACGCGAAACGCGCCATTGATCAGGGCACGCGGCTCGCGGCCGCGCTCTGAGCGTTATTCCACGGTGATGGTGATCACCCCGGACATGATCGGGGGCACGTGCGGGACATGGTTGGCATCGCCGAGCACCAGTTGCAGCGTGTGCTGGCCGGCTGGCAGGTCTACGGTCGCCTGTGTCTGACCGCCGCCGAAATGCTTGTGGTTATCATCGGCGGGCAGACCATAGCTCAACTCCTCCGCGCCGCCCTCACCCTCACCAAAGGGCGGGCGGTTGATCAGCAGGTGATGGTGCCCGGTCGCCTCTTTCTCGGTCCCTGCGGGGGCCACGCCCATGCCGTTCAGGCCGAAGATGACGGTGACAGGGCTTGTGACCGTGGCCCCGTCTTCGAGATTGACGAAATAGACCTCGGCGCCCTCAGGCGCGGGGGTTTCCTGCGCCAGCGCGGGTGCGGCCATGGCCAACGCAGCGACAAGGCCAAATGCGAGAAAACGAGTCATCAGCTTACCCTCCAGGATTGATCCGGTATCGGTAAGATAGACCGCCCGATGCGGCGATCCACAGTCACCTTCGCGTGTGCGCCGCGTTTCCAGGCCATCAACGATCCCGAGATGACCGCGATATTGTCAGGCACCTGCCGCAGTTGCGCCCGATTTTTCCGTCAGAAACGGTCCTCAGTAGCAAGAAGAGGTTTCAGCATGGATCGCCTGACGGAAATGGAGGCCTTCGCCACGGTGGTGGATCAGGGCGGCTTTACCGACGCGGCCCGCAAGATGGGGATTTCCAAATCCGCCGTTTCCAAGCATGTCTCCTCGCTCGAGGCACGTCTCGGTGCGCGGCTTCTGAACCGCACCACGCGGCGCGTCAGCCCCACCGAGATCGGCCTTGCCTATTACGACCGGGCGCTGCGGGTGCTCAACGACGCGGGCGAGGCCGACGCGCTGGTGAGTTCGATGCAGTCGGACCCTTCGGGCCTCTTGCGCATTTCCGTGGCGACCGATTTCGGCGTGAACCATCTCAGCCCGATCCTTGGCAATTTCCTTGAGGAATTTCCCGATATCACCGTCAACATGGTGCTCAACAACCGCTATGTCGAACTGATTTCCGAGGGGTTCGACATGGCTGTGCGGATCGGCGATCTGGAGGACAGCACCCTGCGCGCGCGCAGGCTGTCGGAGACGACCAAGCGCATGATCGCCAGCCCCGCCTATTTCGCAAAACACGGACGGCCCGAGAGGATCGACGATCTCAACGAGCACAAGCTCTTGCACTACTCCAATCAGGGCGGCAGTGCGGTTTGGAAACTGACCGCGCCCTCGGGGGAAAAGCGGCAGGTGCGCACGGCGGGAGGCCTCAGCGTCAATGATGGCCAGTCGCTGCTCAATGCCGCGATTTCCGGCCTTGGCATCGCCTATCTGCCCTCTTTCCTCTATGCCAAGCCGATGGCCGCCGGTCTGGTCGAGGACGCCATGCCCGATCTGCCGCTTGAGACGCTCGGCATCTACGCGGTCTATCCGCCTGGGCGCTTTACCCAGCCCAAGGTGCGTGCCTTCATCGACTTTCTTGTCCATCAATTCGCCGACAAGGGGCCGACCGACTGGTAGGCCCCAACCAGTGTCCTCCTCGCCGGATTTCGGCGCACCTCCAAGGCCTGCCATTCCGGCGGGTCTTTTTTCATGGGACGCACAGGGCATGTGCAGGGCGCGCGCTTGTCAAACCCGCGGTGCTGCGCCAGTTATCCGACTGATCAGGCGCGAGAGCGCGTCGAAACCAAGGGGAAGATATTATGACCAAACCGGTGCTGTTGCTGATATCGGGCTCGCTGCGCAAGGGCTCTTACAACCGGATGCTTCTGGCAGAGGCCGCACGCGGCTTTGGCGACGCGGAGGTCATCGAGGCCGATCTGGCGTTGCCGCTCTACGATGGCGATCTCGAAGAGGCCGAGGGCGTGCCCGAGGCGGTGCAGACCCTTGCCGCGCAGATCAAGGCCGCGGACGCGGTGGTGATCGGCGCGCCCGAATACAACAAGGGCATCACCGGGGTTCTCAAGAATGCGCTCGACTGGGTGAGCCGCGTGCCGGGTGCCGCGTTCAAGGACAAGCCGACGGTGGTTGTCTCGGCCTCGGCGGGGCGCACGGGCGGCGAGACGGCGCAATTCATGACGCTGTCTTGTCTCACGCAATTGCAGGCGCGGCTGGTGCCGGGCACGGCGGTCTTGATCGCGGGCGCGATGAACGCGTTTGGCGATGACGGGCGGCTCAAGGACGAGATGTCTCAAAAGCTCCTGACCGAGCGGATGGCAGCGCTGCGCGCTGTGGTGGCGTAACGCGGGCGCGGCGGTCTCTGTCAGGCCGCCAGCCCCTTGGCCCCGAGCCCGAGGAATTTCTCGCGCCGGTCCCGGATGAGGGCGGCGCGATCCTTGGCCGACAACTCGCTCAGCATGGCCGATATGGCCTTGCCCACGGCGGCAATGGTGGCGGCGCGGTCGCGGTGCGCGCCGCCCAGAGGCTCGTCGATGACGCGGTCGGCGACGCCCAGCTTGATGAGATCCTGCGCCGTGAGGCGCAGCGCCTCGGCGGCCTCGCGCATCTTCTCGGCGTCTTTCCAGAGGATCGAGGCGCAGCCCTCGGGCGAGATCACCGAATAGACCGAATGTTCGAGCATCGCCACGCGATTGGCGCTGGCAAAGGCCACAGCCCCCCCCGATCCACCCTCGCCGATGATCACCGATACCAGCGGCACACCGATGGAAAGGCAGGTCTCGGTGGCGCGCGCGATGGCCTCTGATTGCCCGCGCTCCTCGGCGCCCTTGCCGGGATAGGCGCCGGGCGTGTCCACCAGCGTCACCACCGGCAGACCGAAGCGGTCGGCCATCTGCATCAGGCGCACCGCCTTGCGATAGCCTTCGGGACGGGCCATGCCGAAATTATGCGTCAGGCGCGATTTGGTATCGTGGCCCTTTTCATGGCCGATCACCATCACGGGCCGGTCGCGCAACCGCGCAAGCCCGCCCATCACCGCCTCATCCTCGCCAAAGGCGCGGTCGCCGGCCAGCGGCGTGTAGTCGGTAAAGAGCGCCTTGATGTAATCGCGGCAATGGGGGCGGTCCGGGTGGCGCGCCACCTGGCATTTGCGCCAGGGCGTCAGGGATTTGTAGAGATCGCGCAGGAGCGTGGCCGCCTTGGCATCGAGCGCGCGCGCCTCGTCCTCGACATCGGTCTCGCTGTTGGTGCGGGCAATCGCGCGCAATTCCTCGGCCTTGCCTTCGATCTCGGCAAGCGGTTTCTCGAAATCGAGGTAATGGGTCATGGCGCGGCCCTCCGGTCTGGACGCCCCGCTATATGGCCGCAGGCGACGGGATTTGCAATCGCTCAAACCGGCCAGAGCACGGGCACCAGCGTCGCCACCAGAAGCAGCGCCATCACCCGGTTGAAGGCACGCAGGCGTCCGGGGCTGCGCAGCACGCGGCGGATCTGCTGGCCCAGCATGGTCCAGGTGGTGGTGCTGATCGTGCCGCAGGCCACATAGACCCCGGCCACCAGCAGCACCGCCGCAAGATCCCGCCCCGTTGCATAGAGCGTCACCGCCGAGAGCGCCATGCTCCATGCCTTGGGATTGACCCATTGAAACGCCGTGGCCTGAAGGAAGGTCAGCGGGCGACCCTCGGTCCTGGCATCGCCCGGCGGGGCGGCATTGGCAATTTTCCACGCCAGCCAAAGCAGATAGGCGACCGACAGGAGCTTGAGCAGAACATAGGCGGGCGGCCAGAGGTCGAAAAGCTGCATCACGCCAAGCCCCACGCAGACGAGCATCATGGGAAAGCCGAGGCCCACCCCCAGCATATGCGGGATGGTGCGCACAAAGCCGAAATTCGTCCCCGAAGCCATCAGCATCAGGTTGTTCGGCCCCGGCGTGATGACCGTGACAAAGGCGAAGGCGACAAGCGCGGAGAGGATATCGAGTGTCATGGCGCAACACTATGCGGAACCGGGCGCATTTGAATTGCTTTTTATTGTTTAAATGCAGATATTTTGCAATATATAATGATCATGGATGCTATAAGCGACCGTATATTGCAGGAATTGAGCCGCAATGGCCGGATCAGCAACCTTGACCTGGCCGAGCGCGTGGGCCTCTCGCCCTCGGCCTGTCTGCGCCGGGTGCAGGATCTGGAACGACGCGGCGTGATCGCGGGCTATCGCGCGGTGCTTGATCGGGCGGCGCTTGGCGTGGGGTTTGTGGCCTATGTCACGGTCGGCCTGAACGCCCACACCAAGGCCGCGCAGGAGGCGTTCGAGCGCGCCATGACCCGCGCGCCCGAGGTGGTGGAATGTCACAACATCACCGGCGCGGTGGAGTATCTGTTGCGTGTCGAGGTGGCCGACCTGCCCGCCTACAAGCGGTTTCACACCGATGTTCTGGGCACGCTGCCGCAGGTCAACGCGATCACGTCTTACGTGGTGATGGGCTCGCCCAAGGATGCGCGCGCCTGATTGGGGTGCGTCTCAAACCAACCAGTCAACCTCGGCCACGGCGCGCGCCCAGGCCGTTTCCGCATCGGAGAAAACCAAGCTGCTGAAATGGCCCACGGGAAACCAACGACCGTCCTCTACATCGCGGCGATACTGCTCGAACCCCCATGTGCCGTCGGCGCGCTGGAAAAGGTCCACGCAAAACCGCGCATCCGCGCTGTTGACCGATTTCATGACCTTCACGGCCTGCCCTCCCTGAAACGAAAACGGGGGCCGTTGGTTCGGCCCCTCGTTTCCGTCTGCCCTCGTGCCTGTATGCTGCCACGCCTCAGGGGCGCGGCAGGGTAATGACGGTGCCCAGTGCCAGTGCGCCAGGACGCTCCAGCCCGGGGTTGATCGCGAGAATATCGGCCTGCCGGTCCAGCGTGCCGTAAAACCGGTAGGAAAGCGCCGCGATGCTGTCGCCCATGGCGACCGTGTAGGTCTCCGGGATGCGCGGGCGTGCGGGGGCCGACAACACACTGAGGATGGTTGCCGTATCGACGCGGCCATCGGCGGTCAGAAACGAGGTGGGCACCTCGACCCGGCCCTTGACTGCGGCGTCGTTCACCAGCGCGTCGATATATTGCTCGGACTGCCCCTGCGCGAGCGCGTCGAGCACCATCGCCTCAAACCCGATCTCTGCGGGCCGGGACGTGGGGGCGGGGCGGGCAACCTGTTCGGGCGCAACAGGAGGTGCCTTGGTCCTGGCCTCGGGCGGCGGGGCCGTCAGCAGGCGCGTGGCGTCCTGCAAGGGATCGGTTTGCGCGGCGCGGTCAAGGCGCATGTCAGGCGCGCTGACCGCAGACAGGTCCGTGACCTCGCCGCGCGTGACCACGTCCGGCGCGGCATCTGCTGTGGCCGCGCGTCTCGACGTTCCCGGCTGCACCAGCACGATGGCAATCGTCACCGCCAGAAACGCCGCCACGATCAGAACCATCCGCACCATCGCACACCTCCATCCACCCGCCCATATCCGGTGGCACCCCAGCGCTGCGCATATGCAGATGCGCGCGCCGTCAATCCCCCTTCATCTATGGGTTGCCACAGAAAATCGTGGCCGCTTTGTCAACGTTGGCAAGATATAGACCGTTTTGCGCGAATCGGTCAACAATCGCCTTCGTCAGAACCGCGAAAAACGCAATACTCTTGCGCTCAGGCCGCCAGGCCCCGCCCCTTGAGCAGGGCCGCCACACCCGGCATCCGTCCGCGAAACGCCTCGTAGAGCGTCGCGGCCTCCTCGGTGCCGCCACGTGACAGGATATGACGCTCAAGCGCCCGGGCCCGGTCAGGATCAAACGCCCCGCCCGCTTCCCCAAAGCTGGCAAAGGCGTCGGCATCCATCACTTCGGACCACATGTAGCTGTAATAGCCCGAGGAATAGCCGTCACCGGCGAACACATGGGCGAAATGCGGGGTGGCGTGGCGCATGGTGATCGCGGGCGGCATCCCGATCTCGCGCAGCACCTCCGCCTCGCGCGCCATCACGTCCGCCGGGGCGGCACCCTCGTGAAAGGCCAGATCGACCAAGGCGGAGGCCACGTATTCCACCGTCTGAAAGCCCATGTCGAAATTGGCGGCCCCCAGCACCTTGTCCAGAAGGTCGGGCGGCATCGGCGCGCCGGTCTCCACATGGCGGGCGTGGCGGCCAAGCACCTCGGGCACCTCAAGCCAATGCTCGTAGAGCTGGCTGGGCAGTTCCACGAAATCGCGCGCCACATTGGTGCCCGACAGCGCTTCGTAGGTCACATCCGACAGCATCTGATGCAGCGCATGGCCGAACTCGTGAAACAGCGTGCGCGCATCGTCATAGCTGAGCAGCGCCGGATCACCCTTGGCGAAATTGCACACGTTGATGACCACCGGGGCCTGCGCCTGCGGTCGCTTCGCCTGCCCGCGCATCGCAGAACACCACGCGCCCGAGCGTTTGGAGCCGCGCGCGAAATAATCGCCGATAAAGACGGCAACGTGCCGCCCCGCGCGCGTGACCTCCCAGGCGCGGCAATCGGGATGGTAGAGGGGCACGTCAAGGGGCGCGAAGTCCAGCCCGAACAGGCGATGCGCGCAATCAAATGCCGCGCCGATCATGGCATCGAGCGAGAGATAGGGCTTGACCGCCGCCTCGTCCAGATCATGCTCCGCTTGCCGCCGCTTTTCGGCGTAATAGCGCCAGTCCCACGGCTCCAATTCGCCGTTGATCCCGTCTTCGCGCATCATCGCGGTCAGCGTGACGGCATCGCGCTCGGCTTGCGCGCGCGCAGGCTCCCACACCGCCATCAGCAGATCGCGCACGGCCTGCGGTGTCCTGGCCATCTCGGTTTCCAGCTTGTAGTCGGCGAAACTGTCATAACCCAACAGCGCCGCGCGCTCGGCCCGCAGCGCCAGGATTTCCTCGGCTATCGCGCGGTTGTCGGTCTCGCTGCCCATGGCCCCGCGCGCGACCCAGGCTTGATACGCGCGGCGGCGCAGGTCGCGGCGCGCAGAGAATTGCAAAAACGGCACGATGATCGAGCGCGAGAGCGTGATGACCGGGCCATCCGCCCCTTTCTCCTGTCCCGCCGCGCGGGCCGCGCTGATCACGAACCCCGGCAACCCCTCCAGATCGCCCTCGCCCAGTTCCATCTGCCAGCCCGACTCATCGGCCAGCAGGTTCTGCGTGAAGGCCGTGCCCAGTTCCGCCAGCCGTGCCATGATCGCGCGCATCCGCGCCTCTTCGGCGCCGGTCAGTGCGGCCCCCGCGCGACGAAATCCGCGATGGGTGAGCATCAAGAGGCGCTGCTCTTCCGCCGTCAGGTCGAGCGTTTGCCGCGCCTGCCAGACCGCCTCGACCCGCGCAAAGAGCTGTTTGTTTCCGTATAATTCCGAGGAATAGGCGGCCAGTCTCGGCCCGAAATCGCGCTGCAACGCCTGCCGCCGCGGGTTGCTGTCCGCCCCCGCCACGGTGAAGAACACCGACAGCACCTTGTCGAGCGCGTCCCCCGAGGACTCCAGCGCCTCGATCGTGTTGGCGAAGGTGGGTGCATCGGGGCTCTCGGCAATCGCCTCGACCTCCCTCCGCGCCGCGTTCATCGCGGCGTCGAAAGCAGGTGCGAAATCCTCGTCCGAAATGGTGTCGAAGGGGGCAAGGGCAAAGGGCGTCTGCCACTCAGCCAGCAACGGGTTGGTCATCTGTCTCTCCTTTGTCGCCACAGATCGGGCAATCGGGGCGGCGGCTGAGCGAAATCTTGCGGCTCTCGCCATAAAGCGCGTCGTAGATCAGCATCTCCCCGCGCAAGCAGTGCCCCGCCCCGGTGATGAGCTTGATCGCCTCGGCCGCCATCATCGCACCGACCACGCCGGGCAGGGGGCCCAAAACCCCCGCCTCGGCGCAGGAGGGCGCAAGCCCCGGTGCCGGGGCCTCGGGAAAGATGCATTGATAACAGGGCGCGCCGCGCGCGGGATCAAACACGCTCACCTGCCCCTCCCATTGCGACAATGCGCCGGAAATCAAAGGCTTGCCTTGCGAAGCTGCGGTGGAATTGGCCAGATAGCGCGTGGCGAAATTATCGGTGCCATCCACGATCAGATCATACTCGGCAAACAGGTCGGTGGCGATCTCGGGAGAGAGCCTGCGCGCATAGGGGCGCACGATGACATTGGGATTCTGCGCCAGCATCGCTCGCAGGGCCGATTCCACCTTTGGACAACCGATATCCTCATCTCTGTGGATAACCTGCCGTTGCAGGTTGGAATTATCCACCGCGTCATCGTCGATCACGCCGATCGTTCCCACCCCCGCCGCCGCCAGATACAACAGCACCGGAGAGCCGAGGCCGCCCGCGCCGATCACCAGCACCCGCGCCTGTTTCAGCGCCTTCTGCCCCGGCCCGCCGATCTCGCGCAACACGATGTGGCGGGCATAGCGGTCAAGCTCGGTCTCGGTGAAGAGCGGCGTCTTGACCGGACCCGCGGGTGCCGCGGTCGCGCGCCTGCGCAAGGCGACCAACCCCGCGCGATAGCCCAGAACCAGCGCCGCCGCCCCCCCGAGAAGCAGCCAGAGCGCGAGGCTCTCGCCGGTGGCCATGCGGATCGGGTGGCCCTCGGGCAGGATCACATGGGCCAGCACCACCCCGCACCACAGCGCCACGATCATCCCCCAGCGAAGCCGACGCGGCGTGCCCATGACGGCCCCGATGCCCCAGAGCACGGCGGCCATGACCCCGACAAGCAGCATCAGCGCAATCCCGTTGAGCCAAAGCCGCCCGCGCCGCGCGCGGTTTCGTCCAGCGTGGTGACTGCAACAAACCGCGCCTGCACCACCGGGGCCACCACCATTTGCGCGATGCGCGCGCCATGCTCGATCTCGAACGGTTCGTGGCCTGCGTTCATCACGATCACGCCGAGGGGGCCGCGATAATCGCTGTCGATGGTGCCGGGGCTGTTGGGCAGGGTGATCCCGTGTTGGAGCGCCAGCCCCGAACGCGGGCGCAGCTGCACCTCGTAGCCTGCGGGAACGGCGATGCGAAGTCCCGTCGGCACCAGCGCCCGCGCCCCCGGCTCCAGCATCACCACGCCGCGATCCGGGAAATTCGCGCGCAGATCGGCCCCCGCCGCGCCCGGCGTCGCATAGGCGGGCAGGCCAAGTGCGCGGTCCGCGCCGTCCTCCCATGCCAGTTCGATGCTCAGCATCGCTTTCCTTTCATCGTTCTGCAAATACTCGAATTCTCAGGCCACGGCCCGCGCGATCCGTTCAGCGAGACGCGCCGCCACCTCGGCCTTGCCCATGCGCGGCCAGCTTTCCGCGCCGTCCCCGGTGATGAGTGTCACCGCATTTTCCGTCCCGCCCATGATGCCCGTGGCGTGGCTCACATCGTTTGCCACGATCCAGTCGCAGCCTTTCCGCGCGCGCTTGGCGGTGGCGTTCTCGATCACGTCATGCGTCTCGGCGGCAAAGCCCACCACCAGTGGCGGTCGCCCTGCGGCCATCCGGCTCACCGTCGCCAGAATGTCCGGGTTCTCGGCAAATTCCAGCACCGGCAGCCCGCCTGCGGTCTTTTTCATCTTGCGGTCGCTTGCGTTTGCCATCCGCCAATCGGCCACGGCGGCGGCGAAAATGGCGGCATCCACGGGCAGGGCGGCCAGTGCCGCGTCGTGCATCTCTTGCGCGGTCTCGACGCGGATCACCTCGACGCCGTCCGGGGGCGGCACCGAGGCGGGGCCGGTGACAAAAACCACCTCTGCGCCCAACGTCGCCAATGCCCGGGCAATCGCCGTGCCCTGCGCCCCGGAAGAGCGGTTGGCGATATAGCGCACGGGGTCTATGGGCTCATGCGTCGGCCCTGACGTGACCAGCACGCGCCGCCCCGCAAGTGGGCCATCCGTCAGCCGCGCCGCGATGGCGGCCAGGATCTCGGGCACCTCGGCCATGCGGCCGGGGCCATGCTCGCCGCAGGCCATGTCGCCCTCATTCGGGCCGACACATCCGATGCCGTCGGCATGGAGCGTGGCAAGATTGCGCTGCGTTGCCGGGTGCTGCCACATGCGCACGTTCATCGCGGGCGCAAGCAATACGGGCGTATCGGTGGCCAGAAGAAGCGTCGAGGCCAGATCATCGGCATGGCCATGCGCCATTTTCGCCATCAGATCGGCGGTTGCCGGGGCCACGACAATGAGATCGGCAGAGCGGCTCAGTTCGATATGGCCCATCTCGGCCTCGTCGGTCAGGTCGAACAGATCCGAGAAGACCTTGCGCCCCGCCAGCGCCGAGACCGACAGGGGCGTGACAAACTCCGCGCCTGCGCGGGTCAGCACGGGCGTGACGCTGTGGCCGCGTTCGCGCAACCGCCGGATCAGGTCGAGCGTCTTGAAGGCCGCGATGCCGCCGCCGATGATCAGAAGGATGCGTGACGCGCCGGGCATGGGCCTCTCCAACATATGCGCGGCGAGCCTAGGGCGTGCGCGGGGTCGGCGCAAGGGCCGCACCCGGCTCAGCGAAAGGCGGCGCAGGGGTCGGGGCGCGCGACCGCCGGGGCCGAGAGCACCTCGTCAAAGCCGCCCTGAAGCGGCGCACCGTCCTCGGTCTGGCCCAGCACGAACACCTCCAGATCCGGGGCCACGCGGGCAAGGTATGAGGGCACGCCCCAGTCACGGCGCGCGTGGCCATTGCCGGTGATGACGGCCACCGGGCCGCCGGTCCCGGCCATGGCCCGCACCACCGCGCGCGCGAGGGTTGCATCGCGCAGGCGCTGCACCGCGACCATGCCGGACAGCATCTCCACCGGCAGCGCATCACAATGGGCGGCCAGTTGCAGCGCCTCGCGGGTGGCCTGTTCCTCGGGGGACGGCGGTTCTGTCAGCCCATAGGCGGCCGCATCTTCGCCGAAGGCCGCGACGGGCCCGTCCCTGAGCACCGCGCGCGCGGCCTCGCGCGTCACGAGCGCGCCGTGAATGGCGGCCTCGGGGGCGGCGGCGAAGATCGGGTGATACATGGCGAAATCGGGCCAGCCACTTTCAGCCCAGCCGAGCGCCTCGGCCATGGCCTCGGGATCGGCAATGAGGTCGGGGGTCACGCGCGCCGCCTGATCGGGCGTCAGCATCTCGAAGACCAGTGCGCGCGGGTTCAGTGCCGCCACCCGCGCCGCCTGTTCGGCGTGGTGCGCCGGGTTGTCATGCACTTCGCCCAGTATGACGATATCCTGCGCAGTCGCGGGCAGCGCGATCAGGCAAAAGGCAAGGGCAAGGCGCAGGCTCATGCCAGCAGGCTTTGCACCTCGCCCGCGTGTTTTTCAAGATAGCGTCGCATCTTCTGGAAGGCCGCCGCCTCGATCTGGCGCACGCGTTCCTTGCTGAGGTTCAATTCCTCGCCCAGACTTTCGAGTGTGCGCGGCACCTCGATCAGCTTGCGCTCGCGCACGATGAAGCGTTCGCGCTCGGTCAGATGGGTCAGCGCCGCACCCAGCCAGTCGCTCAGCGCGCGGTGATCGTGGTCGCGCTCGACAATCTCGTCGCCACGCTCGCCCTCGTCCTCGATCGTGTCGATCCATTCGCGCCCGTCATCCTCGGTCGATTGGGTGGCGTTGAGCGAGAAATCTCCACCCGAAAGCCGCCCCTCCATCATCTCCACGTCCCGAAGCGGCACGCCGACCTCATGCGCGATCATCTCGCGCAGTTGGTAGCCGTCAAGCGTCTCGCCATTGGCCATGGCCTCGCGCTCGATCTTTGCCTGCACGCGCTTCATGTTGAAAAAGAGCGATTTCTGCGAGGAGGTGGAGCCGGTGCGCACCATCGACCAGTTGCGCATCACGTAATCCTGGATGCTGGCCTTGATCCACCAGACCGCATAGGTGGAGAACCGCACGCCGCGATCCGGGTCAAACTTGTCGGCTGCCTTCATCAGGCCCAGCCCCGCCTCCTGGATAAGGTCGTTCATCGGCGCGCCGTAGCGGCGGAATTTCGAGGCCATGGAAATGGCCAGCCGCATATAGGCCGTGATCAGCCGATGCAGCGCCGCCTCGTCGCGGTGGTCGCGCCAGGCATAGGCAAGCGCGAGTTCGGTTTCGGCGTCCAGCATCTCCGCCTTCATCGCGTTGCGGGACATCGAACTTGTCTGCGGTGCATCGAGCGGCATGATTTCCCCCTGTCTGCGGATGCGCTCTTTCTGAGCCTCGCACACTTTGCTACGCAGGGGCGATCACACCGGATCAAAATTCAGGAGTTTCCAAGTCATGTTACCGCGCCTCTCGCTGGTTCTGGGCGGGGCTGCCTCGGGGAAGTCGGTCTTTGCCGAGGGGCTTGTGCTGCGCTCGGGGCGCGCGCCGGTCTATCTGGCGACGGCCGAGGCATTTGACGACGAGATGCGCGCCAAGCTGGTGCGGCACCGCGCGCGGCGCGCGGCGGTGTGGCGGACCATCGAGGCCCCGCGCGATCCGGCCCCGGTGCTTGCCGCGATGACGGCAAGTGAAGCGGTGTTGATGGATTGCGCGACGATGTGGCTTTCCAATCATCTGCTGGCCGAAAGCGATCTGCCACGGGCCGAGGCAGCGTTTTTTGCCGCGCTCGACGCCTGTCGCGCACCGGTGGTGGTGGTCTCGAACGAGGTGGGGCTGTCGGTCGTGCCCGACAACGCCCTTGCCCGCCGGTTTCAGACTGCCCAGGGCGCGCTCAATCAATGCCTTGCGGCGAAAGCGGGGCTGGTTGTCAACGTGATCGCGGGGCTGCCCATGGTGCTCAAGGGCACGCTGCCATGAGCCGCTTTTTCTGGGTCCGTCACGGCCCGACCCATGCCCGCGCCATGGTCGGCTGGACCGACATCCCCGCCGATCTGAGCGATACGCCGCGGTTGGCGCGCCTCTCGGCGCATCTGCCGGAGGGGGCGCTTGTCGTCTCCTCGGACCTCAGTCGCGCACGCGCCACCGCAGAGGCCATCGCCGGGCCGCGTCCGCGCCTGCCCGACGAGCCGGATCTGCGCGAAATCCATTTCGGCGCGTGGGAGATGCAGGGCTTTGACAGCGTGGCCGACCCTGCCGCGCTGCGTGCCTTCTGGGAGCGGCCCGGTGCCTTGCGCGCGCCGGGGGGCGAGAGCTGGGATGACCTCTCGGTGCGTGTCGGACAGACGGTGACGCGCCTCCGGGCGGCGCATCCGGGGCGCGATATCGTGGCGGTGGCCCACATGGGCACGATCCTGACACAGGTGCAGGCGGCGCGGCGCGTGACCGCCTACAAGGCGCTAGGGCAGGTCATCGACAACCTGTCGGTGACGGAATTGCATTGGACGGATGACGGTTGGCGCGCCGTGGCGGTCAATCATCGTCCATGAGAGACCGCGTCAGCGCCGCCCCTCGCGCAGCCAGCC
Source organism: Roseovarius sp. MBR-79 (assembly GCF_053628555.1). Lineage (NCBI taxonomy): Bacteria > Pseudomonadati > Pseudomonadota > Alphaproteobacteria > Rhodobacterales > Roseobacteraceae > Roseovarius > Roseovarius sp. MBR-79. Next base: position 280,005 of record NZ_JBRJGP010000001.1, on the reverse strand, counting down.
GCCGATGAGGAAACCCGCCGCCAGCAGGAGCACGAGCCATGGCGGCAGGAGCGCCATCTGCCGCACGCTCGCGGTCTCAAAGGCCCCGCGCGGGGTAAGGCCGATCCAGCCGCGTCCGGCGGCGGGGCGGCCCGCGCGCACGTCGCGGATGGCGGGAAGCCCGCCTTCGAGCGCCAGCGCGCCGCCATTGGTGGCCTCGATCACCGGGGCAAGGACCCGGTCGGTCGCCAGCGTGCGCTCGAACTCCACCGGGGCGGCGGGGCCAAGGCCGATCACCGCCTTCTGGTCGCCGTTCTCCAGCCGGTAAAGCCCGATCTCTGCCCCTTCATAAACGGTCTCGAAACGTCCCGGCTCCACCTCGTCAAGGGCGCGCGTCTCGACCGCGCCCGAGGGGGTGGTGATCGTCACCTCGGGCACATCCCCCGAGAGCGATCGGCGGATGATGCGCATCTGCTGGCCGCTGGCCTCGGCCCAGAGCGCCTCTTCCTCCAGTTCGGGCTCCTTCATCATCCAGTGGGCGAGACGGCGCAGCAATTCGAGCTGCGGCCCGCCCCCCTCATAGCCGCGTCCCCAGAGCCAGGCTTGATCGGAGGTGAGCAGCGCCACGCGCCCCTCGCCCACCCGGTCGAGCAGCAGAAGCGGGCGCTCGCCCGCGCCCGACATGACAACATCGCCGCTCTCGGCGGCCTCCACCTCGATCTGGCGCAGCCAGCGGCCCCATTCGCCGCCGAACGCCTCTTGCAGCCCCGCCGTGACCGGGTGCCGCCGCCCCAGATCGGTGACGCGCGGGCGAAAACCCTCCTCGACCACGCGCGCGGTGGGGCGGCCGGGGACCATTGCCTCGAAGGGGCCGCGATAGATGCTTTCCGCCCCGGCGAAGTCCGGACCGGCCGCGAGAAGCACCGCGCCGCCCCCTTCTACATATTGGCGCACATTCTCGAGATAGACCGTCGGCAGGATGCCCCGGCGGCGGTAGCGGTCGAAGATGATCAGATCGAACTCGTCCACCTTGTCGAGAAACAATTCCCGCGTGGGAAAGGCGATGAGCGATAATTCCCGCACCGGCACGCCGTCCTGCTTCTCGGGCGGGCGCAGGATGGTGAAATGCACCAGGTCCACGGAACTGTCGGATTTCAGCAGGTTGCGCCAGGTCCGCGTGCCCGCATGGGGCTGTCCCGACACAAGCAGCACGCGCAGCCGGTCGCGCACGCCGTTGATCTGCACCAGCGCGGTATTGTTGCGGTCTGTCAACTCGCCCTCCGCCACGGGGGTCGAGAACTGCAGCACATTGCGCCCGCCGCGCGGCAGGGTGAGCGGCAGCGTCATCTCCTGCCCGAGCGGCACCTCGAAGCGCATAGGTTCGGCCCCGTCAACGGCGATGTCGAGCGGCACCGAACTCACCCCCTCGGGCGCGGCCCCGTCATCGGTGATCGTGAGGGTCAGCTGCACCTCCTCGCCGAGGATGGCGAAGGCAGGAGCGTTGTCGATGCGCAAGCGGCGATCCCAGTCGCCCGCACGGCCGGTGTGCAGAAGGTGCAGCGGCGCGGGCATCTCGGGGGCGGCCTCGATATCGTGGACCTGCCCGTCCGAGAGCAGGATCGCGCCCGCGATGCGCCCGCGCGGCAGTTCGGCCATGGCCTCCGCCAGGGCGCCCATGACGCGCGAGCCGCCGTTTTCGGGCGCGTCGCCCACGGTGACGCGACGCACTTCGGTATTCTCGCGCGCAGCGAGGCGCGCGGCGAGCGCCTCGGCGGCGGCCTCCGTGTCCCCGGCGCGGGCGGCGAGGTGCTGGCTCGCGCTCTCATCCTCGACCAGCAGGACGATATCCGAAAGCGGCGTGCGCTCCTCCTGCCGGTAGGCGGGACCGGCCAGCGCGCCGATGATCACCACTGCCGCCAATGCCCGCAGCGCCCAGCCCGCCAGCCCGCGCCACATCGCCAGCCCCAGACCGGCCACCGCCACCGCGCCGAGCGCGCCAATCAGCCAGAGCGGCAGAAGCGGGTCAAAGACGATGGTGCCGGTCATTGCCCCAGCCTTTCCAGAAGTGCGGGCACATGGACCTGATCGGATTTGTAATTGCCGGTCAGCACATGCATCACCAGATTGACGCCGAAGCGATAGGCCAGTTCGCGCTGCCGCTCCCCCGCATAGCCGCGCCCGACCGGAAAGAGCGGATCGCCCTGCTCGTTCACGGCCCATGCGGCGGCCCAGTCATTGCCGCCGATCACCACCGGTGTCACCCCGTCATTGAGGTTGCGAAACGGCATCCCCTCGATGCGCTCGGCATCGGGGGGGGCGGCCTCGACCCAGACGGCGCGGCCCATGTGGCGGCCCGGGAAATCGGCCAGCAGATAAAAGGTGCGGGTGAGGACGTGATCCTCGGGCACCGGCTCCAGCGGCGGAATGTCGAGCGGCGCGGCCAGCCGTTGGAGCCGCGCACCACTGGGCGAGGCGGCACCGAAACCGGCAATATCGGCGTCGCGCGTGTCAAAGAGGATCATGCCGCCTGAGCGCAGATAGGCGTTGAGCCGCGCATAGGCCTCGGCCGATGGCAGCGGCTGATTCGCGGTCACGGGCCAGTAGAGCATTGGGAAAAAGGCCAGTTCGTCGCGCTCGAGATCAACGCCAAGCGGGTCTGCCGGTTCCACCGAGGTGCGGAAGCTGAGCACCCGCCCGAGGCCGCGGAGCCCGGCGCGGGCGGTGTCGTCCACCGCGCGATCCCCGGTCAGGACATGGGCGAGGACAACCTCGGCGGTGGCCTCCATGGCGCGGGCGTCATCCTGCGCGCGGGCGTGCTGCGGCAGCGCGAGGGCAAGCGCGATGAGCGCGGTGGCACCCGAGCGCCAGAGCCTGCCCGAGAGCGCCAGAGCGGCGAGGATGTCCACCGTCATGAGCACGAGCGCCGTTGCCAGAAGCCAGCCGCCAAGCGGCAGTTCCGGCGCGCGCTCCAGCCCCTCGACGGGGATGCGCGCGGGCCAGGTGGCGGGGGCGATCATGGTCTCGGGCGTGATCACGTTGCGCGCCACGCGCCGTTCCGGCCCGTCGTAAAGCCCCGGCAAGAGGTCGGGCCCAAGCGCCGCGTCCAGCAGCCGCTCGCCCGGCACGCCCGCGCGCGTGCCCGCCTCGGTCATGCGCCCGAACCCGTCGAGCACATGCACCGGCTGCCATGTGGTGCCTGCCAGCTCAGAGCCATCGGGCGGCGCACTCACCGACGAAATCGCCAGCCGCTCCAGCATCTGCACGAAAAGACCCGAGAGCGGCAGCGACGACCATTCGGCATTGGCGGTGACGTGGAAAAGCACGACCTGACCGCTCCCGATGCGCTTGCGCGTCACCAGCGGCGTGCCGTCGCTCAGTTGCGCGATCACGCGCTCGGCAAGGGTGGGATCGGGTTGCGCCATGACCTGCGCGTTCACGGCCACATCGGCGGGAATGGCAAGGCCCTGGAACGGGCTGCCCTCGGGGAAGGGGGCAAGCGATTTGGGCTCGCCCCAGCTCATCGCGCCGCCCACGGTGCGCCCGCCCGCGCGTAGCCGCACCGGCATCAGCGGATGCTCGGTGCTGCGCGATACGTCGCTCGCGGCAAGGCGCGGTCCGGCAAAGCGCAACAGCACGCCCCCGCCCTCGACCCAGTCGAGAAGCGCGGCCTCTTCGGCCTCCGAGAGCGTCGCCACATCGGCCAGCACTATGGCGTCGGGATTGGCGGGCAGGATGTCGAGGAGCGCGCCATCGAGCAGGTCGGCCGTCGGCACAAGCGCCTGACGCAGGTAATGGAGCGGCGACAGAAGCTCCAGCCCCTCGCGGTCCTCGCGCCCCGCGATCAGCGCCACCTCGCGGCGTTTGAGCCCGTCATCGGTCAGGCTCACGGCCCCGGCATGGCGCGCGCCCGCGATCTCGAACCGGGTGACGCGCGCGCGCAGCTCCGGCGGCAGCGACAGCCCGCCCGTGGCCTCGGGCGCGCCCTCGGCAAAGGTCAGGGGCAGCGAGGCGAGCACCCGCTCCGCGCCCGAAGGGTCGCGGCCATGGGCGGTGACGGATATCTCGCGCGGCGCGCCCGGTCGGGCGCGATGAGCGGTCATCTCGACCACGCCGTCACGCAGCACGGGCGGGGCAAGGACCATGAGAGGGCGCGCGCTCTCGTGCACGGTGACGGGGCCGCGCGCCTCGAGCGCGGCCAGCAGCGGCGCGCGCGCCTCGCGGGCGAGACCGTCGGAAAACCAGCGGGTTTCGAAACCACCCTCGGGAAGCATCGCCACCGCCCCGGTATAGGTGTCGGGCCGGGCGGTCCAAGGCTCGGGGGCTAGGCCCGGCAAGCGCGTGCGGATCACTTGCGCCGCCTGAAACGCCGGCGCTTCGGGCGCGCTCAGCCGCAGAAGGGCGGCCACGCGTCCGTCGCGCGCGGCCTCGGCCAGAAGCGCGTCGATCACCCCGCGCTGCGCCTGCCAGTCGCGGGCCGCCGCCCAGCTATCCTCGACCACGATCAGGAGCGGGCCGCGCGCCGCCGCCTCGCCCGCGTCGCGGGGATTGAGCACCGGTCCGGCCAGCCCGATGATGGCCGCCGCCACCGCCAGCATCCGCAAGAGGAGCAGCCACCAGGGTGTGCGGTCGCTGACACTGTCCTCGTCGCGCAGTCCCAGAAGCAGCGCCACACCCGGAAAGCGCCGCCGCACCGGGGCGGGGGGCACGGCGCGCAGGATGATCCACAGCACCGGCAGCGCCAGGAGCGCCCACAGCAGCCAGGGTGTTGCAAAGCCGATGGCACCAAGGGTCATGCGCGGCCTCCCTCGGACATGGCGCGGTAGAGCCAGAGAAGGGCCGATTGCGCACTGGTATCGGTGTGATGGCAGCCATGGGTCCAGCCGGTCGCAGCGGCGAGGCGGGCAAGGTCGTCCTTGCGCGCGGCGAGCCGTTCGAGATAGCGCGGGCGCAGGTCGGCGGCCTTGAGCGTCTCATGCCGCAATCCGCCGCCCATGCTCTCGAAGATGGTGCGCCCGCGATAGGGAAAGGCCTCTTCCGCAGGATCAAGCACCTGAAAAATGACTCCGCGCACCCCGCGATCCGCCGCCGCCGTGAGTGCTGCGCGCACCGGCTCCGGGTCGCCGAGAAAATCGGAGATGAGCAGCGCGCGGCCATGGGGCACCAGCCCGCTCATGTCGGGGCCGGCATATTCCGCATCGCTGTCCCGGGTCAGCGCCTCGGCCAGCCGCGCGATCTGCGCCGCCCCCCGCCGGGGCGGCAGCGCACCCCCGGTCAGGCCCACGCGCTCGCCGCCCCGATCCAGAAGCAGCGCGACGGCCAGCGCCAGAAGGCGGGCACGGTCGGCCTTTTCGGGCAGGGCGGCGTCCGAGGCAAAGCGCATCGAGGCGGCTGGATCGACCCAGAGCATCACGCTTTGCGCCACCTGCCATTCGCGCTGTCGCACGAATTGCGCGTCCGAGCGGGCCGAGCGCCGCCAGTCGATCATGGTGCGGCTGTCGCCCGCCTGCACCGGGCGGTATTGCCAGAAATCGTCGCCCGCGCCCGCGCGCCTGCGCCCGTGCTCGCCCATGAGCACGGTGCGCGCCAGCCGCTCGGCCCGCGCCAGCAGCGGCGGCAGGCGGGCGGCCTCGGCCTCGGCGCGGGGGCGCAGGGGTTGGGTGGCGGTTGCCATGTCAGGCGGCGGCCTGCATCTGCGTCGTCTCTTCGACCAGCCGCGCGATGAGCGCGGGCAGGCTCTCGCCCCGCGCGCGCGCCGCGAAGTTGAGCGCCATGCGGTGCCCGAGCACCGGCTGCGCCATGGCGGCCACGTCGCTGGCATCGGGCGCAAGACGGCCCTGCAACATCGCCCGCGCCCGCACCGTCAGCATCAGTGCCTGCGCCGCGCGCGGCCCCGGCCCCCAGGCCACGCTCTCGCGCACCAGGTCCGAGGCGCTGGCGTCCTCGGGGCGGCCGCTGCGCACCAGATCGAGGATCATTTCCATGATTTTCTCACCCACGGGCATCCGCCGCAGCATCCGCTGCGCAGCCATCAGTTCCTCGGGCGTCAGCACCTCATGCGCCTCGTCCTCATCGGCGCCGGTCGTGGCCAGAAGGATCGCGCGTTCGGTCTCGCGATCAGGGTATGGCACGTCGATCTGCACAAGGAAGCGGTCAAGCTGCGCCTCGGGCAGGGGATAGGTGCCCTCCTGCTCGATCGGGTTCTGGGTGGCAAGGACATGGAAGGGCGGCGCAAGCGGGCGCGTCGCGCCCGCGACGGTGACGCGGCGTTCCTGCATCGCCTGCAACAGCGCCGATTGCGTGCGCGGGCTGGCGCGGTTGATCTCGTCGGCCATCAGAAGCTGGCAGAAGATCGGCCCGTCTATGAACTTGAACGCGCGGCTGCCATCGGCGGCTGTCTCGAGCACCTCGGAGCCGAGAATGTCGGCGGGCATGAGATCGGGGGTGAATTGCACCCGGTTCGTGGCCAGCCCCATGACGGTGCCGAGCGTTTCCACCAGACGGGTCTTGCCGAGACCGGGCAGGCCGATCAAAAGGCCGTGCCCGCCGCACAAAAGCGCCGAGAGCGACAGGTCGACGACCTGCGCCTGCCCGATGAAACGCCGCGTGATCGAGGCCCGCGCGCGGGCCAGTTTCTCTTCCAGCGCCTCCAGACCGGCCAGAAGTTCGGTATCCTCGGTCATGGCAAAACTCCCGTCAGACCTATATCCTCATGGTGGAATGTATCGTGCGAAATGGAAATGGCAAAAGCAATGAGCGCAAGGACCGTCACAACCCCGTCAGCCGAAGGCATCGCCGCCACCGCCCGCGCCGCCGCCAAGGGGCGCGGGTTGCCGCCGGTGCATCTGTGGAATCCGCCCTTTTGTGGCGATCTGGACATGCGCATCGCGCGGGATGGCACGTGGTTCTATCTCGGCACGCCGATCGGGCGGCCCGAACTGGTGCGGCTTTTCTCCACGATCCTGCGCAAGGATGGCGAGAAATATTTCCTGGTCACGCCGGTGGAAAAGGTCGGAATCACCGTCGATGACGCGCCGTTCGTGGCCGTCGATTTCGAGGCGGAGGGGGAGGGGCGCGATCGGGCCTTGCTTTTCGAGACCAATGTGGGCGATCACGTCACCGCCGGGCCGGAACACCCGATCAGGGTCGAGCGCGACCCTGAGACGGGAGAGCCCGCGCCCTATGTGCTGGTGCGCGCAAACCTTGAGGCGCTGATCGACCGCAAGAGTTTTTACCGGCTGGTGGAGATCGGCGCGCGGCACGACGGCTGGTTCGGCCTCTGGTCGGGCGGCGCGTTTTTCCGGGTCATCCCGGAGGCGGACTTGCCCTGAGAGGTCAGGCCTGCGCGTCGTCATTCCCGCGCAGGCGGGGATCTTCTGGCGGCAGGATACCCTCGGGGCAAGCCCGAGGGTGACAGGGTGTTGCGTTGTCGCCGGAGCGGCTCACACACTCATGCAGATGTATTTCATCTCGAGAAACTCGTCGATGCCGTGATGGCTGCCCTCGCGGCCAAGGCCGGATTGCTTGACCCCGCCAAAGGGCGCCACCTCGGTGGAGATGATGCCGGTATTCACGCCGACGATCCCGTATTCGAGCGCCTCGGCGACCTTGTAGACGCGGCTCAGATCGCTTGCGTAGAAATAGGAGGCAAGGCCGAAGATCGTATCATTGGCCATGGCGATCACGTCATCGACGGTCTCGAAGCGGAAGAGCGGCGCGAGGGGGCCGAAGGTCTCGTCGGTGGCGACAAGCATCTCCTGCGTGACGCCGGTCAGGATCGTGGGCGGCAGGAAATGGCCCGGCCCCTGCACCGGCGTGCCGCCGCCCATCATCACCACGGCCCCCTTGGCGGTGGCGTCGGCGACATGTTCCTGCACCTTGGTGATGGCGTCGGCATTGATAAGGGGCCCGAGCGTCGTGCCCTCGTCCATCCCATCGCCCATGCGCAGCTTTTCCACCGCCACCTTCAGCTTGGCGGCAAAAGCGTCGTAAACGCCCGCCTGCACATAAATCCGGTTGGCGCACACACAGGTCTGGCCGTTGTTGCGGAACTTGCACAGGATCGCGCCCTCGACGGCGGCATCGAGATCAGCATCGTCGAACACGATGAAGGGCGCGTTGCCGCCCAACTCCATCGAGCATTTCATCACCTGGTCGGCGGCCTGCCGCAGAAGGATGCGCCCCACCTCGGTGGAGCCGGTGAAGGTCAGCTTGCGCACGCCGGGGTTTTCGCAGAATTCGCGGCCCACCTCGGAGGAGCGCGACGACGGCACGATGTTGAACACGCCCGCAGGGATCCCCGCGCGCTCGGCCAGAACGCCCATGGCGGTGGCCGAGAGCGGCGTCTCCGAAGCGGGCCGCCCGATGAAGGCACAGCCGGCGGCCAGCGCGGGCGCGGCCTTGCGCGTGATCATGGCGTTGGGAAAGTTCCACGGCGTGATCGAGGCGGCGACACCGATGGGCTGCTTGATCACGGTGATGCGCTTGTCGCGCTGGTGGCCGGGGATGGTTTCGCCATAGATGCGCTTGGCTTCTTCCGCGAAAAATTCGACGAACGAGGCACCATAGGCAATCTCGCCCTTGGCCTCGGCCAGCGGCTTGCCCTGTTCGGCGGTCAGGATCACGCCCAGATCGTGCTGGTTCTCCATCATAAGGTCGAACCATTTGCGCAATACGGCGGCGCGTTCCTTGCCGGTCCATTGCGCCCATTCCTTCTGCGCGGCCTCGGCGGTGGCGATGGCATGGGCCACCTGTGCGCGGCTGAGATCGGCCACATGGGCGATGACATCGCCGCGCGCGGGGTTCGTCACCTCGAAGGTGCCGTTGTCGCCATCGACCCATTGCCCGCCGACATAGGCACGTTCGGCCAGAAGGCTGGGATCCTTGAGCATGGATTTCAGATCGGTCGTGGTCATGGCGTCGTCCTCCGTCATGTCTTTTGGTCTCGCGGAGACAGACCAGCTTGCGGTAGGAATGTCTAGGCCCAGAGGAGGGGAAGCGAATGGCGGAACTGGACGACGATTACGCGAATGTGCCCTATATCCCGGGCGGCGCGCAGTATCCGGCGCGCTGGAGCGTGGCGGCAGAGGCGTTTCGTGCGCGGATCGGCGCGCGGGCAGAGCTTGGCCTGCCCTACGGCGAGGGCGCGCGGCAGGTGTTCGACCTTTTCCATCCGGCGGGAGAGGCGCGGGGGCTGTGCATCTTTGTGCATGGCGGTTATTGGCTGAAATTCGACCGCTCGCTCTGGTCGCATCTGGCGGCGGGGCCGCTGGCGAAGGGCTGGGCGGTGGCGATGCCGTCCTACGATCTCTGCCCCGAGGTGCGCATCGCCGACATCACCCGGCAGATCGCGCAGGCCGTCACGGTGGCGGCGGGGCGCGTGGCGGGGCCGGTTGCCCTTGCCGGTCACTCGGCGGGCGGTCATCTGGTGGCGCGCATGGCGGTGCCGGGAGTGCTGCCATCGGGGGTGGCGGCGCGCCTCTCGCATGTCATGCCGATCTCGCCCGTGTCGGACCTGCGGCCCCTGTTGCAGACCTCGATGAACGCCGATTTCGGCCTTGATATGGCGGGTGCCGAGGCGGAAAGCCCGGCGCTGATGCAGCCCATGGCCGTGCCGGTCACGGTCTGGGTGGGCGGCGATGAACGCCCGGTCTTTCTCGATCAGGCGCGCTGGCTCGCCAAGGCATGGAGCGCGCCGCTCGAGATTGTGCACGGCGAGCACCATTTCAACGTCATCGAGCCGCTGGCCGATCCGGCAAGCGCGATGGTGGCGCGGCTTCTGGGCTGAGGGGCGCGCACGGGGCGTTCAGGATTTGGCAAGACCTCGCCCGGAATTTGGGCGCGTCCAAGTCATGCCCTGAACCCGGAGTGCCCCGATGCAAGATCAGTCCCCGCGCCTTGCGCTGCCCTTCATCCTGCCCTCGCAGGCACAAAAGCACGTCACCCATAACGAGGCGCTGAGCCGTCTCGACATGGCCGTGCAACTGGCCGTGGAGGGGATCGGTGCCGCCACGCCCCCCGCCCTGCCCGAAGAGGGGCGGATCTGGGCGCTGGGCGCGGCACCCACCGGGGCATGGGCCGGGCAGGCGGGAATGCTCGCGGGGTTCATGAACGAGGCGTGGCTTTTCATGGCACCGGACGAGGGGTGGTTGGCCCTCGACAAGAGCGACGGGGGTCTTTTCCGGCGCGCGGGTGGTGACTGGGTGGCGATCGCGCCGCCCGTGCTCGACAATCTCGACGGTGTGGGGATCAACGCGAGCCATGATTCCGTGAACCGGCTGGCGGTCTCGGCCCCGGCGACGCTCTTCAACCACGAGGGCGGGGGCCATCAGGTCAAGATCAACAAGGCGGCGGCGAGCGAGACGGCAAGCCTGCTGTTCCAGACCGGCTTTGGCGGGCGCGCCGAGATGGGCACGAGCGGCAATGACGATTTCGCCATCAAGGTGAGCGCCGATGGCGGAAGCTGGCACACGGCGCTGCGCCTTGACGCGGCAAGCGGGCTGGCCAGCGGCGCGGCGGTGCAGGTGGCTGCGGCGGATGCCACGCCGGGGCGGCTCTTGCGCACGGGGGCGTTCGGCTGGGGGCAGGACGGGGCGCAGGCGGGCCCCGAGCTGGCCGATCTCGACGATCCCGCGCAGCCCTCCGGCAGCTACGCGGTCAGTGCGGCCACGCAGGGCGCGCGCCCCGCCGGGGCGGGAACGGGCGGCTGTCTCGTGCTTCGGCAGGGGGCGGGCGATCTGGCGCAGGTGTTTTTCGGCGCGGGCGGCGATGTGCTGGCGTTCCGGCTGCGAACGGGGGGCGTCTGGGGGGCGTGGCAGGCGCTCCATGGCGGGCACAACGTGAGCCGGGTGAGCGGGCCTGCGGGCGAGGTCGTGCGCACGCCGGACGGCACGCAGATCTGTCAGCATGTGCTTGTGCTCGACGCGCCGAACGTGGCGGCGGGTGCGCTTTTTGCGGGCGGGGCCGAGACGGTCTGGACCTATCCCGCCGTCTTTGCCCCCGGCACGCGCCCCACCCTGACGGCAAGTGTCACAACGGCGGCGGGGGTCTGGGTCACGGCGCGGGCGGGCGATGCCACCTCGGGCGCGCTGCGCGCCATGGCAGCGCAGGCGCAGGGCAGTGCGCCCGAGGTGGTGGTCACGGCTGTTGGGCGCTGGGCCTGAGGCCCGCGCGCGCCGCTCACTTGTCGCGGAACTGCGCCTGACGCTTCTCCGCGAAGGCGGCCATGCCCTCTTTCTGGTCCTCGGTGGCAAAGAGCGAGTGGAACACGCGCCGCTCGAACAACAGCCCCTCGCGCAAGGTGGTCTCGAACGAGCGGTTGACCGCCTCCTTGGCGGCCATGACCGTGACCTGCGATTTCTCGGCGATCTTCTGGGCCGCTGACATCGCCTCATCCATCAGTTTCTTGGCAGGCACGATGCGGCTCACCAGACCGGCGCGCTCGGCCTCTTCGGCATCCATGAACCGGCCCGTCAGGTTCATGTCCATCGCCTTCGCCTTGCCGATGGCGCGCGTCAGGCGCTGCGTGCCGCCAAGCCCGGCGATCACGCCAAGGTTGATTTCCGGCTGGCCGAACTTGGCCGTGTCCGAGCAGATGATGAAATCGCACATCATCGCCAGCTCGCAGCCGCCGCCAAGCGCGTAGCCCGACACGGCGGCGATGATCGGCTTGCGGATGCGGGCGATGGCGTCGCTGTCGGCGGTGAAGAGGTCCTCGGTGAAGACATCGACAAAGCTTTTCGTGCTCATCATCTTGATGTCGGCCCCGGCGGCAAAGGCCTTTTCCGAACCGGTCAGCACGATGCAGCGCACCTTGTCGTTGCCCTGCGCGTCGGCCAGTGCCTCGGCCAGTTCCGACATCAACTGATCGTTGAGCGCGTTGAGCGCGTCGGGGCGGTTGAGTTTGATGAGGGCGACGTGGTCTTCTATTTCGACGATGATCGTCTCATAGGCCATGAATTCAGCTTTCCTTGGTTTCGCTCGGCCCAAGTCATTACCATGTCGGGGACGCCTTTCAACCTATCTTTGACAGCGCGGACAATGGAAACTGGAGCGCGCGGATTGCACGAGGCGGGCGATCCGGCCGTCGCAGCCGGGTTTGCGACAGGGCGCGCCCTCGCGCCCGTAGACGTCAAAAGCGTGCTGGAAATAGCCAAGCTCGCCATCGGCCTGCCGGTAGTCGCGCAAGGACGAACCGCCTGCGGCAATCGCCTCGGTCAGCACGGCGCGAATGGCACCGGTGAGCCGCGCGATGCGCCGAGGCCCGAGACTGCCCGCCACACGGCGCGGCGAGATCCCTGCGCGAAAAAGCGCCTCGCAGACATAGATATTGCCCAGACCGGCCACGATCCGCTGATCGAGAAGCGCCGCCTTGACGGGCGTGCGCCGTCCGGCAAGGGCGGCGGCGAGATGGGCCTCGTGAAACCCGTTGCCAAGCGGTTCCGGCCCGAGTTTCGCCAGCAGCGGATGGGCCTCGGCACCGGCCGTCGCCATCAGATCCATCGCGCCGAAACGGCGCGGGTCGTTGAAGGTGATCCGCGCGCCGCCCGCCATGTCGACGATCACATGGTCGTGTTTCGCAGGCGCGGGGTGATCGTGGACGAATTGCCCCACCCGCGCCCCCGACACCAGCATCCGCCCCGACATGCCCAGATGGACGAGCAGCGTTTCGCCCCGGTCGAGATCGGCCAGCAGGTATTTCGAGCGTCGCCGCAGCGAGAGCACCCGCGCGCCCGTCAGCCGTGCGGCCATGTCTGGCGGAAAGGGCCAGCGCAGATCGGGGCGGTTCACCTGCGCGCGCGCGATCACCTGCCCCTCCATGACGGGGGCCAGGCCGCTTCGGACGGTTTCGACCTCTGGCAATTCGGGCATGACGGACCTCGGCGCGCGCAAGCGGCGCATTGTAACCCCCGGTGAGCGACCTATAAGAAAGGCGGGACCCAGGATGAGCAAGCCCCGGAGTGCGGCATGAGCGAGAAAACCACCCATTTCGGATTTCAGGACGTGCCCGAGGCGGAGAAGGCGGGGCGCGTGCGCGGCGTCTTTGGCTCGGTCGCGTCGAACTACGATGTAATGAACGACGCGATGAGTTTCGGCATCCACCGGATCTGGAAGGATGCGATGATGGACTGGCTCGCGCCGCGCGCCGGTCAGCGGCTTCTCGATGTGGCGGGGGGCACCGGCGACATCTCGTTCCGGTTCCTGCGGCGCGCGGGGCGCGGTCATGCCACGGTGCTCGACCTGACCGAGCCGATGCTGGTCGAGGGGCAGAAGCGCGCCGAGGCCGAGGCTCTGGCCGACAGCCTCGACTGGGTGGTGGGCGATGCGATGGCGCTGCCCTTCGAGAATAACAGTTTCGACGTCTACACGATAAGTTTCGGCATCCGCAACGTGACCCGTCCGCAAGAGGCGCTCAACGAGGCGTTTCGTGTGCTGCGGCCCGGCGGGCGGCTGATGGTGCTGGAATTCAGCCAGATCCCTAATGACCTGATGCAGAAAGTCTATGACCTTTATTCGTTCAATATCATCCCGCGACTGGGGCAGGTGATCGCGCGGGACCGCGACAGCTATCAATACCTTGTCGAATCGATCCGCCGCTTCCCCGATCAGGAAACATTTCTGGGGATGGTGCGCGATGCGGGCTTCGGGAACGCGAAATATCGCAATCTTTCCATGGGTATCGCCTGCCTGCATTCGGGGTGGAAGATTTGAGGGGGCCGCATAACCTAATCCGTCTGATCCGCACCGGGGCCACGCTGGAACGCACCGGCGCGATGGGCCTGATCATGGCGGCGTTCGAGGCGCCGCCCTTGGTGCGCGCGACCATGCGCGCGCTGGCGTGGCCATTTCAGTGGCTGGGCGACCGGGGTGATCCGGCCATGCCGCCCGCCGTGCGCGCGCTGACGGCTCTGGGGCCCGCCTATATCAAGTTCGGCCAGATCCTCAGCACGCGGCCCGATCTGGTGGGCGAGGATCTCGCCGCGCAATTGCGCGTGCTTCAGGACAAGCTGCCCCCTTTTCCGGTCGAGGTGGCGCAAATGGCCGTCGCGCAGGAGCTTGGCCGCCCGGTGGCCGAGATCTTCGATGACTTCAGCCCGCCGGTGGCGGCGGCCTCGATCGCGCAGGTGCACAGGGCGCGGCTGCGCGAGACCGGCGAGGCGGTGGCGGTCAAGGTGCTGCGCCCGGGCATCGAGCGCGCCTTTCGCCGCGATATCGACGCCTTCTATTTCGCGGCGCGCATGGTCGAACTGCTTGCGCCGTCCGCGCGCCGGTTGCGGCCCACGGATGTGATCGCCCATTTCGAGGGCGTGGTCATGGGCGAGCTCGACCTGCGGCTCGAAGCCGCCTCCGCCTCCGAATTCGCGGCCAATACCGAGGGCGACGCGGGGTTTCAGTTGCCCCGCGTGCATTGGCACCTGTCCTCGCGCCGGGTGATGACGATGGCATGGGCCGATGGCGCGCCCATGGGCGACAATGCCGCCATCGATGCGGCGGGGCATGACCGGGTGGCACTTGGGGCGCGGGTGCTGCAACTCTTCCTCAGCCATGCGCTGCGCGACGGCTATTTCCACGCCGACATGCATCAGGGCAATCTCAAGGTGGCCGCCAATGGCGACATCATCGCCTATGATTTCGGGATCATGGGGCATATCGACGAATATACCCGGCGCGTCTATGCCGAGATCCTGTACGGCTTCATCAAGCGCGATTACCGGCGCGTGGCCGAGGTCCATTTCGAGGCGGGGTATGTGCCCGGCGACCGCGATGTGGATGCGTTCGCGCGCGCTTTGCGCGCCGTGGGGGAACCGATTTTCGGCATGGATGCAAGCCGCATCTCGATGGGCAGCCTGCTCAGCTATCTTTTTGAAGTGACAGAGCGTTTCGGGATGGAGACGCGGACGGAACTGATCCTGCTGCAACGCACGATGGTGGTGGTGGAGGGGGTCGCGCGCTCGCTCGATCCGCAGATCAACATCTGGCAGGTGGCCCGTCCCGTGGTCGAGGATTACATCCGCCACGCCATGGGTCCGCGCGCGGCGCTGCGCGATCTGGGGCGCACCGCGATGGTGCTGTCTCGCTACGGTCCGCGCCTGCCGGGGCTGCTCGAGGCGGTCCTGATCCGGCAGGCGCATCCGCCCGCGCCGCCGCCGGCGCGGCACTGGCCCGGGCGGCTGCTCTGGTCCGGGGCGGGGGCGGTGGCGGGCGGTGCCGTCGTGACGCTGGCACTGGCGCTGTTCTGAAGCGTTTCGGTGTCTCCTTGAAACGCCGAGACGAGTTGACGCTCTGATCTGGCGCAATTTCGAACCGGCAAAGTCCATCAGACTTTTCAGAAATCGCTTTGGGTGAGAGGTCATGGCGCGGGCGGGCGCAGGCCGAGCACCTCCTCCGCGCCGACGCTTTGACCGTTCTCAAGCACAAGCCGGACCGCGCCGCCGTCCAGACGCGCCTCGTCGATTCGGGCGTGAAGATGCACCTCGTGGCGCGCGATCGTCTCTCCCCGCGCCAGCGAATGCGCCGTCACCCGATAGGTGCCCGTCACCAGCGGCAGGCCGAGCGAGTCGCGTCCCTCCCAGAGAACCGGGCCGCTTTGCGGTGCGATCGGCAGGCGCTGAACGATCACACCCTGCTCGTTCGTCACGATCAGCTCCGCTGCATCGGCCCCCTGCGCGACGGTCGCGCTGAGCGAGACGGGCGCACCGGCAAAGCGCACGGGGGCCGCAATCTCGGCCTCGAGCCCGATCCAGCCCGCAAGCTGTCCCATGCCAAGCGTGGCCATCTGCGCGCCAAGCCCCGAAAGCAGGTCATTGGTGAGCACCTGCTGTTCGACCGACGAGAAGGTCGCCAGCTGCACCGCGAAATCAGCCGAATCGATCGGGTTGAGCGGGTCCTGGTTGCGCATCTGGGTGGTCAGCATCTTCAGGAAGGTCTCGAAATCCGAACTGAGCGCTCCGTTTCGGGGGGCGGCGGGTAAGGGGGGGGCGGGGGGCAGCGTCGGCGCAATGCCGGTCAGAGGTTCCATAAGCACTCCTTTCGGTGAGGTCTTGATGTCCGGGCCATCGGTTCAGACCCTCAGATCGAGCCGGTCGCCCAGCATGACCAGCACGGGCGGCGGCGTGTCCGGGGTGCTTGCCGCAGGTGGCCCGTGGGTGGGTGCGGTTACGGGCGCGCGCGCCTCCTTGTCCCGCGCGCCGCCCCCGTCTTGCGAGAAAACGATCTGCGCGCCATCGTAGCCTGTTTCCTTGAGGTCGTTCGTGAGTGTGTCGATGTTGCGGCGCAAAAGCTCCATCGTCTCGGCGCGCTCGGCACTCACCATGACGATCATCACGCCGTCCGTCGTGGCAAGATGAAGCCGCACGCGGCCGAGTTCCGCGGGGTTGAGGGCGATCTCGGTGGTTTTTTGCCCGTCCACCGACGCCCGCGAGATTGCGGCAACGATCTGCGTCGTGGTCTGACCCGTGTTCTGCGGCGGCGCGAAATGTGTGAACGCGGAGGTTGTGCCGCGAAGCGCCGACGAGGCTGTTTCAGTCGCCGCAAGGCGCAGGGTGCCGTCCGCCTCCGGCTCGGCGATGGCCATGAGGTCGGCTGCGGGGTCTGCGGTGCGGTTCCCGGCCGGGTTGACAAAGGCGCCGAAGCGCTGTGCGGGCAGTGTGACGGTGCCCGTTACCGGCGCGGCGGCTGTGCTTGCTTTCTGCCGCACATCCGGTGGCGTGAGCGCGTCGTGCCTGTGCTCGGGACGCGCCGGGATCAGGAATGCGGCCTCGATTGCCGAGGGCATGGGCACCGCTTGCGCCGCAATGCGGACCCCATCGGATGACACGATGCCGGTGCCGAGGGTCCTTGCGGTTGCGCCTTGCGGTTCCAGTGCCGTCGCCGAGGGCCTCTCCGGCGCGGCAAGAGGCTCCGGTCCCGAAGAAGCCGACTGCATGGGGGGCATGTCGCCTGCCCCGGTAGCTTGGAGGCCGTGCGCGTTTGTTGCGCGGGCGTGCAGATGCCCCGCTGTCACGGTTGCCCGGCCGGATACCGGATGAGGTGCCGCATGAGGCAGGTCCGTTGGTAGTGTGGTCTCGCGCGGTAGTGTCGCCGGGCCGTCGGGCATGGGCGTCGGGCGTGCGCCGCGCGGGGCCCCGGCAGGGCCCGCGTCCGGCACGTTCGACATGACTTCGAGGTCCGCCGCCATCGGCTTCGCCGCCAGCACCGCTCTCTGCGCGACGACTGTGAGGTCGTCCGTCCCGGTGTCCTGATCGGCGCGGCCCTGCCCGTGTCCGATCCCTGTCGTCGCCGTGCCGGGGGGGGGCACCGGCGGTCCGGCCGGATCCGCATCAGTGCTGATGGTGGATGATTCGGTGGCGTCGGGCGGCGTGCCCTGCAGCGCTTGTTGTCCGACCGGATCGACCCCCTCGGACGGGGTCGCCTGCTCCATCGTCATGAAGGCGGAAAACGCTTGTCCCGTCGTGATCGACGAGGCGTCGCGCCGCACGACAGGCAGCGAAGTGTGGTGTTCGGAAACGATCATCATGCAGGCGGTCCGATCCGGTTCAACGTCCCGCAAAGATATCCGCAAGCCGGTTACCAGTTCTTTACGGCTTTGCGGTTTCCTTGGCTGAAATTCCAACAATTCGAGGTATCCAGGTGACAGACCCGATTTCCCCCCCGAACCCGAGAGCGGTGATGCAGCCACATCCCCGCCTTCAGCGCGCCGCCGAGGCGCTCGAGGCCGGTTTTCTGGCGGAAATGCTCAAGTTTTCGGGGCTTGGCGAACAGACCAACAGCTTCAGTGGCAGCGCGGGGGAGGCGCAATTCGCCTCGTTCCACCGCGAGGCACTGGCGCAGGCGATTGCCCGCAAGGGTGGCCTCGGCCTTGCCGGGATGATTGCCGCCTCTTTGCGGGAGCGCGGCCATGACGACTGACGCCGACAGGCAACTGATTCGCGACGTCGAGACGCTTCTGGAGCGTGAGCACGCCTGTCTGCTCCGCGGTGACCTGGCGGCGCTCGCGGGCCTGGCGGAGGAAAAGGAGGCGCATCTTGCGCGGTTGCGCAAAGTCGGGGCGCCGGAGTCTGCGATCTTTGCGGCGCTGCGTGAGCGGGCCGCGCGCAACGAGCGTCTTCTGGATGCCGCGATGCAGGGGATCAGGCGTGTCAGCGCACGGCTGAGCGCCTATCGGCAGGTGCGCCGGTCCATCGAGACCTATGATCCGCAGGGGCGCAAGGAGACCATCGCCGGGACGGTCGTGCACCGTCTCGAACGACGGGCCTGAGCCGGTTGCGTCAAATCCTACCGAAGTTTTCTGGCGCGATTAGCACTCCCTTAGGACTTGGCGGGCAAATCTGGGCGGGCATCCGCAAACGGGTGGCGCCGCCGGAACGAAAGGGCACCGGTTGCACACGTCAGAAAGACATTCCGGGCCGCCCGAGCGGGCAGGTCATGCCAACAGGCGCAAACGCGCCGCATCTGAAAAGGAAAACACATGTCCAGCATTCTGACCAACAACAGCGCCATGGTGGCGCTTCAGACCCTGCAAAGCGTGAACAAGAACCTTGCCAATACGCAGGATGCGATTTCGACCGGCAAGGATATCGCGACGGCCAAGGACAATTCGGCGATCTTCGCGATTTCCAAGGTGATGGAATCCGATATCGCCGGGTTCAAGGCGATTTCCGACAGCCTGTCCCTCGGGCAGGCGACCGTCGCCGTGGCGTCATCGGCGGCCGAGCAGATCGTCGAGGAACTCAACGGGATCAAGGGGCTTATCGTCTCCGCCCAGAGCGAGAACGTCGATCACGCCAAGATCCAGGAGGATATCTCTCAGCGCACCGCCCAGATCGCATCGGTGATCAGCGCCGCGCAGTTCAACGGCACCAACCTGCTGAATACCGATGTCGATGGTGCCGGGGCCGGCACGACCACCTTCAATGTTCTGGCCTCGCTGGACCGGGTGGGCACGGCTGCGCCTGCGCCCACCAATATCTCCGTGGCGAGCGTGGATTTCGAGGCGAATCTCGATCTTGTCACCAACCTGACCGCCATCACCGACACCACCACCGCGGCTACCGCTCTTGGTGAAATCGAAACCTTCATCCAGACCGCCGTGACCGGTGCCGCGTCCCTCGGGGCTGCGGCCAGCCGGATCGACAGCCAGAGTGAATTCGTCTCCAAGCTGACCGATTCGCTCACATCGGGTGTCGGCGCGCTGGTCGATGCCGATCTCGAGGCAGCCTCGGCGCGGCTTCAGGCGCTCCAGGTTCAGCAGCAGCTGGCCACGCAGTCGCTGTCGATCGCCAACCAGGCACCGCAGTCGATCCTGTCGCTGTTCCGGTAAATCCATCAGGGGGCGCCCCAAAGGGTGCCCCCTGACCCCACCGCCGGATGTCATGCGCAGTTTTGGAAGGACAGAACGTGACCGCAGTTTTCAAGGCAGAGGCCGCCTACAGGGCTCAGGGTCAAACCGTGCGGACCGCCCGCGCGCAGGAATACGACGCGCTCGCCCGCGTCACGCGCCGTCTCAGGATGGCCGAGCAGACCCGCGCGTCGGATTTCGGTCAGCTGGCCGCCGCCATCCACGACAATCAGCGTTTGTGGACCATCTTCGCGGTTGACGTGGCCGATCCGCAAAACGGGCTGTCCGTGCCGTTACGTGCGCAGATCCTCTCGCTGGCGGAATTCACGCGAAGGCACAGCGGTCAAGTTCTGCGCGAAGCGGCATCCGTCGATCCGCTGGTGGATATCAACACCGCCGTGATGCGTGGTCTTTCGGGTGCGGGAGCCACGCAATGAGCCGTCTCATCCTCAAGCTGGCCCCCAAGGAACGTGTCCTCGTGAACGGCGCGGTGATCGAAAACGGGGATCGCCGGTCGCGCCTGTCGGTGATGACCCCGGATGCGCGCATCTTGCGCCTGCGTGACGCGATCCATCCCGACGAGGCCACTACGCCTGTGAGGCGCGCCTGCTTCGCGGCGCAACTCGTGCTTTCGGGTGACGCCGCTCCTCGTGACATGCGCCAGCAGATGCTGCGCCGCATAGAGGAGTTGAGTCAGGTTTTGCGCGACCCCGACAGCCGCGCGCTGCTGACCCGTGCCAGCGAGGCGCTTCTGGCCGAAGAGCACTATGCCTGCCTGAAGGCGCTTCGCGCGCTTTTGCCCAGAGAAGCGCGGCTTATGGCCCATGGCGGTCCAAGATGACCTTCGCGCCGGTCGTCCCCTTGGGTGGCCTCGTCGGCTTTGCCCTTCTGAGCCGTACGCTTGACCGGCAGACCGAGCTTTTCAACGCCGCCCCGGCGCTTCGACGCGATACCGATCATTTCGCGCAGACCATCGCGGGCGTTCAGACGGCGGCCGATCTCGTCGCGGATCGCCGCCTCTTGCGCGTGGCGCTCGGCGCGTTCGGCCTTCAGGACGACATCGACAGCCGCGCCTTTGTTCGCGCGATCCTCGAACAGGGCACCGAGGACGACAAGGCGCTTGCCAACCGCCTGTCGGACGATCGCTATCGCCGCTTTGCCGATGCGTTCGGCTTCGCCGCGCCCGACGGGCCGCGCACGGGCGAAGCGGGATTTGCGGCGCAGATCATCGAGCAATTCCGGCGGCGCGAATTCGAGGTCGCAGTGGGTGAACAGGATACCGCGCTGCGCCTCGCGCTGAATGCGGATCGCGAGCTTGCGGCGTTCGGGACCGATGCGGAGTCCGACAACGCGCTGTGGTTTCGCATCCTCGGCACCCCGCCGCTCCGGAGCGTGTTCGAGACCGCGCTTGGCCTGCCGTCCAGCTTTGCCCAGATCGATATCGATCGTCAGCTGGACGAACTGCGCACCCGTGCGGCGCGGCAACTGAACATCGAAAGTCCCAGAGACCTTGTGGACAATGACCTGCGTGAGGGACTTTTGCGGCAGTTCCTCCTGCGCGATCAGATTTCGTCCACAGCGGTTCTGTCCTCACAAGCCATAGCGCTGAGCCTGTTGCAAGGGGGCCGATGACCGGGCGTGATTGCATGCAGGGCCATTGCGGCACACCAGCGCGCGCGATCGGTCATGTCGATCGCGGGCCGCCGGTCATCGTGATCGGCTTGACAGGGCGGGACGCAATTGGCAGGTGCAGGGGGCGACGTGTATCAGTCGGCGGCGCAGGCCCCCTGGCCACGCGGCAACAAGGATCGGAGCGCCAACGTCATGGGCGAACGCCTTCTTCATCGCCTTGCCTGGGTCGTCGTGGCGCTCTGCCTCGCGCCGATTGTCGCGGCGGTGCTGGCGGCGCTGTCGGGGGATCTCGAAACCTGGCGCACGGTTCTGGCAACCGTCCTGCCGCGCTATACCCTCAACACGCTGAAGCTGGTGGTGATCGTGGGGGTCAGCACGGCGGTGATCGGATCGCTCACCGCCTGGCTGGTGACGGTCTATCGCTTTCCCGGCGTGCGGGTGCTGGAGGTGGCGCTGGCGCTGCCGCTGGCCTTTCCGGCCTATGTCATGGCCTACGCCTATACCCATTTGCTCGACCATCCCGGCCCCGTGCAAACCGCCTTGCGCGCGCTCACCGGCTGGGGGCCGCGCGATTACTGGTTCCCGGAGGTGCGCAGCCTTGGCGGCGCGGCGCTGATGCTGAGCATCGTGCTTTACCCTTACGTCTACCTTCTGGCGCGCGCGTCGTTCCGCCAGCAATCGGCCAATGCGTTCCTGGTGGCGCGCACGTTGGGACGCTCGCCCGTTTACGCGTTCCGCAGGGTGGCCCTGCCGATGGCGCGGCCCGCGATTGCAGGTGGCGCGCTGCTGGCGATCATGGAGACGATCGCGGATTTCGGCACCGTCGCCTTCTTCAATGTGCAAACCTTCGCCACGGGCATCTATCAGGCGTGGTTCAGCCTTGGCGACCGGGCGGCAGCGGCGCAACTGGCGCTGTGCCTGCTGAGCTTTGCGCTGCTTCTGGCGGGTCTCGAGCGCGCGAGCCGGGGCCGGATGCGCACCGCCGGGCGCGGTGCGCGGTTCGAGACGATGGAGCGCCCGCGCCTCACCGGGCTGGCGGCGGCGGGGGCGTTCACGCTGTGCTTTCTGCCGGTGCTTCTGGGTTTCGTCCTGCCGGTGATCATGCTGGGCGTGATGGCCCTGGGATCGGGGCAGGACCTGCTGTCGCCGCGCTATCTCGGGTTCATGACGAATTCGCTGACGCTTGCCGCCGTGGCCTCGGTCCTGACGGTGCTGGGGGCAATCCTTGTGGGGTTTCGCGCCCGCACGCGGCCGGGGCGTGTCTCGCGCGGGCTCGTGCTTGGGGCGGGGCTCGGCTATGCGGTCCCCGGGGGCGTGATCGCGGTGGGGCTGATGGTGCCGATGGCGGCCTTCGACAATGTGCTTGACGCCTTCATGCGCGAGACCTTCGGCATCCGCACAGGCCTTCTGATCACCGGGTCGATCTGGCTCATGGTGATGGCCTATGTGGTGCGTTTCATGGCCGCCGCCCTCAACGCCTATGACAGCGGCATGGCGACGGTGCCGCTGCATTTCGACGCGATCGGGCGCTCTCTGGGCCAGCCGGGTCCGCTGCTTCTGGCGCGGGTGCATCTGCCGGTGGCGCGGGCCTCGGTGCTGACCGCGCTGCTTATCGTCTTTGTCGATGTCATGAAGGAACTGCCCGCCACGCTTATCCTGCATCCGTTCAATTTTCAGACGCTCGCGGTGCAGGCGCACCGGCTTGCTGCCGATGAGCGGCTGGCCGAGGCGGCGGTGCCGTCGCTGGTGCTGGTGGCGTTCGGCCTCGTGCCGGTGCTGATCCTGTGCCGAACGCTCGGCCGTGACGGGCGCTCGGAGCGCGCGGCGCGGCTGGGTGCGGCGATCTCGGCGGGGTGAATCACTTTCAGAAAAAAGTTGACAGGCTTTTCCGGTTCGAGAATTGAGTGAAACAAAGTCGCAAAGCGTTTTGATGTTTCAACGAAATACCGAAACGCTTTGAACGAGGCTATTCTCCGGGGCGGCGGAGACTGAATTTCTCGCGGATCACGGCGTAATCCTGATACCCAAGGCGCGTGAGCGGGTTGAACCGCGTCACGTCGAAAATCCCGTCCACAAGGCAGTCGTCGCGCAGATGCACGCCTGTGACCTCGCCGAAGACGACGAAATTCGCCTCACCGGGCAATTGCACGATCTGCGTCAGCCGACATTCGAGGGCGGCGGGGGCCGCGGCCACGCGGGAACAGGCGATGCTCTTGCACTCCGCCTTTTCGAGACCGGCATCGACAAACTCGTCCACGCCGCGATCCCATGCGCCCGAGCTGCGGTTCATCGCATCGGTCAGCGCCTCGCTGACGATATTGACGCAGAACACGCCGGTCTCGCGGATATTGGCGACGCTGTCCTTGGTGTCGCCTCGGTCCTCCTTGACCGAGGTCGAGGCGAACATCACCTGCGGCGGCACATAAGCCACCGCGTTGAAGAACGAATAGGGTGCGAGATTGTCGTGCCCGTCCGCCCCGCGCGAGGAAATCCAGCCGATGGGGCGCGGCGTCACCACCGCGTTGAACGGGTTGTGCGGCAGGCCGTGGCCATCCTCGGGGCGGTAGAACATGTGTCACTCCATGGGCTTGGGCGGTTTGTGCCAGAGCTAACGCCGTGCTAGGCGCTTGGCCAGTCGATTCTCGGGGGGACGCGGGCGCGCCATGATCGAATTGCGGCACGAAGAGCCTGCGGACCTGTGGGAGGTCGAGGCGCTTTATGACCTTTGCTTCGCGCCGGGGCGCGAGGCGCTGTCGTCCTACCGGTTGCGTGACGGGGTGGCCCCGGTGGCGCAGCTCTGCCTTGTCGCGCGCGAGGACGGGATCGTGGCGGGCGCAATCCGCTACTGGCCGGTGCGGGTGGGCGGCGCGGAGGCGCTGCTTCTGGGGCCGGTCGCGGTGCATCCCACCCATCAGGGCGAGGGGCTTGGCGGCTGGCTTATCCGCGAGAGCCTCGAGCGCGCGCGCGCGCGTGGCTGGGCGCGGGTGATGCTGGTGGGCGACGCGCCCTATTACGGGCGCTTCGGCTTTGCGCGGCTCGCGGCGGTCGAGATGCCGCCGCCGACCAACCCGGCGCGCGTGCTGGGGCTGGCGCTCGTCCCCGGTGCCTGGGACGGGATCGCGGGCACCGTGACGCGGGCCGCTTGAAATCTGGCACAAGCGCGGTCATTTCTGTCGGGGCTGGGTGAGGGCATATTGATGGAATTACTGGGCAGGCCGCCGGACAGGGCCGCCTTTGACGCGCGGCTTGATGCGCTGGTGGCGCGCAATGCGCGCGCCAGCGGCGGGGTGATGGAGGTGCTGAACCTCATCGGCACGCAGGCCGAGGGGCTGCTGGACCGGCTGCCGCCCGAGGCGCGCACCCGCATCGGCACGGTGACCGAGCGCGCGCTCCACCACGCGGCAGAGGCGGCGCACGGCACACGGGCTGCGGTGCCCAACCTGCCGGGCTGGCGCGCGCGGCTTTTGACCACGGCGATGGGGGCGGCGGGCGGCATGGGCGGCCTGCCCACGGCGCTGGCGGAACTGCCGGTGACTGTGACCGTGCTCATGCGCGCCATTCAGGACGTGGCCGCCGATCACGGATTTGACCCCGCCGAGCCGGGGGTGCGGTTCGATTCCATCGCGGTTTTCGGGAGCGCGGGGCCATTGGCCAGCGATGACGGGGCCAATCTCGGCCTTATCGGCACGCGGGTGACGCTGACTGGTGCTGCGCTGAGGGCGCTCATTGCGCGAGTGGCACCGCGCCTTGCCACGGTGCTGGGGCAAAAGCTTGCGGCGCAGACGGTGCCGGTTCTGGGGGCGGCGGCGGGGGCGGCCACGAATTACGCCTATACCCGTTATTATCAGGACATGGCCCATGTCCATTTCGGCCTGCGCCGCCTTGCCATCGACGCGGATCGCGAGATGGACGAGATGGTGGCGGCGTTCCGCGAACGGGCGACGCAGATCGACCGTCATCCTCCGGCTTGACCGGAGGAACTTTCGTTCAGGAGATCCTCGGGGCAAGCCCGAGGATGACGGCGGGCAAACCGCTACTGCAAATCCGCAAACGCCGCCTGAAGCCGCGCTACCGCCTCGGCCACCCGTGCGCGCGGCGTGGCGATGTTGAAGCGCAGAAAGCTCTCGCCGCCGGTGCCGAAGGTCGGCCCGTGGTTGACGCAGATGCGTGCCTCGCGTTCCACCCTGCGGGTGAACTCGGCGCGGTCCATGCCGGTGCCCGAAAAATCGACCCAGGCCAGATATGTCGCCTCCAGCGGCATCGAGCGCAGGCCGGGAATGGCATTCACGCCGGCATCAAACAGCGCGCGGTTGCCGTCGAGATAGGCACAGAGCGCATCGACCCAAGCCGCCCCCTCGGGCGCATAGGCAGCCTCGGCCATGGCGATCCCGAAGGAATTGGGCGACAGCCCAAGCGCCGCCATCCGCACCGCGAAACGCGCGCGCAAGCCCTCGTCATGGATGATAACATTGCCGGTATGCCCGCCCGCGATGTTGAAGGTCTTGGTGGTGGCGGTCATCATCACCAGCCGGTCGGCGATCCCGTCGATATGCGCCATCGGGATATGGCGCTGTCCGGGCATCAGCAGGTCATGGTGGATCTCGTCGGAGACAAGGATCAGATCGTGGCGGCGGGCGAAATCGGCCACGCCCTGCAATTCCGCGCGGCTCCAGACGCGGCCACCGGGATTGTGCGGCGAGCACAGGATCACCATGCGCTCGGTGCCGGTCATCAGCCGGTCATAGGCGTCGAAATCCATCTCGTAGCGGCCTGCACTGTTCACCAGCGGACATTCCCGCACCTCGCGTCCCGCCGCGCGAATGACACGGGCAAAGGCATGATAGACCGGGGTGAAGATCACCACGCCGTCCCCCGGCGCTGTAAAGGCATCGACGCAAAGGCCGGTGCCGTTGACAAGGCCGTGGGTGGTGAAGATCGCGTCAGGGTCCACCTGCCAGCCGTGGCGCGTCTCCATCCACCACTGAATCGCGGCGCGATAGCCCGTATCGTCGCCGTAATAGCCGTAAATCCCGTGATCGGTCATCGCGCGGAGCGCCCCTGTCACGCAGGCGGGCGGGCGGAAATCCATGTCGGCCACCCACATGGCGATCCCGTCCTCGGGCGAGATTCCGTATTTGGCCTCCATCATGTCCCATTTGTCGGAATGGGTGTCGCGCCGGTCGATGATCTCGTCGAAATTCATGGGGGTCTCCGTGGATTGCACGGGCGCAGGCTAGACGATTGGGCGGCGGCTGCAAGGACGTTGCGCAAGCCGCTTTGATCCCCTAAATCAGCCACCATGAAACGGCCCATCCTCATACACCCCGACCCGCGCCTCAAGAAGGTCTGCGCGCCGGTGAGCGAGATCACCGATGATCTGCGCACCCTGTCGCGCGACATGCTCGAGACCATGTATGATGCGCCCGGCATCGGCCTTGCCGCGCCGCAGGTGGGCGTGCTGACGCGGCTCATCGTGCTTGATTGTGTAAAGGGAGAGGCGGAGGCCCCGCGCCCCATCGTGATGATCAATCCCGAGGTGGTGGCCGCGTCCGAGGAGACGCGCGTCTACGAGGAGGGGTGCCTGTCGATCCCCGAGCAATATGGCGAGGTGACGCGGCCCGCGGAGGTCGAACTGCGCTGGACCGGTATCGACGGGACTGAGCATCGTGAGGGGTTCGGCGGGCTCTGGGCCACCTGCGTGCAGCACGAGATCGACCACCTCAACGGCAAGCTCTTCATCGACTATCTGGGCGCGATGCGGCGGCAGCTGATCACAAGGCGCATGGTCAAGCTCAAGCGCGAGCAGGCCCGCGCGTGAGGGCGGTGCTGCGCTGGCCCGATGCGCGGCTGCGCAGGGCGGCAGAGCCGGTGGCCGGGATCACCGACGCGGTGCGCGCGCTCTGGGACGAGATGATCGAGGTGATGGAGGCAATGCCGGGTGTGGGCCTTGCGGCGGTGCAGTTGGGCGAGATGCAGCGCCTTGCCGTCGTCGATGCCAGCGAGGCGCGCGGTCAAGTCGTGCGCATGGCCAACCCCGAGATCCTTCACGCCAGCGCGCAGTTGCGCGACCACGAGGAGGCCAGCCCCTGCCTGCCCGGTGCATCGGCGGTGATCACGCGGCCCCGCGCAGTGACGGTGCGGTATCTGACTGCGGCGGGCGCGGTCGAGGAGCGCGATTTCGTCGGTCTCTGGGCCACATCCGTGCAGCACCAGATCGACCACTTGCAGGGGCGCATGTTTTTCGACCGGCTGAGCCGGGTCAAACGCGACATGCTTTTGCGGCGCGCCCGCAAGTCGGGCTGACGTGGTCAGGGGCGCGCGCCCGCCGCAGGGCAGCGCGCGCGCTGCCTTGCTCAGATCGCGGCGAGCAGCGATTCGCCCGCCGTTACCTCGCAGGTGCCGGGGCTTTGCTCGACATGAA
The DNA here is from genome assembly GCF_053628555.1 of Roseovarius sp. MBR-79. Taxonomy (NCBI): domain Bacteria; kingdom Pseudomonadati; phylum Pseudomonadota; class Alphaproteobacteria; order Rhodobacterales; family Roseobacteraceae; genus Roseovarius; species Roseovarius sp. MBR-79. The sequence continues at coordinate 252,640 of NZ_JBRJGP010000001.1, read as the reverse complement.
GCACGGTCACGGTGCCATCCTCGACCGCCATGGCATAGCGCTTGGAGCGCGCCAGAAGGCCCGCAGGCGGTGCGCTGAACTCCATCCCGATTGCCGAGGTCAAGGCGCTTTGCGGGTCGGCCAGCATGGTGATCCCGGCCTCTGTGGCCCCTGTGGCCTCGCCCCAGGCCTTCATCACGAAGGGGTCATTGACCGAGACGCAGACAATCTCGTCCACGCCCTTGGCGTCGAACGCGGCCTTGGTGCGGATGAAGCTGGGCACATGGGCCGCGGAACAGGTGGGCGTATAGGCACCCGGCACGGCGAAGATCACCACCTTGCGCCCCTTGGTCAGGCTGGCAAGGCTCACCTCTTCGGGGCCGCTTGCGCCGAGACGCAAGAGCGTGGCATCGGGCAGTTTGTCGTTGGTGGAAATGGTCATGGTCGAATCCCTCCTGAGATGTGTTTGCGGTTGGATGTAACCATAGGCCGGTGCTAGGCAAGGGGCCACGGTAAAACGAGGGGGCGCGCGATGGCGGGTGTGGTGGTGATCGGGGCGGGGCAGGCGGGGGCCGCGCTGGTGGCCGAGTTGCGGGGCGGTGGATATGACGGCGCGATCACGCTGATCGGCGAAGAACCGGTGCCGCCCTATCAGCGCCCGCCGCTGTCGAAGAAATACCTGCTGGGCGAGATGGCGCTGGAGCGGCTCTATCTGCGGCCCGAGAGCTATTATGCCGAAGCCGGGATCAAGCTGCGTCTGAACACGCGCGTGACCGCCATCGACCGCGCGGCGCAGGAGGTGGTGACGGGTGCGGGGCGCATTGGCTACGCGCATCTGGTGCTGGCCACCGGCTCGGTCCCGCGCCGTCTGCCACCTGCGATGGGAGGCGATCTGGGGGGCGTGCATGTGGTGCGCAGTCTGGCGGATGTGGATGCGATGGCACCGGGCTTCGTCGCGGGCGCGCGGGTGCTGATCGTGGGGGGCGGCTATATCGGGCTGGAGGCGGCGGCGGTGGCGGCGTCACGCGGTATGGAGGTCGTGCTGATCGAGATGGCCGCCCGCATCCTGGGGCGCGTCGCCGCGCCCGAGACCTCGGACTATTTCCGGGCGCTGCACGCCCGTCACGGTGTTGAGATCCGCGAAGGCGTGGGGCTGGAGCGCCTCCTCGGCGAAGGCCAAGTGCGCGCCGCGCGGCTCTCGGATGGCCGCGAGATCGCCGCCGACATGGTGATCGTCGGCATCGGTATCGCGCCGGATACCGCGCTGGCCGAGGCGGCGGGGCTCGTGATCGACAACGGCATCGCGGTGGACGCGCAGGGGCGCACCTCCGACCCTGCGATCTGGGCGGCGGGCGATTGCGCCGCTTTCCCGTATCGGGGCGGGCGGCTGCGGCTGGAAAGCGTGCCCAATGCCATCGACATGGCCGAGTGCGTGGCCGGAAACATCCTGGGGCGCGGTGCCGCTTATGTGCCGAAACCGTGGTTCTGGTCGGATCAATACGACGTGAAATTGCAGATCGCGGGGCTCAATACCGGATATGACCGGGTGGTGACGCGCGCGGCGGGGGGGGCGTATTCGGTCTGGTATTTCCGGGGCGCGGACCTGGCTGCCGTGGACGCGATGAACGACCCGCGCGCCTATATGGTGGGCAAGCGGCTGATCGAAGCGGGCCAAAGCGCCGATCCGGGCCGCGTGGCCGATCCCGCGGCCGATCTCAAGGCGCTGCTCGGGTGAGGATCATCGGCGGCGCGCATCGGGGGCGGGCGCTCGCCAGCGTCGGCAAGGGGGACGCGGGCGCGCATCTGCGCCCGACCTCGGACCGCGTGCGCGAGGCGCTCTTCAACGTGCTGGCGGGCGGCTATGGCGATCCGGTGACGGGCGCGCGCGTGCTGGATCTTTTTGCCGGCACCGGCGCGCTCGGGCTGGAGGCGCTGTCGCGCGGGGCGGAGTCGGCGACATTCATCGAGAACGGGCGCAAGGCGCTGGCCATCCTGCGGCAGAATATCGCCCTGTGCCGGGGCGAGGCGGCGTGCCGGGTGGTCGCGGCGGATGCCCGCGGGCCGGGGGACAACCCCGGCGCGCCGCACGACCTGATCTTCCTCGATCCGCCCTATGGCAAGGGGCTGGGCGAGGCGGCGCTCTCGGCGGCGCTGGCAGGCGGCTGGATCGCGCCCGGCGCGCTGATCGTCTGGGAAGAAAGCGCCGCCATCGCGCCGCCAGAGGCGCTGCGCCTCATCGAGGAGCGGCGCTATGGGGCGACGATGATCCGGTTTCTGGAGGCGGGGTAGGGGCGGCGTTCAGCTCGGATGTTAAACGCCACTCCCCGTCACCCGCCGGTCCCATAACCCATGAGGTCTTTGATGAAGCGCAAAAGGCGGCCATTGTTCGCGAAATGATCGAGCGTCGCTACATAGGTCGTGCGCGCGACAAGCTTGCCCGTCTCATCCGCCGCCGACATCGCCCCCACATTCGCGACCTTGCCGCAATAGGCCACAACCGCACGCAGCGCCGCCATCATCCGGTCTGCGATGGCGCGCAAGCGGCCTTTGTCGGGCTCCTCTTGTTCCAATTCGTCGCGCGCATCGTCCAGACCGGCCCAGATAATTGTGATGCTCTGCGCCACGTCCGGCGCGTCATCAACCAAGCCTTCGGGCGGTTGATTATGCCCGCGATGCGCCTCGGAGGCGCGCGCCGCCAGAAACGCCTCTTTCTCGGCTTGCAAGGCGGCAACTTCGGCGCGCAGGCGGTGCAATTCCCATATTTCCCGGATCACCGGGTTCACCACTCCCGGCCCCTTGTCCCATGTCGCGGGGTCGATCAGCGCGATTTTTTCCAGCATTTCCCATGTGCGTGCGGGGTCGCCCAGCATCGGGCGACCGTCAAGCAGGGCGTCATACCAATCAATCCAGAACTGCCAGTCTTGCGCATCCGGCGCCTTGGCCACCCGTGATTTGACATCGTCCCACATCTGCGCCAGCGGCCCCGGCCCATCGGGCCAAAGCGGGCGAAGATCAGGCGCGTCACCACTCGCCACAAATTCCGCATCCTCTCTGACCGCCCCCCAAACATCGGCGGCGGCACTAGCAGAGCGGCCCGCTTCGACGGCGGATCGAGCGGCGTAAGCGTAAGAGAGGGCAGACTGAAATGCTTGTGCAGCATGGGCGGCGGCGAAGGCTGACGCCTTGGCCGCTTCGTTGTTCGGTTGGGCTTCATAAGCGGCTCGGTGCACCTCATGAACTTCGAAATCTGTGACTCGTGTGAGACTTTCGCTTGTTACGAAAGTAGCAACCGATGAAACAAACAGCCCGTGGAGTACCGGAAGAGCCGAAATGCCATGTTCACGCGCCCACTCTTCGGTCAGCACGGCATCCCACCATATCGGCAACACCCGCGCCGCTGCGCGGGAGGCGATCCAGACCGCCACCTCGCGCGGCTGATCCTCCAGCCACGCCTTGAGGATCTCGTCCTCGCTGATATCCGACACACTTACCATCACCGCAAACCTTGCCCCGCCCCGACTCCGCTGTCCAGCGCGCCGGGTTAACCCCGGCGCTGCCCAAATCCGCACCGACGCAATACCGACGCGATACCGATCCTGAATTGCATGCGATGTCAGCGCATTAACCATGATTTGCACGGCAATGCGGACCCCCTCACCGCGCCGCCAGCATCGCCAGCCGAATGAGCGCGCGCTCCACCAGCGCCATTTCGGGGGCGCGCTGCGCGGCGGAGCGGAGCGTGAGGTCGGTCTCGGTCAGGATGCCAAGCGCCTGTTCCAGCCGCGCCGCGCCCCAGTTTTGCGCCTGTCGCAGCATCTGGTCGCGGCGGGGGCCAAAGACCGGCGGGCGCAGCCGGTTGATACCCTGTCCTGCCCCGCCGGGATCGGCCGCCACCATATAGAGCGCGCGGAAATGGCGCGCGGCCCCGATGCAGAGGCCCACGGGCTGCACGCCCTGCGCCTTCAGACGCCGCAGGACCGGTGCGATCTCGCCCGTGCGCCCCTCGGCCACGATGGCCAGCACCTCGTCCAGATCGGCCTCGGTCGAGGCAGGCGCGCAGGCGCTGATGTCCCGGGCCGAAAGCGGCGCGGGATCGCCGGTCTTGTAAAGGGCCAGTTTCTCGACCGTCTGGCGAAAGTCACCGGGATCGAGCGCGCGCGACAGCGCCAGAAGATCGCCCATGACCGGCCCCGGAATATCGCGCAGCCCGGCGCGGGCCAGCACCGCCTCGATCTCCTCGCGGGAGGGCGGTTCGTCATAGATGCCGACGGCATAGGCGTTGGGGTGGCTCTCGAACGCCTTGCGCAGCCTGGCGGTCGCCTTGAGCTGACCGGCGGTCACGACGATCTGCGCGTCGCCCGCCTGCCAGTCGGCCAGCGCGGCAAGGATCGGCTCGGCCAGCGCCTCGGTCGCGTCCTCGGCAAAGGCCACGCGCGGGCCGGGGAAAAAGCCCCGCGCTTTCACCGCATCCAGAAAAGCCGCCGGATCGCGCCGCAGATCGGCGGCAGGCAGGCGCGTCAGGCGCATCTCTTCCTCTGCATTGGGGCCAAGCAGGGCGGCGATGACCTCCTGCCGCCTGAGCGCCACGCGCATCGCGTCCGAACCATAGATCAAGAGGCCCGCGCGCCCCGGATCGGGCCTCGAGAAATAACGCGGCGCATCGCGGGCCGAGAGTTTCATTCCGGCAGGGTGCGCGCCGTCGCGGCAAGCCGGGTCAGAAGCTGATCGGCCAGCATGGTCATCAGCCGCGCCTCGGCATCGCGCTCGGCGGCCTGCGTGGCCACGGGCGTGTCGAAGGTGGAATAGCCGGTGAAATTCTCGACCGTGCCACGGGTCACGACCGCGTCGGTCTGGCGGTCCTGCACGGTGTAATCCACCCGCCCCAACAGGTTGAAGCGCAAGGTGATGTTGCTGCGGTCGATCGAGATGGAGCGTTTTTGCAGGCTGATCGCGGGTGTCAGGACATAGCGCGCATCCGCCGGACGACCCAGCCGTCCCTCAAGCTCTTGCGTGAGCAGAAAGCCCGGGCGCGTGTCGGGCGGCGCGATCTCTATGCGCCCCATCAAGGCCGCGCCGCCGCCGCCGGGCGCGTAGGCGGGCGCAAATCCGCACCCCGCCAGCGCGGCAAGGCCCGAGAGCAGAAAGAGGCGGCGGTCAGATGACGACATTGACGATCCGTCCGGGGACAACGATGATTTTTCTCGGCGCGGCCCCGTTTAGCGCCTTTTGCACAGCATCAAGCGCAAGGGCTGTCTTTTCAACCTCGGATTTCGCCATGTCACGCGGCACGGTGATTTCCGCCCGCCGCTTGCCGTTGATCTGGATGGGCAGGGTCACCGTCTCGTCGATCAGCATGGCGGGATCGGCCACGGGCCAGGGTGCCGTGGCGACAAGGCCCGCGCCGCCCAGCATGGCCCAGATATCCTCCGCGAGATGCGGGGTCATGGGGGCCATGAGTTGTGCCAATGTGCGGGCGGCCGCGCGTTTGGCACCGCGTCCCGCCTGCGATTTCATCAGCGTGTTGGTAAAGGCATAAAGCCGCGCGATGGCCGCGTTGAAACCGAAGGACTCAACGCCCTTGGTCACCTCGTCAATCGCCTTGTGCATCTCGCGCAGGAGCGCCTCGTCGGCCTCTGGCGTGGCCGTCTCGGGGGCGTTCTCGACCTCCGCGGCCAGCCGCCAGACGCGGGAAAGATGACGATGCGCGGCCTCGGCGCCCGAGGCGGTCCATTCCACGTCGCGCTCGGGGGGGCTGTCCGAGAGGACAAACCAGCGGGCGGTATCGGCCCCGTATTGGGCGATGATGGTGGAGGGATCGACGACATTCTTCTTGGATTTCGACATCTTGGCGGAGGGGATGATCTCGACCGGCGTGCCGTCCGCAAGACGGCCCTCGCTCACCTCCTCGGGCAGGTGATAGACCGGGCGATCTGCTGCGTCGCGGGTCTGGTAAATCTCATGCGTCACCATCCCCTGCGTGAAGAGCGCGTCAAACGGCTCGATGGCGCTCGGGGGCAGATGCCCGCAAATCTGCATCGCGCGGGCGAAGAAGCGGGAATAGAGCAGGTGCAGGATCGCGTGCTCGATGCCGCCGATATACTGGTCCACGTTCATCCAATACGCGGCCTCGGCCAGATCGGTGGGCGTGGCGGCGTGGGGCGCGGTGAAGCGGGCGTAATACCAGCTTGAATCGACGAAGGTATCCATCGTGTCGGTCTCGCGCGTTGCCGCCGCACCGCAGCGCGGACAGGTGCAATTCCGCCATGTCGGGTGCCGGTCGAGCGGGTTGCCGGGCAGATCGAAACGCACATCGTCGGGCAGGCGGATGGGCAGGTTTTCCTTGGCCTCGGGCACCACGCCGCAGGAATCGCAATGCACCACCGGGATGGGGCAGCCCCAATAGCGCTGGCGCGAGAGGCCCCAATCGCGCAGGCGGAACTTGGTCACGCCCTGGCCCACGCCATTCGCCTCGCAAACCGCAATCGCGGCCTCGATGGCCTCGGCCCCGGTCTGCATCTCCTCGCCCGCGATGGCGCGGGTATAGCGGACCACCTCGGGCTTGGGCGGGATATAGGGGCTGGCGGCCACGTCATGCGCGCCCTCGCGCGGCTGGAACGTGTCGATGATCGGCAACCCGTATTTCACCGCGAAATCATGGTCCCGCTGGTCATGCGCGGGCACGCCGTAGATCGCGCCGGTGCCATAGTCCATCAGGATGAAATTGGCGATCCAGACCGGCAATTCGCAGTCATTGTCAAACGGATGGCGCACGCGCAAGCCGGTGTCAAACCCGAGCTTCTCGGCCTTCTCGATGGCCTCTTCGGTGGTGCCGCCGCGCCGTGCCTCTGCACAGAATGCGGCCACCTGCGGGCTCTCGGCCTCCAGCCGCTTGGCCAGCGGGTGATCGGGCGAAATGCCGAGAAACGAGGCCCCCATCATCGTGTCGGGCCGCGTGGTATAGACCTCGATCCGGTCATGGCCCTCTGGCCCGTCGATGAGCGAGAAGGCGAATTGCAGCCCGCGCGAGCGCCCGATCCAGTTTTCCTGCATGATCCGCACCTTGGCGGGCCAGTTGTCGAGCGTGTCGAGCGCATCGAGCAACTCGCCCGCGAAATCGGAGATGCGGAAGAACCATTGCGTGAGTTCGCGCCGCTCCACCTCGGCGCCCGAGCGCCAGCCCTTGCCGTCGATCACTTGCTCGTTGGCCAGCACCGTCATATCGACCGGGTCCCAGTTCACCACCGCCTCCTTGCGGTAAACCAGCCCTTTTTCGAGGAAATCCAGAAACAGCGCCTGTTGCTGGCCATAGTATTCGGGGTCGCACGTGGCAAATTCGCGGCTCCAGTCGATCGAGAGGCCCAGGGGCTTCATCTGGTCGCGCATGGTGGCGATATTGGCGTAGGTCCAGTCCTTGGGGTGGCCGCCCGACGCCATCGCCGCATTCTCTGCGGGCATCCCGAACGCGTCCCATCCCATCGGGTGCAGCACGTTATGGCCGGTGGCGATCTTGTGGCGCGCGACCACATCGCCCATGGTGTAATTGCGCACATGGCCCATATGGATGCGCCCCGACGGATAGGGGAACATTTCCAGCACGTAATATTTGGGCTTCGTCTCATCGCGGGCGGCGCGGAAAATCCCGGCCTTTTCCCAGGCGTCTTGCCACTTCGCTTCGATCTCGGCGGGGGAATAGCGCGACATGGGCCGTGCCTTTCTTGCTCTCGTTTGGTGTTGGCAGGGGTGATAGGCGCTTCATCGCGCATGGTCCAGTGCCGAGGTGCCGAAACCGGGGGTTTGCGGGGGGGCAGGCGGGTGATTATAACCCTTGGGCGGGCAGCGCGGGCAGGTTCATGAAAATCCTCTTCATCCATCAGAATTTTCCGGGGCAATACAAGCATCTGGCCCCCCTGCTTGCGAAACAGGGGCATCACTGCGTGGCGCTTACGCTCCGGGTGAAGGAGGCAGTGACATGGCAGGGAGTGCGGGTGATCCCCTATGCCCTGCCCAAGCGGGACGGTCAGACGCTCCATCCGTGGCTGGTGGATTTCGACACCAAGCTCACGCGCGGCGAGGCGTGCTGGCGCGCGGCGCGCGCGCTGAAAGAGCGCGGCTATGTGCCTGATCTCATCCTTGCCCATCCCGGCTGGGGCGAATCGCTGTTCCTGCGCGACCTGTGGCCCGAGGCGCGGCTGGGACTTTATTGCGAGCTTTACCATCTCGCCGACTGGCCGCACCTGAATTTCGATCCCGAGTTTCCGAGCCGCGACCCCGAGGCCGAGCCGCTGCGCATCCGCATGAAGAACATCAACAACCTCCTGCATTTCGCCGAGGCACATGCCGGGATCAGCCCGACCGTGTTTCAGGCCGATACCTTCCCCGCGCCCTTCCGCGAGCGCATCACCGTGAGCCATGACGGCATCGACACGCTCAGCGCCTGCCCCATGCCCGATGTCCGGCTGGAGGTGGACGGCGCGGGCACGCTCACCCGCGACGACGAGGTGATCACCTTCGTGAACCGCAATCTGGAGCCTTACCGCGGCTATCACATCTTCATGCGCGCGCTGCCGCGGCTTTTGCGCGAGCGGCCCCGCGCGCGGGTGCTGATCGTGGGGGGAGACGAGGTGAGCTATGGCGCGCGCCCGCCCAAGGGGCAGACGTGGAAGCAGATTTTCATAGACGAGGTGCGCGGGCGCATCGCCACGCCCGACTGGGCGCGGGTGCATTTCCTTGGCCGCATTCCCTATGACCGGTTCCTGCGTCTGTTGCAGGTGAGCCGCGTGCATGTCTATCTCAGCTATCCTTTCGTGCTGAGCTGGTCGCTGATGGAGGCGATGGCCTGCGAGGCGGCGATTGTCGCGAGCGATACCGCGCCGGTGCGCGAGGTGATCACGCATGACGAGACCGGGCGGCTGGTGGATTTCTTCGACACCGGCGCGCTGGTGGCGGAGGTCTGCGCGCTCTTGGAGGATGCCGAGGCACGGCGCGCGCTCGGTCAGGCGGCGCGACGGCTCATAGAGGCCCGTTATGACCTGCGCGGCATCTGCCTGCCGCGTCAGGTCGAATGGGTCACGGATATTGCCGCGATGTAGGGCGGATCAGAACTTGCCGGACTGAATGCGCAATTGCCGCGCACGGTTGAGGATCGCGTCCTCTACGGCGCGGGTGGTGGCCGCATCGACCGGTCCGCGCTGTGTCTGGAGCGCAACCTTGAGCGAACGCGCGTCAAGCGCGGGATCGCTGATGAGCACGGTCGCGCGATAGGCCTGACCACCGCCCGGCGGCACGCCGAACCCGGTGGAGATCACGCCGGTGAACGGATCGGCGGCTTCAATGGGAAGGAAATTCAGCACTTCCAGCGACGCGGTCCACAGGAACCGGTTGACCTTGACGGTTTCGCGCCCGCCCCGGAACGCATCGAGCAACGAGCCCTCGCCGGGATCGACCGTGCGCTCGCGGCCCGACTTGACGCGCATCGCTTCGGGGTCGAGCCTGGCATTCTGAAAGGCGCTGCACCCGCCGAGTACCGCGAGACATGCTGTTGCAAGGCCGAGAAACTTGAGACGCGAAGAGATCATGGTATCGTCCGGTATTGTTTCCACCCTAGTATCCAAGCCGGTCAACCGGGGCAAGCCCGATGCGCGGGGCCTTGCGTGCGCCGCGCCGCGCGTGGCACTCAGGCGACAGGATCAAGGGCAACGGAGGCATGACATGGGGTTGAGCGAGATCACCGCGCGGATCGCGCAGGCCGAGGCGGATGCCGGACGCGCGCCGGGCAGCGTGACGTTGATTGCGGTCTCCAAGGTGCAGCCCGAGGCGCGGGTCGAGGCCGTTCTGACGCAGGGCCACCGTGTCTTTGGCGAGAACCGCGTGCAGGAGGCAGCCGAGCGCTGGCCGCCGTTTCAGGCGCGTTTTCAAGGGGTCAGGCTGCATCTTGTCGGCCCGTTGCAAACCAACAAGGCACGGCAGGCCGTGGAGATGTTCGACGCGATCCACTCGGTTGACCGGCCAAAGCTTGCGCAGGCGCTGGCGCGGCTGGCGCAGGAGGCGGGGCGCTGTCCCGAGGTGTTCATTCAGGTGAACACCGGCGAGGAGGCACAGAAAGCGGGGATCGCACCGGCCGGGACCGACGCCTTTGTGGCCGAGTGTCGCGCGCTCGATCTGCCGGTCGTGGGCCTCATGTGCATCCCGCCGGTGGACGAGGAGCCGAGCCTGCATTTCGCGCTGCTGGCGAAACTGGCGGCGCGCAACGGGCTTTCGGGCCTCTCGATGGGCATGAGCGACGATTTCGAGCGCGCCATCGCGCAAGGGGCGACCCATGTGCGCGTTGGCTCGGCAATCTTTGGCGCCCGCGCCTACGGGTGAGGGGCGCGCACGATCAGCCGCGCGCCAAAGGTGAGGCGGGCGGCGATGGTGCGCAGGTGGCCGGGGGCGAGCGCCACGCAGCCCGCGGTGGGATAGCCCGGTCGCCGCCAGCGGTGGATGAAGATGCAGGACCCGCGCCCGCGCACGGCAAAGGGCCAGTTCCAGTCGGTGACGATCACCAGATCATAGAGCGGATCCGCGCGGCGCAGCGCCTCGTGGCTGTGCGGGTAGGGGGCACGGACCATGAGGTTGTAATCCTCGTGCCCCGGATCGTCCGACCACAGATCGCCGGGGCGGATGGGGACCGCCCAATCGGCGGGGCGCGCGATGCGGTCGGGGCGATAGAGCATTCCCACGATGCGGTGGCTGCCTGCGGGCGTCGCGCCGTCGCCCTCGCGCTTGGCGGCGCTGATGCCCCCGCGCCCGATGGTGCAGGGATAGAGGCGGCCCTGAAAGCGCAGGCCAAGCGGGGTGAGAACCAGATCCTTCGGTGTCATGCCCTTTTGCTAGCATGTCTTGTGCGCCGGTCCAGCGGTTTCGGGAACGAACATCCCTTTATTAGCGCTATTGCTGCACATGCAAACTATACGTGCTGTGCTTAAATAGGCAGCGGATGCGCCTGAAAACTGTTCAATTGGTTAACCTTAGGTCAATTTTCGCCCATGCGTTTTCTGCATGGCAGAAATGTTCACGGTGGGTATTGTGCAGGTGCAGAAACAAGCTATCTTTGTCTCAACGAAGGGCGGCAGACGCGGGTTTGCCCCTCTAACGAAACGAAACGCAAGGATACGAAAATGGCACAGTCGATTGTCACGCGCCACAGCGCCGCCGTCTCGGTCGGCGAAGAGCTGCGCCGGGCCATCCATGCCGCAATGCAGCGGTTCGCCGATTACCGTGCCTACCGGCGCACGATCCGCGAATTGTCGGAACTGAGCGCTCATGATCTGGCCGATCTCGGCCTGCATCACAGCGAAATCCGGCGCGTTGCTTACGAATCGGTTTACGGCGCGCGCGCCTGAACCTCAAGAGATCGGCGGCACCTCTCCTCCTCCCGGGTGCAGCCGACACGGTCACGGGTTCCCTCTCCTCCTCCCTGGAGCCCGCGACCGGAAGACCGGGGCGCAAGCCCCGCAAGATCGCGAATGGCCCTCTCCTCCTCCCTGGGCCGGACGTGTCAGGAAGCGGCGGCCCCCTCCTCCTCCCTGGGGTCGCCGCTTTTCCTTTTTCCGGGTTGCTTTTCGTCAGTTGAGCCAGCGCGCGCGCCCGCGCCGCATCGGTGCGGGGCAGGGCAGGGCGGCCGTGCTCAAAAAATCGACAAAGGCGCGGGCCGCCGCGCTTTGCGCGCCCTGGGCGGCATCGCTCGTGAGCGCCTCGCGCGCCGTGTCGGTGGTGACGGGGCCGGGCGTGGCAAATACCCATTCAAGAAATCCCAGCCGCGCAAGCGCCTGCGCCTGTGCGCCGATGGCGGGGCTTTCCTCGAGCGCGTCGATGATTCGGGTCAGTGTCATGGTGGTTCTCCCCGGTCGCACCCCGGACCGGATGGGGCGAGGGGGAAGGGCGCGCGCGCCCGAATCGCCCCCCGCGATTGCGACAGTGCCGGGGCTGGTTTCCGGGCTTGGGGGGTGGGCCGTCCGGCCCGTGCGCTTCGGCGCCTTCCCGAGACCCGTGGTCCCAGTGGCATCGTGCCGAAGCGCCCTCCCTTACCGTTGCGGGGGCAGCGCCGGTCTCTCACCGGCTTCCCAATTCTCCGCCCCGAGGGGCGGCACCCTGACAAACGCAGGCTAACAGCCTGCTTTTCCCCGGCAAGCGCAAATGCGGCGACACGGGACGGAAACCGGCGCGTGCCCTCTTTTGCACGGGCCGTGCCCACGCTAGCGTGAGCCACCCAACTCAGGAGCCCGCCCGTGACCGATCCCGAGACCTTCTTGCGCGCGCTCTTCGCGCGTGCCGTGGCCGTGGCCGACCCGATGCAGAGCCTCGCCGCGCATCTGCCGCCGCGCCCCGAGGGCCGCGTGGTGGTCATTGGCGCGGGCAAGGCAAGCGCGCGCATGGCCGAGGCGGTGGAGGCCGAATGGGGGCCTTGTGAGGGGCTGGTGATCACGCGCTACGGCTACGCGCGGCCCTGCGCGGGCATCGAGATCGTCGAGGCCGCGCATCCGGTGCCCGATGCGGCGGGGCTGGCGGCGACCGCGCGGATGCTGCGGCTGGTCGAGGGTCTTGGCGAAGGCGACACGGTGCTGGCGCTCATCTCGGGCGGGGCCTCGGCGCTTCTGGTGCAGCCTGCGGGCGCGATCACGCTGGCCGAGAAACAGGCGGTCAACGCGGCACTTCTGGCCTCGGGCGCTCCCATCGGTCAAATGAACCTCTTGCGCAAGCATCTGAGCCTGGTGAAGGGCGGGCAACTGGCCGCCGCAGCCTTTCCTGCGCGGATGCTGGCGCTGATGATTTCCGATGTGCCGGGGGATGATCCGGGGATGATCGGCTCTGGCCCCACGGTGGGCGAGGCGCGCCCGCCCGAGGACGCGCGCGCCATCGTGGCGCGTTACGGGATCGTGCTGCCCAATGCGGCCGAGGCGGTGCTGCGCGGCCCGACAGGGGTGGTCGCACCGGGGGATGTGCGCCTCAGTCGGGTGGAAAACGTGATTTACGCCGCCCCCTCGCAATCGCTGGCGGCGGCGGCGGATCTGGCGCGCGCCGAGGGGCTGCGGGTGGAGATCCTGGGCGACGATCTGGAAGGCGAGGCGCGCGAGGTGGCGCGTGACCATGCCCCGCGGGCGCGGGCGGTGCAACGCGCTCTGAAGGCCGGTGACGCACCGGTGCTGCTGCTCTCGGGGGGCGAGTTGACCGTGACGCGGCGCGGCGACGGGGTGGGCGGGCCGAATGCCGAATATGCGCTGGCACTGGCGCTGGCCCTTGGCGGGGCGGCGGGCATCCACGCGATTGCCTGCGATACCGACGGGGTGGATGGCGCGGCCGAGGTGGCCGGCGCGGTCATCGGGCCACAGACCCTGGCGCGCGCGCGCGCGGCGGGCGCAGACCCGGAAACGGCGCTGGCAAGCAATGACGCGCACGGGTTTTTCGGCGCGGTTGGAGGGCAGGTGGTAACCGGGCCGACGCTGACGAATGTCAATGATTTCCGCGCGATCCTGATTGCGCCCGCCTGACGTTGCGCTCGCGCGCGCGGAATCGAGTCGCATCCCGGCCCCGCTTTTGCGATACTGCACGCGTAAATAGAGGGAGGTTGCCCATGAAACGCCGCGCCATTGTCGGACTTCTGGCTGCGCCGCTGCTGGCGATCGCGCTGCCTGTGAGCGCCGCCATCGTCAAGCTCGGCGCCGACGAGGTCGAGGCGCTGCTGGCAGGCAATACCATCGTCGGCACCTGGTCCGGCACGTCCTATCGCCAGTATTTCGCCCCGGATGGCACCACGCTCTATGTGCCCGAGGGCGGCAAGCCCGACGAGGGGCGCTGGCGCGCCAATCCCGAGACCCACGATTACGAGAGCTGGTGGCGCAGCACCGGCTGGACGCCCTATGCGCTTGTGCGCACCGAAGACGGCGGGCTGGCCTGGGTCAACGGCGACCGGCTGGAGCCGTTCCGGGTGCTGGAGGGGCGGCAGGTCGAGTGACGCGGGGCGCGCTGTCCCGGTGGCGGCCTGCGCGCGGGGGCGCGCAGGCCGATGTCATGGACAGCGCCAGTGCGCCCCGGATCATCCCACGCGGGCGTCGGTGACTGCGCGCTCTTTCCTCGGATCGAAGAAGGGTTTCTCCACCACCGTGGCCGAGACCGGTCCGCTCGGCGTCGTGACATCAAGTTGGGTGCCGAGGTCGGCGCAGTCGACCGAGACCATCGCAAGCGCGATGTTCCGGTCAAGACGCGGCGAGTAAACCGCCGACGTCACGCGCCCCACGGTCGTGCCATCCTGCGCGACATCCCAGAACCGCGTATTGGGTCCGGCAAGGCGCGGACCGTCGATCACGAGGCCCACCTGTTTGCGCGTCACGCCGCTGTCGCGGATGCGGCGCAGGGCAAACTTGCCGATGAACTCTGCCTCCATGTCGAGGTTCACGAGCCGATCAAGGCCAAGCTCGTAGGGGTTGGTGAGCATGTCCGCATCGGCGTGATACGAGAGCATCCCGCCCTCGATGCGCCGGATCGTCGAGGTGTGGCCCGGTTTGAGGCCAAGCGGCAGACCCACGGCCATGATCCGCTCCCACAGCGCGTCGCCGCGGGTGCCGTCGAGCAGGTAGATCTCGTAGCCCAACTCGCTTGACCAGCCGGTGCGCGAGACGATCAGGGGAATGCCGTCAAGCTCCATCTCGCGCAGCCAGTAATAGCGCAGGTCCATGATCTCGTCGCCAAAGAGCGCACGCATGATCTCGCCGGATTTCGGACCCTGCAATTGCAGGGGCGAAACATCGGGTTCGCGGATCGTCACGTCCAGCCCCGAATGCACCGCCACCCCCTGCGCCCAGAGCAGGATGTCGCTGTCGGCGAGCGACAGCCAGAAATGGTTTTCGCCCAGCCGGAGGCAGATCGGGTCGTTGAGAATGCCGCCCTCCGCGTTTGTGATCAGAACGTATTTGCACTGTCCCACGGCCATGCCCGACAGATCGCGCGGCGTCAGCATCTGGGTGAAGCGCGCGGCGTCCGGCCCGGTGATCTCGACCTGCCGTTCCACAGCCACGTCGCACAGGATCGCGTCATTGACGAGGGTCCAGAAATTCTGCTCCGGATCGCCGAAATCGCGCGGGATATACATATGATTATAAACCGAAAACCCCTGCGCGCCCCACCGAACGGTGGCGTCGAAGAACGGGGATTTGCGGATCTGCGTGCCGAAGCCGAAATCGTCAGAGTGCATCATGTCGTCACCTCCCGGTCAGGTGCCCGGGTTTCGGGCACAGTGTCTGTCTGGCCGGGGTGATATCATCGGAGGCGGCGTCGGCGCGGGCCGAAAATGGCCCTCGAACGCGACTGATCGGGCTGATTTTCGCCCCGATCCCGGAACATCCGGTCGCATGATCCTAGGGGGCCTCTCCGCGCGCCAGTTTCAGGAGGTTGGGCTGGGTGGACTTGATTCGGCGGGTCGTGAAATAGGTCATGTAGCGGTCGATCCCCAGATCGGCCGACAGCAGGGCCTCCATCAGCGTCTGGAAGGCCGCCATCGAGGGGGTGGCCACCGTCAGGATGTAATCGACGCCGCCGCCCGTGGCCACGCAACGGGTGACCTCGTCGATGGTGCGGATATGCGTTTCGAACCGGTCGAAATCGGCCTTGCGGTGATGGGACAGCGAGACGGTGACGACAACCTCGGTCACGTCACAGACCCGCTCGAGCGCGATATCGCCGTGATAGCCGCGAATGAAGCCCGCAGCCTTGAGCCGGTCGAGCCGCGCCCAGCACGGCGTGGGCGACAGGTTCACGATCTCGGCAAGCCGCGTCTTGCTGAGTTGGCCGTGCCGCTGCACCGCGTTGAGGATTCGCAGGTCGATGGCATCGAGACCGGTTTTCTTCATCGTCGGGCCTGTGTGCGGGTTCATGTCAGGCAGGTGCGGGGCGCGGGTGCCGCCGATCAGCAGTTAGGCACGTTGACGGCAAGGCCGCCAAGCGAGGTTTCCTTGTATTTCTCGCTCATGTCGAGGCCGGTCTGGCGCATGGTCTCGATGCAGGCATCGAGCGGCACGAAATGGGTGCCGTCGCCGCGCAGCGCGAGCGAGGCGGCCGAGACGGCCTTGATGGCCCCCAGACCGTTGCGCTCGATGCAGGGCACCTGCACAAGGCCCTTGACCGGGTCGCAGGTCATGCCGAGATGATGCTCGAGCGCGATTTCGGCGGCGTTCTCGATCTGTTGCGCCGTGCCGCCCAGCACGGCGCAGAGCCCGGCGGCGGCCATGGCGGCGGCGCTGCCCACCTCGGCCTGACAGCCCGCCTCGGCCCCGGAGATCGAGGCGTTGAACTTCACGAGGCCACCGATGGCGGCGGCGGTGAGCAGGAATTCCTCGACCCGCCCCTCATGCGCGCCCGGCACGTGATCGAGCCAGTAACGGATCACCGCCGGCACCACCCCCGCCGCGCCGTTGGTGGGCGCGGTGACAACCTGACCGCCCGCCGCGTTCTCTTCGTTGACGGCCATGGCATAGGCGCTCATCCAGTCGTTGATCTTGTGCGGCGCGGTGAGGTTGGTGCCCCGCTCGGCCAGAAGCGCGTCGCGGATGCCCTTGGCGCGGCGCTTGACGCCGAGGCCGCCCGGAAGCGTGCCCTCCGCCTCCAGCCCGCGCTCGATGCAGTCGTTCATCACCTGCCAGATCCGCGCCACGCCGGTGCGCAGCCCGTCATGCCCGCGCCGCGAAATCTCGTTGGCGCGCTTCATCTCGGCAATCGTCTTGCCGGACCGCTCGGCCATGTCGAGCATCTCGGCGGCGGACTTGAACGGGTAGGGCACAGGTGCCCCCTCGTCGGTCGCCTTGCCTGCGGCAAGCTCTGCCTCGGTCATCACGAAGCCGCCGCCGATGGAATAATAGGTCTCCTGCAGGAGCACGTCGCCCTGCGCGTCGGTGGCCATGAGGATCATGCCATTGGCATGGCCGGGCAGGTTGGGGCCGAAATCGAAGATCAGGTCCTCTTTCGGGCTGAAGCGGAGCGTGGGCAGATCGGGCGGCGTGATCGTGTGGCTGTCGCGGATGGCGTCGAGCGTGGCCTCGGCGCGGTCATGGTCATAGGTTTCGGGAAGGAAGCCTGCAAGGCCAAGGATGGTGGCGCGGTCGCTCGCGTGCCCCACCCCGGTAAAGGCGAGGCTGCCGTGCAGCGAGCCGCGCAACCCGGCATAGTGGAACGGCTCATTGCGCATCCGGTCGAGAAACCGCGCGGCGGCCACCATTGGCCCCATCGTGTGCGACGACGACGGGCCGATCCCGACCTTGAACATCTCGAATACCGACAGAAACATCGCACGCCCCCCTGATATGCGGCGCTTATCGTCGCACCTTACCAGAGCTACGCGCCCAAAAGCGACGCTTCAAGGGGCGCGCGGTGACATATGGGCGATCAGAGCGCGCTGCCCTCGGGCGGATCAGGGGGCGCGGGTGCGGTGAAGGGGTGCGGCCCCAGCCCCTCGGCGGCGATGGCGGCGCGTGTGGCGGGGCTGCGTTCGATCCGCTCAAGCAGGGCATAAAGGCGCGGCCAGCGGCGCGGATCATGGCCGGGGTCGCGGGCGGGATAGAGCGCGCGCCAGCGCATCAGGCAAGCAAGGTAGGGGTCGAGCAGCGAGGGGTGATCGGCCCCGAACCAGGGCGCGGCACGGGTTTCGAGAATATCCAGTTGCCCCGCAAAGCGCGCCTGCGCCGCCGTGCAGAGCGCCCCGGCGCTGTGATCCAGATATTGCTCGGGGTAAAAGCTCATCCGCAGGGTGGGATGCAGGGTGTTGGAGAGGTAGAACAGCCATTTGAGGAAATCGCCCCGTGCGGGCGCATCGGGCGCAGGCGCGCCCTGCCCGTGGCGGTCTGCAAGCCAGAGAAGAATGGCCCCGGTCTCGAAGAGAACACCCTCGGACGTTTCCAGCGCGGGGATGAGCCCCGCCGGGTTGAGCGCGAGATAGGCGGGGGATTTCTGCGCCCGCGTGGCACGGTCCACCAGCACGGTCTCATAGGGCGCGCCCATGCCCTCCAGCGCCAGCCGGATCACCAGCGAGGCGTTGTCGGGCGCGTAATGCAGCCGGTAGGGCATGGCGCGGGCGCGCGCTCAGGCCTTGTCACCCACATTGGCGGCGAAGGCGGCGTCAAACGCGATCTGCTTCTCGGCATCGGCATCGGTCTGGTAGCGCGATTTCCATTCGGGATAGGGCTTTCCGTAATAGATTTCGCGCGCCTCGTCCTTGGTCATCCCGAGGCCCTTCTCATGCGCGGCCTCCTGATACCAGCGCGACAGGCAGTTGCGGCAAAAGCCCGCAAGGTTCATCAGGTCGATGTTCTGCACGTCCGTGCGTTTTTCCATCAGGTGATGGCGCAGCTTGCGAAAGGCGGCGGCCTCAAGTTCGATACGGGTCTGGTCGTCCATGGCTCTCTCCTGTCGTTTGTCCAAAGATGCGGCCCGATGCGCCGGGGCGCAAGGGGTCAGACATGATCCAGAACCTCGCGCAGCATCGGTGCAAGGCGCGCGGCCCAGGCCTCTTGCTGCGCCGGTGTGGTGATGAGGTCGTTGCGCAGCTCGATCAGGATATTGGGCCGCTCATGGGCGATGGCGTGGCGCGCGATGCTGTCGCCGGGCAGGTGCCCGCCATAGGGCTCGTTATCGCCGACGCAAAGATCCGGCTCGGCCCGCAGCCGCGCCAGCAGCGGCTTGGCCAGGCGCTCATCGGCGGCATAGAGCAGGCCGACATGCCACGGGCGCGGCGGGCGGCCGCGCAATTGCGGGGTAAAGCTGTGGATCGAGAGAATCGCGGTGTCGCTCCGGCGCGCGGCAAGCTCTGCCAGCGCGGTGTGATAGGGGCGGTAGAGCCGGTTGAGGCGGCGCATGAAATCCGCGTCATCGACATGGCGGTTGGCGGGGATGACCGTGCCGTCATAGAGCTTCATCACCAGGGTGGGGTCATCCTCGCCCCGATTCGGGTCGATCACGAGGCGCGAGAAATTCGTGGCGATCAGCGGCGCATCGAGCGCATCGGCCAGCCCCCGCGCCAGCCCCGCCGCGCCCACGTCATAGGCGATGTGGCGGGCCATGTCCTCGGGCGCGATGCCAAGGCTGCCGCCACCCACGAAATCGGGCACGGTATTGGTGGCGTGATCGCAGGTCACAAGCCAGCGGGAGGGGCGCGCGGCGCCCGCGATGTCATATGGCTGATACATGGTCCGGGTTGGCTTCTATTGTCGCACCGGTCTAGGACAGTTGCCGGGAAAAGGGAATTGGGTCATAAGCCGGACAAGCATCACGTTAGCGATAACAGTCCGGCCCGCCCGCGAAGGAGATGAGATGAGACGGCACCGCAAAGTCAAGATCGTGGCCACGCTTGGCCCGGCCTCCTCGGATTACGAGACGATCCGCGCCCTGCATGAGGCGGGGGCGGATGTGTTCCGCCTCAACATGAGCCACGGCAGTCAGGACGACATCGCCGCGCGCCATGCCATCATCCGGCAGATCGAAGAGGAGATGGACAGCCCGATTGCCATTCTCGCCGATCTTCAGGGGCCGAAACTGCGGGTGGGCGCCTTTGCGCGCGGCGAGGAGGAGTTGATCGAGGGCGCAGCCTTCCGGCTCGACCTTGACGAGGCGGAGGGGGACGCGGATCGCGTCTGCCTGCCCCATCCGGAGATTTTCGCCGCCCTGGAGCCGGGCGCGCAGCTTCTGGTCAACGATGGCAAGATCCGACTGCGGGTGCGCGATTGCGGCCCCGATTTCGCCGATTGCGAGGTTGTGGTGGGCGGCACCATCTCCAACCGCAAGGGCGTCAACGTGCCCGATGTGGTGCTGCCGCTGGCGGCGCTCTCCGAAAAGGACCGCGACGATCTGGAATTTGCCTGCGAATTGGGGGTGGACTGGCTCGCTCTCAGCTTCGTGCAGCGCCCCGAGGATGTGAACGAGGCGCGGATTTTGGTGAAGGGGCGCGCCGCGATCATGTCGAAGATCGAGAAACCGGCGGCGGTGAAATGCTTTGACGATATTCTGGCGGTAAGCGACGGGATCATGGTGGCGCGCGGAGATCTGGGCGTGGAACTGCCCGTCCAGAACGTGCCACCGATCCAGAAGCGGCTTGTGCGCAAGTGCCGCGCGGCGGCCAAACCGGTGATCGTGGCGACCCAGATGCTCGAATCGATGATCGAGTCGCCGATGCCCACGCGCGCCGAGGTCTCGGACGTGGCCACCGCGATCTACGAGGGGGCGGATGCGATCATGCTGTCGGCGGAGTCGGCGGCCGGTCACTATCCGGTCGAGGCCGTGACCACGATGGACAATGTCGCCCGCGAGGTCGAGGACGATCCGACCTACCGCGAGGTGATCGAGGCCAGCCGCAAGGTGAATCGCCAGAGCATCGCCGACGGCATCGTGGTGGCCGCGCGCGAGATCGCCGAGACCACCGATATCAAGGCGATCTGCTGCTATACCGAATCGGGCACGACCGCCCTCCTGACCGCCCGCGAGCGGCCGCATGTGCCGATCATCGCCCTCACCAGCCTGCGCGCCACGGCGCGTCGGCTGGCGCTGACATGGGGGGTGAACTGTGTGATGACGCCGGAACTTACCCGCTTCAAGATGGCCGTGATCAACGCCGCGCGGGCCGCGCGCGCACAGGGCTATGCCGAGGAAAACGATCAGATCGTCGTGACCGCCGGTGTGCCCTTCAACGTGCCGGGAACCACGAATATCCTGCGCGTCGCGCCCTGCAAGGAAAGTTTGATCTACGCGACCGATCCGGGCTAAGCTTCGACACTGTTTTGGTTATCAGGGGGTGGGTGATGGATGCGGATCTGGCCATGGCAATCGGCACGGTATTGGGGGTCCTGTCGATCCCGGCGATGCTTTCGGCCGTGTCGGATGCGCGAGCGCCGCGGGTCGGTGCCGTCACCGTGGTGATCGCGGGTGCCTTGATCGTGTGGGCGATGTCCAACAAGCCCGGCGGCTACAAGGTTGCCGAACTGCCCTCCCTGATCGTCACCGTGGCCGCGCGCTTCATCCCCTGACCGCGCCGGGACGCCGCCCCTTGATCTTTGGCACGGCGGGGTCTAGACACCGCCGGTGGCCAGAGGGCCGCATCCTGACTCAAACACGCCGTGGTCGGCCCATCCGTCGCTGGGGGCCGCATCCGGCAAGGAGAAGCGACAATGAAACTGCACGAACTTCGTGACAACGAGGGCGCGACCAAGCGCCGCAAGCGTATCGGGCGTGGTCCCGGCTCGGGCATGGGCAAGACCGGTGGCCGTGGCATCAAGGGCCAGAAATCCCGCTCGGGCGTGGCGATCAAGGGCTACGAGGGCGGCCAGATGCCGCTCTATCAGCGTCTGCCCAAGCGCGGCTTTACCAAGCCGAACCGCAAATCCTATGCGGTGGTCAATCTCGGCCTCATCCAGAAATTCGTCGATGCGGGCAAGATCGACGCGGACCAGCCGATCACCGAAGAGGTGCTCGTGACCTCCGGTCTGGTGCGGCGCAAGCTTGACGGGATCAGGGTTCTGGCCAAGGGCGACGTGACGGGCAAGCTGTCGATTTCCGTGACCGGCGCGTCCAAATCCGCCGTCGAGGCGGTGGAGAAGGCGGGCGGTTCGCTTTCGGTGACGACAGCACAGGCTGCCGAATAAGAGGTTGTGAGCGGGCCGTGGCCCGCTTACATAGACCTCAGGTTTTCCGATGACGCCGCCCGAGCCGAAAACCGGTTCCGGCGGCGTTTCCACATGAAAGAGACCCTCGCATGGTATCTGCAGCAGAGCAAATGGCGGCCAATACAAGCTGGTCCGCGCTTGGCAAGGCGACCGATCTCCGCAACCGCATCCTGTTCACGCTGGGGCTGCTGATCGTCTACCGCCTTGGCACGTTCATTCCCGTGCCGGGCATCGACGGCGCGGCGCTGCGAGAGTTCATGGAGGGCGCGCAGGCCACTATCGGCGGGATGATGAGCATGTTCACCGGCGGCGCGCTTGGCCGCATGGGTATCTTTGCGCTCGGGATCATGCCCTATATCTCGGCCTCGATCATCGTGCAGCTTCTGACGGCCATGGTGCCCGCGCTTCAGCAATTGAAGAAAGAGGGCGAACAGGGCCGCAAGAAGATCAATCAATACACCCGCTATGGCACCGTGGGCCTTGCCACATTGCAAAGCTATGGTCTGGCGGTCTCGCTCCAGTCGGGCGAGATGGTGACCAATCCGGGCATGTTCTTCATCGTGTCCTGCATGATCACGCTGATCGGCGGCACGATGTTCCTGATGTGGCTGGGCGAGCAGATCACCGCGCGCGGCGTCGGCAACGGCATCTCGCTCATCATCTTTGTCGGCATCATCGCCGAAGTGCCCGCCGCACTGGCGCAGTTCTTTGCCTCCGGGCGCTCCGGCGCGATCAGCCCGGCGGTGATCGTGGGCGTGATCGTCATGGTCGTGGCGGTCATCGCGTTCGTCGTGTTCATGGAACGATCCTTGCGCAAGATCCACATCCAGTATCCGCGCCGTCAGGTCGGCATGAAGGTCTATGACGGCGGCTCGTCGCATCTGCCGGTCAAGGTCAATCCGGCGGGCGTGATCCCGGCAATTTTCGCGTCGTCGCTCTTGCTCCTGCCTGCGACGATCGGCACGTTTTCGGGCAACCACACCAACCCGGTGATGTCTACGATCATGGCCTATTTCGGCCCCGGTCAGCCGCTTTACCTGCTGTTCTTCTCGGCGATGATCGTCTTCTTCACCTATTTCTACACCTTCAACGTCTCGTTCAAGCCCGATGACGTGGCCGAGAATCTCAAGAACCAGAACGGGTTCGTGCCGGGCATCCGGCCCGGCAAGCGGACCGAGGAATTCCTCGAATATGTGCTCAACCGCATCCTCGTTCTGGGGTCGGTCTATCTGACCGCCGTCTGCCTTCTGCCCGAGGTGCTGCGCAACCAGTTCGCGATTCCGTTCTACTTTGGTGGCACCTCGGTGCTGATCGTGGTCTCGGTGACGATGGACACGATCCAGCAGGTGCAATCGCATCTTCTGGCCCATCAGTATGAGGGGCTGATCGAAAAGTCTCAGCTCAGCGGGAAGGGTCGCAAACGCACCAATCGCAGAGGACCGGCACGGCGATGAACCTTATTCTTCTCGGACCGCCCGGCGCGGGCAAGGGCACGCAGGCGCAACATCTGGTCGAGACGCGCGGCATGATCCAGCTCTCGACAGGCGACATGCTGCGCGCGGCGAAGGACAGCGGCACCGAGATGGGCCGGATCGTGGCCGACGTGATGGCGCGCGGCGATCTGGTGACGGATGAGATCGTGATCGGCCTCATCCGCGAGAAATTGCAGGACGACAAGGCAGGCGGGTTCATCTTCGACGGCTTCCCGCGCACGCTGGCGCAGGCCGATGCGCTTGGCGCGCTTCTCGATGAGCAGGGCGAGGTGCTCGATGCGGTGATCGAGTTGCAGGTGGATGACGAAACGCTGATCCGCCGCATCGTGAACCGGGCCGAGGAGGCAGCCGCCGCAGGGCAGCCGGTGCGCGCCGATGACAACGAAGCGGCCGTGCGCCATCGCCTGACCGAATATTACAAGAAAACCTCGCCGCTCATCGGCTATTACCATGCCAAGGGGCAATTGGCCGCTGTCGATGGTCTGGGCGAGATCGACGATGTGAAGGCTGCGATCGCGGCAGTGCTTGACAAATGACCCGGCGGGGACTTGACGCCCCTCCCGATTCTCCATAACAGGCAGTTTCTGACTTCCGCTCTTGATTCCCTGAGGGGCGCGCCCTCTTCGAGTCGACCACCCGAGATCAGCCGCGGCCCGATGCGCAAGCCTCGGGCTTACGTTGTGAAAAAAGGTTCTGGCACAACGGAACCGCAACGAAAAGGAAAAGACACTTGGCACGTATCGCCGGCGTTAACATCCCGACCAGCAAACGGGTTCCCATCGCCCTCACCTATATAACCGGAATCGGCCATGCTTCGGCCAAGGCCATCTGCGAGGCCGTGAATATCGACCTGTCCCGCCGCGTCAACGAGCTTTCGGATGCCGAGGCCCTGGCGCTGCGCGAGCATATCGACGCCAATTACGCGGTCGAAGGCGACCTGCGCCGCGAGACGCAGATGAACATCAAGCGGCTGATGGACCTCGGCTGCTACCGTGGCCTTCGCCATCGCCGCAACCTGCCGGTTCGCGGCCAGCGCACCCATACCAACGCCCGCACCCGCAAGGGCCCGGCAAAAGCCATTGCCGGCAAGAAGAAATAAGGGAGGGCAGCAGATATGGCACGCGAGACCAAACGCACCAAGAAGAAGGTTTCCAAGAACATCGCCACGGGCGTTGCTCATGTGAATTCGTCCTTCAACAACACCAAGATCCTCATCTCCGACGTTCAGGGCAACGCGATTGCCTGGTCCTCTGCGGGCACGATGGGCTTCAAGGGATCGCGCAAATCGACCCCCTATGCGGCCCAGATGGCCGCAGAGGACGCGGGCCGCAAGGCGCAGGAACACGGCATGAAAACGCTCGAGGTCGAGGTGCAGGGCCCCGGTTCGGGCCGCGAATCGGCGCTGCGCGCGCTGGCCGCCGTCGGTTTCAACATCACCTCGATCCGTGACGTGACGCCGATTGCCCATAACGGCTGTCGCCCGCCGAAACGCCGCCGGGTCTGAGCGCAACGATTGCCAACAGGGCCGCGCCACGGGCGCGGTCCTGCACGTTATTTAGAAATCCTCGGGCGTCGCCGCCTTTCGGACATGGGGCGGGGACTGGAATGGAGGGACGCATGATCCATAAAAACTGGGCAGACCTGATCAAGCCGGCACAGCTCGTGATCAAGCCGGGCAACGATCCGCTGCGTCAGGCGGTGGTCGTGGCCGAGCCGCTCGAGCGCGGCTTTGGCCTCACGCTGGGCAACGCGTTGCGGCGCGTTCTGCTCTCGTCGCTTCAGGGCGCGGCCATCACGGCGGTTCAGATCGACAACGTGCTGCACGAGTTTTCTTCGGTTGCGGGTGTGCGCGAGGATGTCACCGACATCGTCCTCAACCTCAAGGGCGTGGCGATCCGCATGGAAGTGGACGGGCCGAAGCGGCTGACGATCAACGCCAAGGGTCCGGGTGCCGTCACCGCCGGCGATATCTCGGACAGCGCGGGCATCGAGATCCTGAACCGCGATCACATCATCTGTCATCTCGACGAGGGTGCCGATCTCTACGTGGAACTGACGGTCAACACCGGCAAGGGCTATGTTCCGGCAGACAAGAACAAGCCCGAGGACGCGCCCATCGGCCTTATCCCGATCGATGCGATCTATTCGCCGGTGACGCGCGTCAGCTATGACGTGCAGCCCACCCGCGAAGGCCAGGTGCTCGATTATGACAAGCTGACCATGAAGGTCGACACCGACGGCTCCCTGACGCCCGAGGACGCGGTGGCCTATGCCGCGCGCATCCTTCAGGATCAGCTTGGCATCTTCGTCAACTTCGACGAGCCGGAATCCTCGCTCCGTCAGGATGACGAGGACGGACTCGAGTTCAACCCGCTTCTGCTCAAGAAGGTGGACGAGTTGGAACTGTCGGTCCGCTCGGCCAACTGCCTCAAGAACGACAATATCGTCTATATCGGCGATCTCATCCAGAAAACCGAGGCAGAGATGCTGCGCACGCCGAACTTCGGCCGCAAGTCGCTCAACGAGATCAAGGAAGTGCTCTCGGGCATGGGCCTTCACCTCGGCATGGATGTCGAGGACTGGCCGCCCGACGATATCGAGGACCTCGCCAAGAAGTTCGAAGACGCCTTTTGAGATAAGGGGACGGAAACTTGAAAAGTTTCCGTTCCGATTTCTTTTCAAGAAATCGGTTCCCTGCCAACCGGGCAATCCCGCCCCAAGGAGAGCGGCTGACACGCATCAGACCGCCGGACAAAGCAAAACGCCCAGGAGATAGACAATGCGTCACGCCAGAGGATACCGCCGACTAAACCGCACCCACGAACACCGCAAGGCGATGTGGGCGAACATGTCGGGCTCGCTCATCGAACATGAGCAGATCAAGACCACCCTGCCCAAGGCCAAGGAATTGCGCCGTGTGGTGGAAAAACTCATCACGCTCGGCAAGCGCGGTGATCTGCACGCGCGTCGTCAGGCGGCGGCGCAACTCAAGCAGGACAAGCATGTGGCCAAGCTGTTCGAGGTGCTCGGCCCCCGCTATGCCGAACGTCAGGGCGGCTATGTGCGCGTGCTCAAGGCCGGGTTCCGCTATGGCGACATGGCGCCGATGGCGATCATCGAACTCGTCGACCGCGATCCGAGCGCCAAGGGCGCCGATGACCGCGCGCGGCTTGAGGCCGAAGAGGCCGCCGAGGACTAGATCCCGGCCCGTCACGCGGCCCGGTCAGAACCGGCAGGGTTCCCGCCAGTGGCGGGGACCTTTTCGTTTGCGGGTCTGGCCCGCGCGTTCCGGTGCCATCATGCGCCGGCGGTATTCCATGATGCGGGCTCATGGCCGATCACTGCGGCCGCCAGCACCATGTCGGTGGCGCGCGCCTTGAGCAGCGCCTGATGCGCGGGCGTGTAGAGCGCCTCGCCGAAAGAGGTGGAAAAGGTGGCGCGGTTCGACACGTTGTAAAAGCTGAAAGAGCTGATGAGCCAATGCAGTTCCAGCGGATCGACGCCCGACCGGAACAGGCCCATGGCCTTGCCCCGTTCGCACACATCGGTCAGCTTTTCGATGATCGAGCGGTTGAGCTTGGGCACGATTTCGGATTTGCGCAAGTAAGCGGCGTTGTGGATGTTCTCGATCATCACCAGCCGGATGAAATGCGGTGAGGTGACATGCGCCTCGAAGGTCGCCTCGACCAGTTGCCGCAGCGCCTCGACCGGGTCCAGCCCGGCGAAATCGAGCAGGTCCTCCGCGTTGCGCAACGAGGCGTAGACGCCTTCGAGCACGGCACAATACAGCCCCTCCTTGTCGCCGAAATAATAATAGATCATGCGCTTGGAGGTCGAGGTCCGGCGGGCGATCTCGTTGATATTGGCCCCGGCAAGGCCATGGGCGGCAAACTCGTCGGTGGCGACGCCGAGGATGTCCGCCCTGACCGTCTCAGGGTCCTTTTTCCACGAGGTCTTGCGTTCCTTTTTCGGTGTTTCCGCCCCTCCGTCCATCGCCTTGCCTCTTGTTTCATGGGTGCTGCGCAAGTTGCGTAGCATAAAATTAACCCACGGGTCCATTTTTAATTTGAAAAATTAACCTCTGGGTTAATAACTGGGGGAGACCGGCGGGGCGAGGAGCGAATCGTCGGACAGACCACAATCAGGGAGGACGGAATGTCTTTTAAGTTTCTCGGCACGCTTGCGGCGCTTGGCCTGAGCGCCACCATCGCCACCGCGCAGAATTACCCTACCAAGGAAATTCAGGGCATCATCCAATGGGGGGCGGGCGGCTCGACCGATACGGTCATGCGCTCGGTCACGCCCCATGCCGAGGAGGCGCTTGGCGGCACGGTCGTCATGCAGAACATGACCGGCGCGGTCGGGGCCATTGCGCTGAACCACGTGGCAGGCGCGGCCGCAGATGGCTACACCCTGCTCATGGGTGCGGAAAACCCGATGCTCTACAAGATCATGGGTCTGGGCGACAAGGATTACTCGGAATTCGTGCCGATCAACATTCTGGCGCGCGGCACGCCCATTCTGGTGGCCAATAACGATGTCCCGTTTGACGACTATGCCGGCATGATGGCCCATATCGCGGCAAATCCCGGTGAATTGCGCCTTGGCTCGACCGGCCCCGGTGGCGTGCCGTCGGTCGTGACCGCGATGATGAACACGGTCGAAGGCAATCTTGACGTGATCTCGGTGCCCTATGACGGCGACGGCCCGGCGCTGACCGCGCTTCAGGGGGGGGCGATCGACGTCATGCCCGCCGTTCTGGGAGCTGCCATCGAAGGGATCCGCGCGGGCACGATGAAGCCGCTGGCGCTGTTTGACACCCAACCCAGCGACAAGCTACCGGAGGTGCCCGCCGTCACCTCGTTCAACGAAGGCTACGCCACCTACCTGCCCTGGGGGCCGTTCTTTGGTGTTTTCGTCCCCAAAGGCACGCCCGATGACGTGATCGCAGAGTTGAGCGCCGCCTATGCCAAAGGGGCCGAGCACCCCGATTTCGTCAAGCTGATGGACAGCCGTGGGTTCACCATGATGGCAATCAGCGGCGAAGAGGCCGACGCGTTCCTGACCAAATGGCAGCAAGGCACCGCGTGGCTCTTGCACGATGCCGGTCTGACCAAGGCATCGCCGGAAGAGTTCGGGATTGCCCGCCCGGGCAACTAAGCTTTCACGTGCGACCTGCTGGCCTTCGGGCCTGACGAACACGGCGCCGCCCGCGCCACTTAAAAGGTCGGGCGGCGCTTTGCGTTCCGGGAGAGGAGCCCGGATTACCCCAAGGGAGGAGAGCCCGATGGACCCCGAATTCAGAGGCGACAGCGACCACCACGACGGCACGTCCGACGCGACACCGGGCGGATATGTGGAGCGGCGCAGACCCGGCGAGTTGGGCTTTGCCCTCTTTCTGAGCCTCGCAAGCCTGTTCCTGCTTTACAGCGCCTATGGCATTTCCGGGTTCGAGGCGCTCTCGGCTCCCGGTGCTGTGCCTATGGCCACGACCTTCGTCATGGTGATCGCGGCGCTAGTGGTGACAGTGCGCACCGCGCGCCTGCCAAAGGTCACGACCGAAACACTGGCGCGCGACATCCTGCCGGGGATGGTGATGCTCTTCATCGGCTTTCTGATCGTGTTTGGCCTGCTTCTGCAACCGCTTGGGTTCGTGCCAACCGCCGCCTTGTTCCTGACACTCGCGATCAAGGTGCTGGCGCGGCGCGGCTGGGGCTATACGCTTGTCGTGGCACTCGGCGCGTTGATCCTGATCTGGATCGTGTTCCGCGTGGTGTTCACCGTGCTGTTGCCGTCAGGCATCCTGCCCGAGGCCGAATTCATCCAGTTCTTCCGCAGTCTGCTGTCCGGGGGGGCCGCGTGATGGATACGATTCTTGCCATCCTGACGATCTTTACCCAGCCCGAATTGCTGGTGCTGGTCGGTGTCGGCACCTTTGCGGGCATCTATATCGGCGCGATCCCGGGCCTGTCGGTCACCATGGCGGTGTCGATCCTGATTTCGTTCACCTTTTCATGGGATGTCTACCCGGCGATTTCACTGATGGTCGGCATCTATATGGGCGGGGTCTATGGCGGGTCGCGCACCGCGATCCTGCTCAACATCCCCGGCGCGCCCTCGGCCATTGCCACGGCGATGGACGGCTATCCGATGGCGCAACGCGGCGAGGCGGGGCAAGCGATTGGCGTGACCACGGTGATGTCGTTCTTCGGCGGGCTGATCGGCATTCTGGTGCTGGCACTGGCAGCACCCTTCGTGTCGGATTTCGCGCTGAAATTCCAGCCGCGCGATTACATGCTGCTGGCGGTTCTGGGCATCCTGCTGGTCGGCTCGCTGTCGTCCGGCTCCTTGGTCAAGGGCATCTTTGCCGGGGCATTGGGCATCGCCATCGGCGCGGTCGGGCGTGACCCGCTGACCTTTACCGAACGCTTCACGTTCGATCTGCAACTGATGGAGGGCGGCATTTCCTTCATCGCCGTCATGATCGGCATGTTCGGCGTGTCCGAGGCGCTGTTGCAGCTTCAGAACGTCAACATGACGGCGGTGCGCCAGAAGATCGACAAGATCGTGCCCTCTTTCGGCACAATCCGCAAATACCTGCCGCTGTCGCTGCAAACCTCGACCATCGGGGTGGTGATCGGCGCGCTGCCCGGAACGGGGGGCGATATCGCGGCGCTGATGGCCTATGACCACGCCAAGCGCGTGACCAAGAACCCCAAGGTGCCGTTTGGCAAAGGCGCGATGGAAGGGCTTGTCGCGCCTGAAACCGCCAATAACGCGGCTGTCGGCGGAGCCTTCATCCCGATGATGACGCTGGGTATTCCCGGCGATGCGGTGACCGCGATCATGATCGGCGCGCTCTTCATCCACGGGCTCAACCCCGGCCCGATGCTGATGATTGATCAGCCCGACATGTTCTGGTTCATCGTCGGTGCGCTGATGATGGCGAATGTCTTCATGCTGATCTTTGGCCTGACCGGTATTCGTATCTTTACCAAGATCGTGGAAATGCCGCGCTCTGTCATCATCCCGCTGATCCTGCTTCTGTCGATTGTGGGCGCTTATGCCGTCAACAACCGGGTCTCGGATGTCTACTGGATGCTGGGCTTTGGCGTGTTCGGCTATTTCATGCGCCATTACGGCTACCCTCTTGGCCCGGTGATCCTTGGCGTGATCCTGTCGCGGCTTCTGGATGACAACTGGCGCCGCGCGATCATCTCGGAGCGCGAGGATCTTGGCCGCTTTTTCGAAGGCATCGTGACCAGCCCCCTTTCCCTCACCCTCTTCCTCTCGGTGATCCTGATCTTCGTCAGCCAGACCCCGCTCTGGACCGCCCTGAAAACCCGTCTGTTCAAAAAGGCCACATCATGACCGCGACCCATGCCATCAAACTTGGCCTGATCGGCGATAACATCACCCGCTCGAAATCGCCGCGCCTGCATCGCACGGCGGGGCAATTGACCGGGCATGATGTGACCTATGACCGGCTGATTCCGCGCGACATGCACCTTACCTTTGACGAGGTATTCGAGCAGGCCCGTTCGGGCGGCTTTCGTGGCATCAACGTGACCTACCCTTACAAGGAACTTGTGACCGCAAAGGTCACGGTCACCGATCCGCTGGTGCGCGCCATCGGGGCGGTCAATACCGTGGTCTTTGACGCGGATGGCCCCAAAGGGTTCAACACCGATTACACCGGCTTCATGGCCGCCTATCGCGCCGTGCGCGGCGAGGCTGGCCCCGGCACCGTCTGCCTCATTGGCACGGGCGGGGTGGGCAAGGCGGTGGCCTTCGGGCTGATCGGACTGCGGGCCGAGGCGATCCGCTGTGTCGATCTTGACGCGGCCAAGGCCGAGGCACTGGCCGAGGCGCTGCGCGCGCTTGGCTCGGAGACCCGGATCGAGACAGCCACCGACGCAATCGCCGCCGCGAAAGGCGCGGACGGGATCATCAATTGCACACCGCTTGGCATGGTCGGGATCGGCGGCACCGCCTTGCCGGCGCAGGCGATGGCGGGCGCGAAATGGGCCTTCGATGCGGTCTATACCCCGGTCGAGACGCAATTCCTGCAAGACGCGAAAGCGGCGGGCCTGACGGTGATCTCCGGCTATGAGCTGTTTTTCGGCCAGGGCGTCGATGCCTGGGACATCTTCACCGGCATTCCCCTCGATCACGCCGCACTACGCGCCGCCATTCAGGAGGAGGGGCAATGAAAACCGCCATCGCCACCGTGTCGATTTCCGGCAACCTGCCCGAGAAGCTCGAGGCGATTGCCGCCGCCGGATATGACGGGATCGAGATTTTCGAGCAGGATTTCATCGCCCATGACGGAAGCCCGCGCGAGGTGGGCGAGATGATCCGCGACATGGGGCTGAAGGTCATGCTGTTTCAGCCCTTCCGCGATTTCGAGGGCCTGCCCGACCCGCAGCGCGCCAAGGCGTTTGACCGGGCCGAACGCAAGTTTGATCTGATGCAGGAACTGGGCACTGATCTGGTGCTGGTTTGTTCCTCCTGCCATCCGCAGGCGCTTGGCGGGATCGACCGGGCGGCGGCGGATTTTCACGACCTTGGGGAACGTGCCGCGCGCCGTGGCCTGCGCGTGGGGTTCGAGGCGCTGGCCTGGGGGCATCACGTCAATGACCACCGCGACGCGTGGGAGGTGGTGCGCCGCGCCGATCACCCGAATGTCGGCCTGATCCTCGACAGCTTTCACACGCTGGCGCGCAAGATCGACCCCGACACCATTCGCCGTATTCCCGGCGACAGGATCTTTTTCGTGCAACTGGCCGATGCACCGCGCATCGACATGGACTTGCTCTATTGGTCGCGCCATTTCCGCAACATGCCCGGCGAGGGCGATCTTGACGTGACCGGCTTCATGCGCGCGGTGATGGCGACGGGCTACGGCGGGCCGGTCTCGCTTGAAATTTTCAACGATCAGTTCCGGGGCGGGCAACCAAAGGCGGTGGCCAAGGACGGCTATCGCTCGCTCGTCGCGCTGATGGATGACGTGCGCCGCACCGAACCAAGCGCCACGCCTGACCTGCCCCAAATGCCCGCCCGTGCGCGCACGGCAGGCGTGTCTTTCGTCGAATTCGCCACCCGAGGGGATGAGGCGACAGCCCTTGAAACGCTTTTGCAAACCCTGGGCTTCACCCCCGCTGGCCGCCATATCGCCAAGGATCTGTCGCTCTGGACCCAAGGCGAGATCCGCGTCGTCGTGAACCGCGAGTCCACCGGCTATGCCAGCAGCGCCTATGCGATGCACGGCACCACGGTGTGCGACGTGGGCGTTGCGGTGCAAGATGCAAGCGCCACCGTTGCCCGCGCCACCGCCCTTGGCGCGCAGCCCTTTTCCCAGCCGATCGGGCCGGGCGAACTGGACATTCCCGCCATTCGGGGCCTCAGTGGCAGCGTGCTGCATTTCATCGACGACAAAAGCGGTCTCAGCGATGTCTGGTCGGTCGAATTCACGCCCGAGGTGCCAAAGGCCGAAGGCGCGGGCCTCACCCGCATCGACCATCTGGCGCAGACCATGAGCTATGATGAAATGCTGTCGTGGTCGCTCTTTTACACCACGCTGTTCGAGATGCAGAAATCACCGATGGTCGATGTGGTCGATCCTGATGGCCTTGTGCGCTCTCAGGCGCTTGAGGCCCCGAATGGCGCGTTTCGCATCACGCTGAACGGGGCCGAGACCCATCGCACGATGGCAGGCAATTTCCTCGCTGACAGTTTCGGGGCCTCGGTCCAGCATATCGCACTGGCGAGCGATGACATCTTCGCCACGTCCGCGGCGCTCATGGCGCGCGGGTTCAAGCCGCTGCCCATGTCCGAGAACTATTATGCCGATCTTGCGGCCCGCTTCGATCTGGCCCCCGACATGCTGGCGCGTCTGAGAGAGGGCAACATCCTCTATGACGAGGATGCGCAAGGCGCGTTCTTCCAGCTTTACTCGCGCCCCTATGCGGGCGGCATGTTCTTCGAGATCGTGGAGCGGCGCGGCGGTTATGCGGGCTATGGCGCGCCCAATGCCCCGTTCCGCATCGCCGCGCAGAAACGCCTGATGCGCCAGAAGGGGATACCGAAACGATGACAGACAGGTTTGACAAAGGCGTGCGCGTGCGCCGCGAGGTTTTGGGCGAGGCCCATGTCGACCGGGCCGAGGCGGCGAAGACGGAGTTTGACGCAGCCTTTCAGACCCTCATCACCGAAGGGGCATGGGGCACGGTCTGGGCCTCGGACGCGATCACGCGGCGCGAACGCTCGATGATTACGCTGGCGCTGCTGGCGGCCACGGGGAATTTCGACGAGATACCCATGCATATCCGCGCCACCGCCCGCACCGGGGCCACGCCCGGCGATGTGATCGAGGTGTTCCAGCATGTGGCCATCTATGCCGGTGTGCCGCGCGCCAATCACGCGATCAGGCTGGCCAAGGAGACCTATGCCGAGATGGAAAGGGACAAGACATGACCACCGCAGAGCTTTATCAGCGCGACCGCGAATGGCATCCGCCCGCCTATGCGCCCGATTACAAGACCAGCGTCGCCCGCTCGCCGCGCAACGCGCTTCTGTCGTTGCAATCCTCAGCAAGCGAATTGACCGGGCCAACGTTCGGCCACACCGACATCGACCCGCTGGATAACGACCTCATTCGCAACTACGCTCAATCCGGCGATCCCATCGGCGAGCGCATTATCGTGCATGGCCGGGTTCTGGATGAAAACGCGCGCCCCGTCCCCAATACGCTGGTCGAGATCTGGCAGGCCAATGCCGGCGGGCGCTATCGGCACAAGAAGGACAGCTACCTTGCGCCGATCGACCCCAATTTCGGCGGCTGCGGGCGAACTTTGACCGATGCCGAAGGGCGCTATGCCTTTCGCACGGTCAAGCCGGGGGCATACCCGTGGCGCAACTGGGTCAACAACTGGCGGCCCGCCCATATCCATGTCTCGGTGTTCGGCACCGCCTTTGCGCAGCGCCTGATCACCCAGATGTATTTCGAGGGCGATCCGCTGATTGCCAAATGCCCCATCGTCAAGACCATCCCCGACCCGCGCGCGATTGATCAGCTTGTCGCGGCGCTTGATTTGAACGCCACCGTGCCGCTCGATTCCATCGCCTACAAGTTCGACATCGTGCTGCGCGGGCATCGCTCGACCTATTTCGAAAACCGGCCCGAGGGGAACTGATCATGGTCCAGTCATTGCATTACCTCAAGGAATCCGCCTCGCAGACTGCCGGACCTTATGTCCATATCGGCCTTGCGCCGGGCGATGCGGGGTTCGACATCTACGCCCGCGAACTTGGCCGCGACATCACCGGCCCCAACGCCAAGGGCTCCCGCATCACCGTCACCGGCACGGTCACCGATGGCACCGGCGCGCCGGTCAAGGATGTGCTGATCGAGGTCTGGCAGGCCAATGCCGCGGGCGTCTATCCCGGCACCGGGCCCAATGCCGAAAAGGTTGAAGAGGGCTTTCGCGGCTGGGGCCGGGTGATCCCGGATTTCGACACCGGGGTGTTCGAGGTCAAAACGGTCAAACCGGGTGCCGTCATGGGCCGGGGTGGGCGCCTCATGGCCCCGCATCTCAACCTCTGGCTGGTGGCGCGCGGCATCAATGTCGGTCTCAACACCCGGATGTATTTCGGGGATGAGGAGGCTGCCAACGCCGCCGACCCGGTGCTGGGCCTCATCGAGCAGGCGCACCGGCGGCAAACTCTGGTCGCGCGCGCGGACGGCAACCGTTATCATTTCGACATCCGCCTTCAGGGCGATGATGAAACCGTATTCTTCGACCTGTGAGGCCCCTGCCATGACCAACCCCTGCATCATCTGCGTGGCGATCACCGGCTCGGTGCCCACCAAGGCCGACAACCCCGCCGTGCCCGTCACCATCACCGAACAGATCGAGAGCACGCATGCGGCGTTCGAGGCGGGTGCCAGCATCGCCCATTGCCATGTGCGCGACGACGACGGGCGGCCCACCTCTGACCCCGAGCGTTTTGCGCGGCTGAAAGAGGGGCTGGAGCGGCACTGCCCCGGCATGATCGTGCAACTGTCCACCGGCGGGCGGTCGGGTGCCGGGAATGCGCGCGGCGGCATGCTGCCCCTGCGCCCCGACATGGCGTCGCTGTCGGTTGGGTCAAACAACTTTCCGACGCGGGTTTACGAGAACCCGCCGGACCTTGTGAACTGGCTCGCCGACGAGATGATCAAATATGACGTCAAACCCGAGATCGAGGCGTTTGATCTGTCGCATATCTTTCATGCGGCGCTCATGCACAAACGCGGGCAGATCAAGGACGCGCCCTATGTGCAATTCGTGATGGGCGTGAAAAACGCCATGCCCGCCGACCGCGAGGTGTTCGATTTCTATGTCGCCACCGTCAAGCGGTTATTTGGCGACGTGCCTTGGTGCGCGGCAGGCGTCGGGCCGAACCAGATCGTGGTCAACGACTGGGCGATTGCGGCGGGCGGGCATGCGCGCACCGGGCTTGAGGACAACATCCGCCTTGATCGTGATACGCTGGCCCCGTCCAACGCGGCGCTGGTCAAACGCACGGTCGGGATTTGCGAGACATACGAACGCCCCGTCGCCACATGGCAAGAGGCGCGGCGTATCCTCGGTCTGCGGCAGGTAGCGGCCTGATGCCCTTTGCCACGCTCAACGGTGTCACGCTGCATTACCGCTATCGTCCCGGCGCGGGCGTGCCGGTGGTCTTTCTCAACTCGCTCGGCACCGATTTCCGCATCTGGGACGGGGTGATCGCCGGGCTTGGCGCGGATGTGCCGGTCCTCTGCCTCGACAAGCGCGGTCACGGGCTGAGCGACGAGGGCGAGGTCACCATGGCCCTGCTGGCAGGGGATGTTGCCGCGCTGATGGATCACCTGCGTCTGAGCCATGCCGTGATCTGCGGCGTCTCTGTGGGCGGCATGATCGCGCAGGCGCTTGCCGCCGCGCGCCCCGATCTGGCGGCGGGGCTGGTGCTGTGCTGCACCGGCGCGCGGATCGGCGATTCCGCGGGCTGGAATGCGCGCATCGACACGGTCCGGCGCGATGGCATCGCCGCCATGTCCGAGGCCATTCTGGAACGGTGGTTCAGCATGGGCTTTCGCACCACAAAGACCGCCGCGCTGGCAGGCTATCGCAACATGCTGACGCGCACGCCCGTTGCGGGCTATGCCGCGGTCTGCGCCGCGATCCGCGACACCAACTTCACCGAAGAGAGCGCGCGGCTGGCCGTGCCCACCCGGTGCCTCGCCGGGGCCGAGGACCTCGCCACCCCGCCCGATCTGGTGGCGGCGCTGGCGGCCTTGATTCCCGGGGCCACCGTCGAGGTGCTGGCGGGCTGCGGCCACTTGCCCTGCATAGAGGCCCCCGGGGCGGTGGCGGGGGCCGTAAGCGCGCTGCGCCGGAGACTTTCGTGACGGATGTGTTCACAAACCCCTGGTTTCGCGTCCATTTCGGCGATGCGCAGGCGCACGCGCTGTGGGCCCCCGAGCGCCAGATTGCGCATATGCTGGCTTTCGAGGCGGCCTTTACCCGTGCTCTTGGCGTGACCGGCGTGATCCCGGCGCGCCATGCCGAAGAGACGGCGCGCGCCATCATGGCCTTTGCGCCCGATCTCGATGGCTTGCGCGAGGGCACCGCGCGCGACGGCCTGCCGGTTCCGGCGCTGGTGGCCGCGCTCCGCGCCGCCATTCCCGCCGAGCCGGGTGCGATCCATCGTGGTGCCACCTCGCAGGATGTGCTCGACACCGCGCTCAGCCTCACGCTGCGCGAGGTGAACGTGCTCCTCCTTGCGCGGCTGGACGGCCTGATGGACGCGCTTGATGACCTCGCGCAGCGCTTCGGCGCAAATCCCCTCATGGGCCGCACCCGGATGCAGGCGGCGCTGCCTGTCAACGTGGCCGACCGGCTGGCCACATGGCGTGACCCGCTTGACCGGCATGTCGAACGGCTCGTCCATCTGCGTCCGCGCGTGGAGCGTCTGCAACTGGGCGGCCCGGTGGGCACCCGCGCGGACCTTGCCCCCCATGGTGCGGCGATCGCCGCCGCGATGGCACAGGAGCTTGGCCTTGGCAATCCTGCCCGCGCCTGGCACACGACGCGCGACGATCTGGCAGACTTCGCGGGGTTCCTGTCGCTCGTGACCGGCACGCTTGGCAAGATGGGGCAGGATATCTGCCTGATGGCGCAACAGGGGCTGGACGAGATTGCGCTGGCGGGCGGTGGCACCTCTTCGGCCATGCCGCACAAGCAGAACCCGGTTCTGGCCGAACTTCTGGTGACGCTCGCACGCTACAACGCCGGGCAGCTTGCCGGGATGCATCACGCGCTGGTTCATGAACAGGAACGCTCGGGCGCGGCCTGGGCGCTGGAATGGATGATCCTGCCGCAAATGACCGAGACCACGGCGCGCGCCCTTGCCGCCGCGCGTGCCCTGTGCGCATCGGTCACGCGGATCGGCGGGCAAGCGCCGGGCTGACGGACGTCAAGACAAGCGGTCCCTGACGCCGCTCACCCCTTCGCCCCCTGACCGCGTGCGTAGATGTCTTCGTATCGGATGATGTCATCCTCGCCGAGATAGGTGCCGGTCTGCACCTCGATGAGGACCATCGGCACCTTGCCGGGGTTTTCCATGCGGTGCACCGCGCCGAGCGGGATATAGACCGACTGATTCTCGCTGATGAGCTGGACCTTGTCATCTATGGTCACTTTCGCCGTTCCCTCCACGACGATCCAGTGTTCCGAGCGGTGGTGATGGCTTTGCAGGCTGAGCGCGGCACCGGGATGCACATGGATGCGCTTGACCTGAAAGCGCCCGCCGGTGGCGAGGCTCTCGAACCAGCCCCAGGGGCGATAGTCGCGGGGCAGGGTCTCGGCCTGTCTGGCACCTTGTTTCTTCAGCGCCTCCACCGCCATTTTCACGTCCTGCGCGCGGCTCCGATGTGCCACGAGCACCGCGTCGGACATGGCCACGGCGATGATGTCCGTGAGGCCGATGCCGACCAGTGCCTGTTGGCTGTCCTCGGCGCGCAAGAGCGTGTCCGCGCAGTCGATGGCGGTTGCGGGGCCGGAGGTGACGATGCCCGCGTCGTCCGGCGCGCTCTCTCTCCAGACGGCATCCCAGCCGCCCAGATCGGACCAGGCCCCGCCATAGGGCGCGACGCTCAGGTTGCCGGCCTTTTCCATCACCGCGTAGTCGATGGACTCGTTTTCGCACGCGGCCCATGCTTCGGGGTCGAGGCGCAGGAAATGCAGGTCGCGCTCTGCCGTCGCATGGGCGCGGGTCACGGCGGCCAGCATCGCGGGCTGGTGCGTCTCGAAGGCCGACAGGATCGTGTCGGTCGAGAAGAGGAAAATCCCCGCGTTCCACAGATGCATCCCGTCCGCCAGCAACGCCGCTGCCGTCGCTGCGTCCGGTTTTTCGACAAATCCCCTGAGCGGCTGCGGCACGGGCGCGAAATCGGCCTCCGGGGACTTGCTGAGCGCAAGCCAGCCATAGCCGGTCTCGGCCCGGTCGGGCCGGATGCCGAAGGTCACGATGCGCCCTGCCCGGGCAGCCGGGATGGCGGCCTGCACGGCGGCGCGGAATCTCTCGGGATCGGGGATCACGTGATCCGAGGGCGCGACCAGCATCAGCGCGCCGGGCGCGCGCGCCTGCACGTCCAGCGCTCCGGCCAGGATCGCGGGTGCGGTGTTGCGCGCCTCGGGCTCGATCAGCGTGGCGGCGGCGGCGATGTCCACCCCGGCCAGTTGTTCGGTCACGACAAAGCGGTAATCCGACCCGGTGATGATCGTGGGGGCCGCGTATCCCGCGCCCGACAGGCGGCGCGCCGAGGCCTGAAAGAGGCTTTCCTCCCCCGTGAGCCGGGTGAATTGCTTGGGATAGCTCTTGCGCGACAGCGGCCAGAGCCGGGTGCCGGAGCCGCCGCAGAGCAGGAGCGGATGGATATCCTCGGTCATGGTCAAACCTCCCTTGCCCCGCGTCATCCGCGAAAGTCGTCCTGATGTTCCAGAAACCATTGATAGGTGCCCGCGATTCCGTCCTCGAGCGCGATGGCGGCGCGCCAGCCCATATCCTCCAGACGGCGCACATCCATCAGCTTGCGCAGGGTGCCGTCGGGTTTCGTCGGGTCGGTAGCGATACGGCCCTCATAGCCCGTCGCCCGCGCCACCATCTGTGCCAGCTCCAGAATGGTGACATCCTGCCCGGTGCCGACGTTGATATGGCTCAGCATCGGCGCTGTGTTGGCGTCGTAGGTGGGCTTGTCGAGGTCCAGGACGAAAAGCGACGCCTCGGCCATGTCATCGACATGCAGGAATTCGCGGCGTGGCTTGCCCGACCCCCAGATCACCACCTCGTCGCGCCCTTGCGCGCGCGCCTCGTGAAAGCGGCGGATGAGGGCGGGCAGGACATGGCTGTTCTCGGGGTGGAAATTGTCACCGGGGCCGTAAAGGTTCGTGGGCATGACCGAGCGGTAATCGGTGCCATGCTGCCGGTTGTAACTCTCGCAAAGCTTGATGCCCGCGATCTTGGCGATGGCATAGGGCTCGTTCGTGGGTTCCAGCGGGCCGGTCAGAAGCGCGTCCTCGGCCATCGGCTGCCGGGCCTCGCGCGGGTAGATGCAGCTTGATCCAAGCTGCAAGAGGCGCGTCACCCCGGCGGCAAATGCCTGATGGATCACGTTGCACTCGATCATCAGGTTTTCATATATGAAATCAGCCGGATAGGTGTTGTTGGCGAGAATGCCGCCCACCTTCGCGGCGGCGAGGATCACCACATCCGGGCGCTGATCGGCCATGAAGGCGCGCACGGCGGCCTGATCGGTCAGGTCAAGCTCGGCATGGGTCGCGGTGATGAGCGTGATCGCTTCGCCCGCCGCCACCCGCGCCGCCAGTCGCCGCAGGATCGCGCCGCCCACCATGCCCTTATGTCCGGCGATATAGACGCGCATATCGCTCACCCGTTCTCGAAGCTTACCGGCATGTCCATGCCATGCGCCTTGAGCAGCGCGTGCCGCTGCGCGGTGCGCAGGTCTTCGGCGACCATCTCGGCGCACATTTCCTGCGCGGTGATCTCGGGCACCCAGCCAAGTCTTTCCCTGGCCTTGGACGGATCGCCCAGAAGCGTCTCCACCTCGGCGGGGCGGAAATAGCGCGGGTCGATGCGCACGACCACATCGCCGGGCCCCACGCCGGGGGCCTTGTCGCCGCGCACCTCGGTCACGGTGCCGATCTCGTTGACACCCTCACCGGTAAATTCGAGCGTGATGCCAAGCTCTTGGGCTGTCCAATGGATGAAGTCGCGCACCGCATACTGCACACCGGTCGCAATCACGAAATCCTCGGGCGCGTCCTGCTGCAACATCATCCACTGCATCCGCACGTAATCCCTCGCGTGCCCCCAATCCCGCAGCGCATCGATATTGCCCATGTAAAGGCAGTCCTCCAGCCCCTGCGCGATATTGGCCAGCCCGCGTGTGATCTTGCGCGTCACGAAGGTCTCGCCCCGGCGCGGGCTCTCGTGGTTGAAGAGAATGCCGTTGCAGGCATAGATGCCGTAGGCTTCGCGGTAATTGATCGTGATCCAGTAGGCATAGAGTTTGGCGACGCCATAGGGTGAGCGCGGATGAAACGGCGTGGTCTCGCGCTGCGGGGTCTCCGCGACCTGACCGTAAAGCTCGGAGGTGGAGGCCTGATAGAACCGGGTGACCTGCTCCAGCCCCAGAAAGCGGATCGCCTCCAGAAGGCGCAGCGTGCCCATGGCGTCGACATCGGCGGTGTATTCCGGCGCCTCGAAACTGACGGCGACATGGCTTTGTGCGCCGAGGTTATAGACCTCGTCCGGGCGCACCTCCGAGAGGATGCGGGTCAGGTTGGAGCTGTCGGTCAGATCGCCGTAATGCAGCTTGAGCCGCTGATGGTTCGAATGCGGATCCTGATAGATATGGTCGATCCGCTGGGTGTTGAAAAGCGAGGCCCGCCGCTTGATGCCATGAACCTCGTAGCCCTTTTTCAGCAGGAATTCCGCCAGATAGCTGCCGTCCTGCCCGGTGATGCCGGTGATCAGTGCCCGTTTCATATGTTTTTGCTTCTCTGCCCTGTGCCCTGGTCCTGTGGCTTCAGCCTGCTAAGCCCGCATCGCGGGCACCAGCCGATCCTGACACAGCGATAGCACATTCCGCCCCTGGGGGAATCCGTGTCGTCGCGGTTGCGTGCTCAGAGCGCCGCGACTGTTGCCGATCTGCGCGCGTGGCTTGCAAGAAAGCCGCGCGCGGCGTCAAGCGCCTCGCGGATGGTCACATCCATGTCGATATAGCGATAGGTGCCGAGACGTCCGACAAAGCTCACCCCGCACTCTTCGGCGGCGAGACGCTCGTATTGCGCCAGCAGGAGTTTTTCCTGTGTCAGGCGGATCGGGTAATAGGGGATGTCGCCGGGGGCACAGGCGCGGGGATATTCGCGGTAGCACACGGTCATCTCGTGGCGTTCCCAGGGGCTGAAATGCTTGTGCTCGGTGATGCGGGTATAGGGTGTTTCCCGGTCGGGATAATTCATCACCGCGCAGCCCTGCCAGTCGCCTTGCGCGGTGAACCGTTCGAAATCGAGCGTGCGATAGCCCAGGTCGCCCAGCCGGTTGCCGAAATATCCGTCAAGCGGCCCCGACCAGAACAGGTGATCGGCGCGCCGCCCCTGCTCGGGCGTGTAGGGGCAACCGAGATGCACGTCGATGCCGGGATGGTCGAGAATGCCCGCGACAAGCGCGGTATAACCCGCCTCGGGCAGCCCCTGAAAGCGGTGAGCGAAATAGCTGTCCTCGTAGCTGAAGCGCATCGGCAGCCGCTTGAGGATGGACGCGGGCAGTTGATCGGGCGACAGGCCCCATTGCTTTTCGGTATAGCCGCGAAAGAATGCGCCATAAAGCGCGGGACCCATCATGGCGAGCGCCTGTTCCTCGAAATTGCGCGGCTCGTGCCGGGATGGCTGCGCCTGATCGTCAAGAATGAAGCGGCGCGCCTCCTCGGGGCGAAAGGCGCGGCCGAAAAACTGGTTGATCGTGTGCAGACTGAGCGGCAGGCCAAAGACCTGACCGCCAACCGTGGCCTTGACCCGATGCGCATAGGGTTGAAACCGCGCGTAGCGGTTCACATAGGACCAGACCTCGGCGTCGTCGGTGTGAAAGATGTGAGGGCCGTAGACATGGACGAGAATCCCCGTCTCGGCGCAGCGTTCGGTATGGCAGTTTCCGGCCACATGCGTCCGCGATTCGAGCACCGTAACCTTGTGGCCCGCCTCGGCCAGTTCCCGCGCGATCACGGCCCCGCTGAAGCCGGCCCCGACAACAAGTATCCGCATATCGTCCCTCTTCGATCCGTGGTGGTCCGGTCCTCGTGCAATAGGCCACGGGCCCGAACCTCGGCGGGTCTGAGGTTCAGTCCCCCGCGTGGGAAAGTAGCGGCGTGCGTCGCTTTTGGCCAGTCTCGGGATCACACTGGCGTGAAAATATGAAAATTGCCTAAAGACGTCTGCAAAAGGCGCGGTTCTGCCCGCTTTTTGCGCGGCTGTCTCCGCTCTTGCCCGCGATACCCGGGACCGGTGTGGGGTGGAGGGGGTCATGGGTCTGGAGTTTGTCGCGCATCTCGGTCTTGGCGATCCGCTGCTCGATCAGGATTTGCGCGATCTGGGCGTGGCGTGGTTGCCGTCCGGGGCGCATCTGGTGGCGGGGACCGGGCCGCTTGGCGGCCTTTTGTCCTTTCGTCTGGCGGAGGATGGTGTCGCGCAGCTTGTCGATACCGTTCATTTTTTCGGCGCGGTCGCCACCGGTCAAACCGGGCTTGCCGCCCCGGTCGCGGTCGCGGGCGCGGGGCGCATGGCGCTGGCCTTCGGCACAGCGCCGGATGGGGGAGCGAGGGCGATTCTCGCGCAGGAGTTGACGGGGACGGGCGGCTTTGGTGCGACGATCTCGCTGGGCCGCCTGCCGCAGGCGGGCAGTGAGGTGTCGGCGCTGGTGTCGGCCCGGATCGGCGGTTTGGAAACGCTGTTCGCGGCCGATGGCGTCAGCGGGCAGCTTCTGGTGTTCCGGGCGGGGCTGGCCGCGCCCGCCTCGTCCGCCGTGCCGCAGGGGCCGGATGGCGCGGCCCTGCTTGCCGGTCCGGCGCTTCTGTCGCTGGTGGGTGCGGCGGGCGACATGCAGCTTCTGGCGCTCGATCAGGGCGCGGGCGCGCTCTACAGCTTTGCCGTCGATGCCGCGACCGGCGCGCTTTCGGCGCGCGGTGTGCTGGATGGCGGTGGCGGTCTGGCGGTCGCCGATGTCACCGCGCTCGACGTGGTGAGCGCCCATGGCACCACTTTCGCGATCATCGCGGCGGCGGGCTCGCAATCGCTCAGCGTGGTGCGGATCGAGGCCGACGGCACGATGGTGCTGGTGGATCACGTGCTGGACACGCTCGCCACGCGCTTCGGCGGGGCGCAGGGGGTGAGCGTGGCGCAGGTGGGCGATCATGTCTTCGTTGCGGCGGGGGGCGCGGATGACGGGCTGAGCCTGTTTCGCCTTCTGCCCGACGGGCGGCTTTTGCATGTGGAGACGGTGGAGCACGCCCTTGGGCTCGGGCTTGAGAATGTGGGCCAACTGAGCGCCGCCATCCTTGGCACGCAACTTCAACTCTTCGTGGCGGGCGACCCGCGCGGCGGGATCAGTCAGTTCGCCCTCGATCTCTCCACGCTTGGCGTGGTGGCGGAAACCGGCGGCAACGCGGCGGCGCTGCTGACCGGAACGGCGGGTGACGATCTCTTGATGGCGCGCGGCTTCGGCGCGGACACGCTCTCGGGCGGCGCGGGCAACGACATCCTTGTGAGCGGACCGGGCGAGACCGCGATGCGCGGCGGTGCGGGGGCGGATGTGTTTGTCGTCTCGGCGGGGTCCGGCCTTGTGCGGATCACCGATTTTGCGCCCGGCACGGACCGGCTCGACCTCTCGGCGCTGCCGTTCCTGCGCAATGCGGGGCAACTCGGGATCGAGGCGGGCGCGGGTTTTGCCCGGCTCAGGTTCCGCGACACGGTGGTGGAGATCACCGCGACAACGCCGGTCCTGCTCGACGCTGCACGGCTCTTTGGCCCGGTCTTCGACTGGCCCGACCGGCTGCCGATCCTCACCAGCAGCTTCACCCTGCCGATCACCGGCACGCCGGACGCGGATGCTCTCGGCGGGACCGCCGGGGCGGACGTGATCGACGGTCTCGAGGGGGATGACACGATCTTCGGTCTGGGTGGCAATGACACGCTGCGGGGCGGGAACGGGCGCGATTCTCTGGGCGGGGGGCCGGGGCATGACAGCCTGTCGGGCGGCGCAGACAACGATACGCTCTTTGGCGGCGACGGCGATGACACGCTCGATGGCGGCGGCGGCAATGACGACCTTGGCGGTGGCCCTGGCAATGACAGCCTGATCGGCGGGCCGGGGCGTGACCGGCTCTTCGGCGCGGAGGGCAATGACACGCTGCTTGGCGGCGATGGCAACGACATGCTGGGTGGCGGGCCGGGGCACGACCTGATGTTCGGCGGGCCGGACGCGGATGAGCTTTGGAGCTCGGACGGCAATGACACG
This sequence comes from Roseovarius sp. MBR-79, assembly GCF_053628555.1. Taxonomy (NCBI): domain Bacteria; kingdom Pseudomonadati; phylum Pseudomonadota; class Alphaproteobacteria; order Rhodobacterales; family Roseobacteraceae; genus Roseovarius; species Roseovarius sp. MBR-79. Next base: position 207,879 of record NZ_JBRJGP010000001.1, on the reverse strand, counting down.
CTCTGGGGCGAGGCGGGCAACGACACGCTTGGCGGCGGTGCGGGTCATGACGAGATCAACAGCGGGTCAGGCCATGACGAGATCTGGGCCTCTTTCGGCAACGACAGCGTCACCGGCGGCGATGGCAATGACACGATCGGCCTTTTTTTCGGCGACGATCTGGCCGATGGCGGGGCAGGCGATGACCAGCTTTGGGGCGCTGCGGGCAACGACACGCTGATGGGCAGCGCGGGCAACGACACGCTTGGCGGGGGCGGAGGCGATGACAGGCTCGACGGCGGAGAGGGGCGCGATACGCTCTGGGGCGGTCCCGGGCAGGACAGGCTTGTGGGGGGCGCGGGCGACGATCAGATCGCCGGCGGGGCGGGGTCCGATACCTTTGTTTTCGCGGACGGCCATGGCCGCGATACGATCACCGACTTTGATCCGTTCGACCCGCTGGAGCGGATCGACCTGCGCGCTGTCGGTGCGCTCGGATCGCTGGCCGACGTGATGGCGGCCGCGACCGAGATCGGCAGTGATCTGGTGATCGATACCGGAGGGGGTGGCGTGATCGTCTTGCGCAATCTCGTGACGAGCGATCTCGATGCCAGTGACTTCATCTTCTGAATGCGGTGCCTACGGATCGCGCGGGGTGCCCGGTGCGCGAGACCGGAGCCATGCCATGCCCCCGGCATTGATCTTATCGAGCCGCTGCCAGAGCGCGTAATCCTCGGCATAGAAGGCGCGCAAGTCGTCCAGCAGGTCGGGCGGGATGGGCCCGGTGCTACGCTCTTTGGACACGTTCTCGCGCGGCAGCGGGCGGCGCACGTCAAGAGCGTCGCAAATCTGGCCGAACATGGGCGACAGGCGGTCATAGGGGATGATCACATCGGCCAGAACCTTGCCCTGCGGGCCGCAGAACTTGTCGCGTTGCAGGTTGGGTTGCCCGTCCGCACGGCGAAAATTCCAGTCCTGCTGCTCCCAGAACTCGGCAAAGCTCATCTCGGGGGGCAGGGGGCTGTCGACCTTGTTGGACTTGCGATAACGGAACCACGAGCCGATCCAGTCGAGCGGGTCGCGCATCACCCCGAACTTGAAGAAAAAGCGCGGCCACTGGCCGGACTGCGCGAAAATCTCGGGATGCGCCTCTATGGCCGCGTGCAAGGAGACGTGCTTGCGCTCGGGCGTGCCCTTGAAAGCGATCTCGGACACGGGTGCCAACGCCGTCTCGATCGAGGTCGAGGCGGTCTTGGTATTGGCCACGAAGACGAATTTCCGCTCTATTCCGATCAGCATTGCCGCGCCTCCTGCCTGTCGATAGCGTAACGCCCGAACCGATACCAGATCGCAACATGGCGCGGGGGTTTACTTGTCGGCATTGCTGCGGGACAAGCGTCAAGTGCAGACCGTTCAGACAAAGGCTCCCATGGCCCGCGCCCCCCAGATTTCGGTAATCGTGCCGGTTCACGACGTGGCGGCCCATATCGGTGCCTGCCTCAGGAGCCTCAGGTCCCAGACCTTTGACGATTTCGAGGTGATCGTGGTCGATGACGGCTCCGGCGACGCGAGTGCTGCGCGGGCGCGTGAGGCGATGGCGGGCGATGCGCGGTTTCGCCTGCTGGGCCAGTCCCATGCCGGGCTGTCGGTGGCACGCAACGCGGGTCTCGCCGAGGCGCGCGGAGAGTTCATCGCCTTCGTCGATGGCGATGACCGGGTGATGCCGGATTTTCTCGGGCGGATGCTCGGGGCGCTGGAGGAGACGGGGGGCGACTGGGTGGCCTGCGCCTTGCGCTATGTCTTAGCCGACGGCACCGGCGCGGCCCATTCGGGGATTCACAGCGCACCGGACCTCGGCGCGCATGTCGGGCTGCGGCGTCATGACTTTGCGGGCTGGCCGGATGTGGTCGCGCATTTCCCCTCGGCGTGGAACAAGCTCTATCGCCGCTCGCTCATCGACGGGCTGCGATACGACGAGGGGACGTGGTTCGAGGATCACGGGTTTTTCCTGCGGGCCGCCGCGCGCACCGATCACCTGATCCACCTGCCCGAACCGCTCTATCTGCAAACGCAGGGGCGGGCGGGGCAGATCACGGGCCGAGATGACGAGCGGGTGTTCGAGCAGTTTCCCGTGCTGGAGCGCGCGGGCGCGATCATGGCAAAGGGTCCGCACGACGGCGCAGAGGAGGCGCTGGCCACGCTTTCCCACCGTCTGATCGCCGAGCGCGCGCGTGTGCTTGCCTCGCCCGAGCGGCGCGCACGGTTTGCGCGCGCGGCGGCGGCGTTTCTCGACCGGGCAGGGATCGCGCGGGACGGGGCCTGTGTCTCCTGGCGCGAGGAAATGGCGGGCCGCCCCCCGCTCTCGGTCGTGATCCGCTGGGATGGGGCTGCGGTGGGGCCGCTCTCGGACACGCTTGCCGCGCTGGCCGGGGGGGCGGTGCTGGGTCAGGAGGGGGTGATCCTGTGCCCGCGCCCGGAAGATGCCGCCGCGCTTGTCGCCCTGGACGCGGCACCGCATATCCGGGCGGTTCCGGCGGCGGAGGGGCCCGGGGCCGCTCGTGGCGCACTGGTGATCGTTCTCGACGCGGGCGCGCGGCCCGATCCGCATGTCCTGAACGCGCAGGCGCGCGCGCTTCTGGAGGCGGGCGGTGATCTGGGCGTGATCGGCGAGACGGTCCCGGAGGGCGGGCGCTTTGTCCCCGATGCGGCGCTGGCGCGGCGCGCACCGCTGGCGGCGCACATGATCCGGGCGGCGTTGATCCGGTCGCACGATCTGCGCCTTGCCGATGCCGGGGGCATGGCACTTTGCCTCGGAGCCAGCCTGATGGCGGTGCGGGTGGTCAGCCTGCCCGGTGCGATTTTCGAGGCGGAGACGGCGGACGGACAGGCGGCGGATTTCCTTGCCGATCACGACGCCTGCATCGCGGCCCTGCCCGCCGCCGCGCGCGCGCGGCTGCCCGAGGGTTGGGAGCGGCGGCTGTTTCTGCGCGCGCTCTGGCGACACTGGCAACCCGAGCGGCGGCGCGCGATGGTCGCGGCGCTGATCGGCGGGATACGGCGCGGTTATGGGGGGCGCGGCGCGCCGCCTGCCGGTGTCGATGCCGATGTGCCTGCGCGGCTGGTGTCAGGGCTCGATCCCCGCACGGCCCCGCGCGTCCTGCTTGCGCCGCTCGACGAGCCCGCCCCGCCCGCGGCACCGCCCCCCGTGGCGCGCGAGGCGCTCCGGCCCTTTGCGCTTGATGGCACGGGCTGGCTGCGGTTCCGGGCCGATCTGGCGGCAGACCCGTTCGCCAACCTGTCGTTTTATGGCGTGGACCGCGTTTCGATCCCGTTTCACGTGTCGTTGCGCCGCGATGAACGGCGGGCTGTGTTGAATGATCGCGATGCAGCCGGGCACTGGCGCGCGGAGATCGCCCATGACGCGCCGCTCGGGCCGCGCATGGTAGAGGTGGTGATCCGGCTGACGGCGACGGATGCGGCGCTCTCGCTGGACGGTGTGCCGCTGGTGCGGGTCGAGGCCGGGGAGCGGTTCGGCGGTCTGGACCGGATCGCGTTCGTGGAATCGCAGGGGTCAATCACGCTGCTCGATGTGGTTTCGGGCTGGTCGGGCAAGGGGCTGGTGCTTGACGAGGGCTGGCTCTTGCGTGTGCCGGAGGGGGTTGGGTGTCTGCGGGCGGGACCGGATGAGGCACCGTTGCGCGTGATCGCGTCGGCGGGCGTGCCGGGGGGTCTGGTGCCGCTGCCGGGGTGGCTCTGGGCAGATGTGCCGGAGGGCGCGACGCTCGATATCGTCGCGGATGATCCGGCGCGCGGGGCCTTGCGGATACCGCGCGCGCAGATGGCGGCGCGGCTCGATGCGGCGCTGGCGCACCGGCTTGAGCCGGAGGACATGCCGCGCAGCCTTCTGGTGCTGGAGCATCTTGTCCATGGCGGGTTTGCAGCGCTGCTGTCGTCCGAGGGGCAGGCGCGCGCGCGGGCCTTGGCCGTCCGGTTCGGGATGGCAGGGGCACTCGGGCTTGCGCCCGTCCCGGAGCCGACACCCGAGACCGGGCGCGAGGTGGCGCGCGCGCTTGCCCGTTTCGCCGGGGCCATGAGCGCCACCCCCGCCCCGGATGCGCGCGATGTGCTGCCCGGTCTGGCGGTGCCCGCCAAAGAGCGGCGCGCGCTGTGTCTCGGGCTGGTGGCGGCGCTGGCCGCCGAGGCGCATGATGGCGCGGATTTCGACGGCGCGATGGCCATGGCGCGCGCGGCAGGGCTGGCCGAAGGGCCGCTGCCGACCGATCCGTGGAGCCGCGCGGCACTCCTGCCTGTCCTGTTGGCCGAGGGGCGGGGCGATGCGGTCCATGACGCGCTCTGGTCGCTGGTGCCGTCCGGGGAGGCGTGGCTGCCGACCACCTGCATTGCGCATGTGGCGCGTCACGCGCTGCGCGCGCGGCGGGTGGACCCGGACCGCCGCGAGGCGCTGATTTACGGGTATATTGATTTCGTCACGCGCCGCCTTGCCGATTTCTGGGGCCGGGCGCATTGCCGCGAGCTCACCCGCGCCGCCGTCGCCCTGCTGGGCCAGCGGGCGCTGATGAGCCGTTACCTGGCCGCGGATTTCGAGGCGTTCTGCCTGCGCGCCTACGGGCTGTCGCGGCTGTTCTGGGAGGCGGTGGAGGCGCAGGGCGTGGCCGATCTGCCGCCACGTCTGGCAGAGGCGCGGGCGGCGTTCCGCCAGGTGGAGCAGGGGCGCGGCGGGCTGGACGCGGCGCTGCAGCTGTTCGCGGCGGCGGGCAACCCCGATGCGGCGCGCGTGGCGCGCGAGATGGGCTGTGCGGTGCCGGGCGAGCAGGTGCGCGCATGGGCCCGCCCGGGCGCGGGCGCTGTTCCCGAGGCCGAGATGGCGGACCTGCGCGCGGCGCTGCCCAAGCTTTATCCCAAGACAGCGCCCCCCCGCCACACCGCATTGCAGCGCGCCTGTGCGGAGATGATCGAGGCGGCGCTGGCCGCGCCCGACACAGGTGAGGCGGGTCCGCTCTTTGAGCGGCTCGACCTGATTGCCGGGGCGCAGGCGCAGTATCTGGGCCTGGGGCTGGGCCTGTCTCTGGTGGCTGGGCTGGGCGACAGTGCCTTGCGCGCCGAGGGTCTGGACTGGCTCGCGGTGCGGCTGGACGATCTGCCCGAGGCCAGGCGCGCGGCGCTGGCGGCGGCACCGTCGGTGCGGCAGGGGGCGGTGCGGTTGCGCGCGGCGCGGATACCCGGTTCGGAGCCGCTGCTGGACGCGCTCGGACCGGGCGCGCCCTTGCCGCCCGGTTGCGCGGCGCTCGGGCCTGCGCATCCGCTCTATGATACGCTCGTGGTGATCTTTACCTGCGCGCCCTATCTTGAAACCCGCGCCCCGGCGCTGCGCGCGGGGTGGCTGCGCCTGCTCGAGGAGATGGGGATCGCCCATGTCTTTGTCACCGGCGGCGGCGATGGCCGGCTGGACGGCGATGTGCTGCGGCTCGATGCGCCGGACGATTACGAGGGCCTGCCGCAAAAGACCCTCGCCGCGATCCGCTGGGTGCATGATCGGACCGATTTCGGCCATGTGCTCAAGATCGACGACGATTGCTTTCTGAACGCGCCGGAATTCTTTCGCGCGCTCAACTATCGCCGGTTCGATTATTACGGGCGCAAGCTCTCGCTCATTCCCGGTCAGATGGACCGGCGCTGGCATCAGGGCAAATCCACGTCGCATCGGGCCCGGCGCGCGCTTGACAAGTCGCCCGAACCCTCGAGTTATGCCGATGGCGGCTCGGGCTATGCGCTCAGCCGTCGCGCCATGGCAGAGGTGCTTGCCGCGATGAACAGCACCGAAGGCCGGTTGCTTGAACGGCTGTCCTTCATGGAGGACAAGCTGATCGGTGATCTTCTGGCGCTGCGCGGCATCGCGGTGGCGGAGGACGGGTATTATACGGCGGTCCGTCGTCGCAGCCATGCCGGGGCGCAACCGGTGTCGTCCTGGCATAACGGGTTCCTGGCCAGCCGCGCCATGCCGGTGCAGATGGTGCATCTCGACAGTGCCGAGGATCAGGCCCCGGCACTTGCGCGGTTGGCAAGCCCGGCGCTCTGGCCGAAGAAGATCTGGCCTGGCTTCCATGCGGCGCGTCTCGGGGCGCAGAGCAATGCGCTCGATCTCATCACCTCGGAGGCGAGCGCAGAGGCGGCGCGCGAGGCCCAGGTCGCGGTGGTCTCGGTGATGCGCAACGAGATGTTTCTCTTGCCGCATTTCCTGCGGCATTATCGCGGTCTGGGCGTCGAGCGGTTCGTGATCGCCGATAACGGATCGGATGACGGCACGTTGGACTATCTGGCCGAACAGCGCGACGTGACGCTCTTTTCGGTCGATACCGATTACCGGCGCGCGGCCTGGGGCGTGGCCTGGCAACAGGCCATGCTGGCCGAGTTCCGGCAAGGCAAATGGTCGCTCGTGGCCGATGCCGACGAGCTTCTGGTGTGGCAGACCGAACGGCGTCAAAGCCTGCAAGACCTGCTGGCCACGCCCGCGTTCGAGGGGGCCGATGCGGCACGGCTCTTCATGCTCGACATGTATCCCGACGGGCCGCTGGAGGGCGCCGATTTCGCCTCGGGCGATCCCTTCGCGGAGGCGGGATTTGCCGAGCGCACGCCGTTCCTGCGCTCGACCCCGATGCGCGGGCCGTTCTCGGATCAGCCGACCTGGACCTCGGCGCTGCGCCACCGGCTCATTCCCGATGCGCGGCCCGAGATGTTCGTGGCGCAGAAAATCGCGCTTCTGCGGTATCACCCGTTCATGCGGCTCTCGGCCGGGCTGCATTTCGTGGGCGACGTGCGGCTGGCGCGGCGCGAGCTGATCCTGGGGCATTTCAAGTATAACGCCGAGTTCCGCCGCAAGGCCGAGGCAGAGGTCGCGCGCGGCCAGCACTGGGGCAATGCCGAGGAATACCGCCGCTATCTCGCGCTTGTCAGCGAGGGCCGCCGCGTGATCCATGATCCGGGCGTGTCGCTGCGCTGGCACGAGGTGCCGTTCGTGGCGGCGCGGCTTGGCTGACGGTCAGTGCCAGCCGTAATGGTCGCCAAGCGCGGCCATATGCGCGGCCATGGTGACGGGCGGACGGGCGTTTTCCCAATAGCGATCCATGTCGACGCGCCCCGCAAGCAGCGCCGCTATCCGGGCATGAAAATCGCTTGTGTCACCTGCGGCAAAGACCATCTCGGGGCAATTGCCCAATTCCTGCGCGCCGCCCATGTCCGAGGTCAGCAGCGGGATGTGGCGGGCGTGCATCTCGATGGCGACCTGCGGCAGGTTGTCGTGCCAGAGCACCGGCACCACCCCCACATCCACGCCTGCAAGCAGCGCATCAAGCCCGTCATGGGAATAGCCGTCCAGATGGGTAAGCCCCGCGAGCCGGTCGCCGAGCGCGGCCAGCCGGATCATCGCCTCCGCCTCACCCCGGCGGGCGGCGACGACAAGGCGCAGACGGCGGGCGAGCGGTTCGGGCAATGCCTCGAGCGCATCAAGCAGGAAATAGAACCCCTTGTCGCGGCGCATGTAGCCCAGATAGGCCAGCGTCAGCGTGCCATCGGCACCGGGCAGGGGGCCGCGTGGCGCGGTGCGGGTGAAGGCCTCTGACTCGAGCGTGCCGATGGGGCAGACATGGGCGCGCTCGGGTTTGATCCCATAGGACAAGGCTATTTTTCGCACCGCATCGGAGACGCACAGAACGGCGTCGCAGTGCCGGTTGAGCGTGTCGATCATCGCGCGCCGCCGCGTCGAGAAGATCACCGCCTCATCGGGGGCGGGCGGCAGGGCAGGCCCGGCCAGACTGCGCCGAAGCCAGCCCGTCCGCCGGAAAAGCCGCATTCCCCAGCGAAACAGCGGATCAAACCCCCGTCCTCCCGGCGCGATGCCAAGGCATTTGAGCCGGTAGGCCACGGCATTGGCAAGCCGGATCACGCGCCTGTCGGGCCGGTGCGGCAGGCAATGCACACACGCCCGCCCACCGTCGAAATCGGCGCAACTGCGGCGCTCCTGATACCACAGGTTCACCTGCGGGCAGATCGGGTAGTAGTTGTGCAGCATGAAGAGGACGCGGGTATCCGGTGCCGTCTCCTTGAGGCGCAGCACCGGTGCGGGCAGCCCTTCGAGATTGTTGAAATGCACCGCGTCATAGGGGCCGGTGGCGCGCAGGAAATCGAAGAAGGTGGCCTCGGTCGCGGGGTGGCTGATCTGGGCGGGGTCGCCGTAACTGTGATGGGCGGGGGCCATGACGCCGGAATTGACGATCTCGAAGCGGCGCGCGCGGTCCGTGTCCGGGCCGTGGCGGACCTGCTCCCAGCGGGGCGGGCCGGGGCGCAGATCGTAGGAGATGCCCGAGGACAGAAAGACCGCTTCGGTCTCCGGTGCCTTGGCCAGTTCGGCCATCAGGTTGCGCTGATAGACCGAGACACCGCCGCCGCGCCGTTCGGGGTCGAGGTAATCCACCCAGTTGACATAAAGCACGCGGCGCATTGTTCAGATCTCCGGGTCGAGCCAGTGGCCGAAGCCGATTTGGCGAAAGTAGCGGGCGATCGGGTCGGGATACTTGAATCGGGCGAGTATGTCGTCGGGGCTTTGCTTGACCAGCGGGCTTTTCATCCCCGGATCGGGTGTTGTGCCCAGAAACCCGGTAATCCGCTCGATGAAATCCGGCGCGAAAAGCTGGCGGTATTCCAGCGTCAGGCGACGGTTGGGCAGGCTGTCGAGCCAGTGCGCGAAAAGCGTGTCCATGCTCGCCATTTCATGCCAGCGCTGGCAGATCCTGCGCGGGCCGACGTTGATCTTTTCGTGGATATGGGCATCGGGTCGGGACTGGGCCCAGATCAGCGATTGCTCGGCCTTGATGAGCGAGGAGACCTGCGCCAGCCGGTTGTCGCGCCAGACATGGATGAGGTCAATCTCGGGGTATTCGGCCAGCCGCTTGAGGATGCGCACGTTGTGGCCAAGCATGTATTTGAACCCCACCCGCTCGACGCCCGGTGGCGCGGCCGTCTCGAAAAACCGCTGCATGAACACAAGCGGAGAACGGTCTCGCTCAAGCAGATGCTCGGGGGCGTCGTCGCGGTCCCTGACGCCGACGATGGCATAGGGGTTGAACTGCTCGCCGCTGCAATGGATCGCGGGATGGGCGTTCAGCAGCGTCATCAGATATGTGGTGCCGCTGCGCGGCAGCCCGATGATGAGAAAGCGGCGCGGGGCGGGGCCGGGGGGGGCTGTCCTCTGAGGGGCTTCGGGCAAGGGGCTGTCCATAAGGTTTCGGATGCGCCCGCGTTGTCGCGCAATTACCGGCCTGTTGCAAGCCAAGGGCGCAGGTGCGTCACCCGCTTGCGCCTGGGCCATGCTTGGGCCAAGGTGCCCGCCAGAGTGCCGAACGGCCGGGGCAGGGGCAGGATGCCGCAATTCTTGAACAGGGCGCGTGGCTGGCTTGGACGGTTGAGGCCCCAGGCCGGCAAGCCGGAGGCGCGGGCAGGTCTGCCGCGCGATTGGGTCAATATCGCCGTCGGCAAGAGGTGCGAGCAATCGTCACTGAGCGACTACAGCCGCCCGCATGAGGCCCATGCCGGGGCGAATGGCCATATCGCCCGCGATTATGCCTTTCACACGGATAACGAGGCGCGGCCCTGGTGGCGGATCGATTTGGGAATGCGCTATCCGTTGCAGGCCATCATCGTGCATAACCGGCGCGCGGCGGCATGGCAGTTCCGCAGCCGAAGCTTGCGGATCGAGGCCTCGGCGAACGGCAAGTCGTGGTTTCTGCTGCATCAGGGGCTGAGCTATTTCGGCACCGGACCCGAGGGGCGGCCCTTCGTTCTGGAACTGGGGGGGCAGGTGCTGGCGCGCCATGTGCGCCTGTCGCTTGACGACCACAGGCCCCTGCATCTTGCCGAGGTCGAGGTTTACACCAGCACGATGGAGACGGCGCTCCGCGACTGGCTGCGCGCGCGGGGGCTTGGGCCGCAGGGGCTCTATTTCGGGTCAAGGCCGGATTTCCACAAGCCGCGCTACTGGTTCACCGGCGAAGGCGCGGTGAGCGCCGTGCAGGTCCGCGAATTCGGGCGCTTTGCCAATATCCTGTTGCAGGTCACGAACGCGGTCGCCTTCGCGCGGCGGATCGGGGTGCGCCGCGTCTACCTGCCCGACTTTGCCAATCTCACGGGCACCGACCCGATCGTGATCGACGGCATCACCCTTTTGCCCAAGGGGCAGGCGCGGCCCGAAACGCGGGTTCTGGTCGGGGATTTCTTTCGTTTGTCCGCCTTCGACGAGACGCTCGCGCACGCGGCGGATGCGGCCCGCGCGCAGATCGTTCGCGATCATATCCGCCGACGGCTCGATCTTTTTCCGCTGCCCGAGGCCGCGCGGCTCGATGACCGCACGGTGGTGTTTCACTTTCGCTCGGGCGATGTGTTCCGGCCCCGGCCGCATTCGTTTTATGTCCAGCCGCCTGCCGCCTATTACATCGCCATCCTTGAGCGCCTTGTGGCCGAGGGGCGCATTGAACGCGCCATTCTTGTGGCCGAGGATCGCAACAACCCCGCCATCGCGGCGCTGGAGGCGCGGCTTGCGGCGCTTGGCATCGGCTTTCGCTTTCAGAGCGGCAGTTTTCGTGAGGACGTGCAGACGCTCATTGGCGCGCGGCATCTGGTCTTTGGCTTTGGCACGTTTGGCGTGGGCATCTGTCTTTTGGCAGACAGCATCGACTCGGTGCATTACTTCGGGCCCGCCGACGCATTGCAGCCCTATGATACGATCCCCGGCATCGGCGCGCTGACGCGCGTGTCCGCAGAGGATTACATCGCCTTTGGCGACTGGCGCGCCACGCCCGCGCAGCTTGAGCTCATGACAGGTTACGAGGCGTCCGGCCTGCGGTTCGAGCAGGTGCGCGGCCCCGCCTGAGCCGCGTTTGCTCAGCCGCGCGCGCCATGATCGCGCGGTGCGCCTCTATCGCCTCTTCCAGATCGGCGAAATACTGGAGCGGCCTGCCGTCAAGCACGTGGCCCGAGGTGCACAAATCGCGGACCTGTCCCATCGTGGTTGAACTGCTCGCCGCTGCGATGGATCGCGGGATGGGCGTTGAGCAGCATCATCAGATAGGTTGTGCCGCTGCGCGGCAGGCCGATGATGAGAAAACGGCGCTTTCGCATCGTTGCCTGACTTTTTATTTGTCCGCTCCACGGGTTGCAAGACACGCGAACAGGATTGAATGTGTCACGCGATCAACAATTCCGACAGGTTGCAATCCGCATGTTTTCGGAATGTGACCACGACGCGTGATTTGTCCTGCCCAACCTTGCCTAGCGTTCTCAGGCGGATATCCTGCTGTCCCGCGAGCATCGTCATCAGGTCGAATTGACGGCCCTTACGGGTTAGGGTCAGACGCTCGTTGTTAATATTGAGGTTCCACTGGTGCAGTCCAACATACTCTTCTCGCTCCGCTTCATCGGGATGAAACATGAGAATGACCCCGCCACCCGTGCGGCAGAGGTTGATGATGTTATAAAGACCAATGATCGGATCAATCGAGTGATCGAGCGAGTTGGCACACCAAACCACGTCAAAACGCCCCGCGCCAAGCTGCCATAGCGCGGTTTCGAAATATCCCTTGATCGGTCGTCCCACGCCTGTCACGCCCTTGCTGTCGAGCGCGGCATTATACTCATCGGCAAGCGGGTCGACTGCCGTCACGTTGACCGTGAAATCGGGATGTGAGGTTCCAATCCAACTCAGGGGGCCTGAGCCGATATCGAGAATTTCAAGCGTTTGACCGGTTTTCAGGTCGAGTGTCGGAAGCAAGTCGGCGACAAGAGGAGCCAAGGGCGCGTTTGGGTCTGTCTTGCGCTGGAACCCTTCTTTCCAGCGCATTCCCCCCGAACGGATCCACTTGCGCCAGAAAACAACCTCGTCGTCGGCACGCTCGCGCCAGATCGCTTCGTCGGATTTCGGTGGCGTGGACGAGCTTGACATAAAAAACCCTCGATTTGGATGCGCGCGCTCACGTGCTGCGCCGTATCGCCCATTGCATGCCGGGCCCGGCCCCTGCGATCTCCCATTCACCGCGCTTAACGAAGTCATTCACAGCGCGATACACTCCCTTATGCAGGCTGTCCGGGTTTGGGTTCCAGCCCGACGCCGCCGGGTGCGAGCAGACGCAGACCCCACAAACGCGCTGTTCGGCGTTCGATATCCCAAGCGGGTATCGGATATTTGGCTTCGGCCTCGCGAAGTTCTGCCAAATCGGTGTCGATATCACCCACGCCAGCTTGGTCCTTTTAACTAAGAGCTATTCTTGAAACTCCGATTAGCATGGGGCGAAGTTGTGAAACAAGTCTGTTCACTCACCCTGATCTCATCACCGCACCATGGACGTCTATCGCCTCTTCCAGATCGTCGAAATAGCGCAGTTGTCCGCCTTCGAGCACCAGACCGGCGGTGCAGAAATCGCGCACCTGTCCCATTTCGTGGCTGACAAGGATGGCCCCCGCGTGGCGCATCCGGTCGACAAAGACCCGGCGGCTCTTGGCGCGAAAGGCGGCGTCGCCCACGGAGGTGACCTCGTCCACCAGATAGGTGTCAAAGCGGATGCCCATGGAGGCGCCGAACGTGAGCCGCGCGCGCATCCCGGCCGAATAGCTGCGCACCGGCATGTGGAAATGCTTGCCCAGATCGGCGAAATCGGCGACGAAATCCACCAGTTCCTCGGCGTCGACGCCGTAAATGCGGGCGATGAAGCGGGTGTTTTCCGCGCCCGTCAGGTCGCGGTGGAAAGAGCCGCCAAAGCCCACGGGCCAGGACACCAGCCCGTGTCGGATCACGCGCCCCGAATCCGGGCGCAGGCTGCCCGCCACCAGTTGCAGCAGCGTCGATTTTCCGGCCCCGTTGCGCCCCAGAAGCGCGACCGATACGCCCTCGGGAAGGCGCAGCGTCTGGTTGTCGAGCACCACCTTGCGGGTGTCGCGCACCCGGAAACTTTTGGTGAGGCGCTCGAACCGGATCACGCGCGGCCCCCTCAGTCGCGGTCGCGGATCGCGTAATAGACCAGCACCATCACCGCCCACGAGAGCACCAGAAAGAGCCCCGACAGAAGCTCGATCAGGAGGCGGTTGGGATATTCGCTCGTCTCGGCGAGGGTCGGCGCGATATAGGTGGCCAGATAGCGGCTCTGGCGAGAGGCCTTGGCGCGCGCCACGTCGAGTGCTGCGAGCGCTGCGCGATAGGTTTCCTCGGCGAACTCCCGATCCACCTGAAGCGCCTCGTATTCGGCGATGAGGCGCGGGTAATCCTCCCCGCTGACCCCGGCGGTTTCGGAGGCGAAGCCCTCGCGTTCGCGCGCGATACGCTCGCGGATGACCTCGATCTCGCGCGCGGTCTGGAGCTTGCGCGGGTCGTTCGCCGTCGTGTTCTGGTCGAGGATGTCATACGAAATCAGCGCCTGGGCAAGCTGCTGCTGAAGGTTGTTGATCACCCCCATGCGGCCCTGGATATCGGCGGCGGGATCGACGATCTGGGTGCGGGTGCGAAAACTGGTGAGCGCCTCGCGCGCGGTCTTGAGCCGCGCCACCGCCTCTTCCAGATCGGTTTCGGCGTAGCGCATGGCGTCAGCGCGGGCGCGTTCGTTGAGGCGGTTGATCATCTCCTGGCTCTGGCGCAGGATTTCGCGCGCGATGGCCTGTGCCATGTCGGGGCTGTAGGCCACCACCTGCACCTCGATCAGGCCGGACCGCTGATCGTAGGAAATCCGCAGGATGCGCCGCCAGAACCATTCGAGATCCTCGATGCTGGCCGAGGGCCAGAGCGCGAAGAGCGGATCGTGCCGCCATTGGGCGGCGAAATGCGCGCGCAGCCCCAGCCGTGTCTCGACCTCGCGCACCATGGTCTGGCTGAGGATGAATTCATAAAGGATATCGCCATCCGAAGACAGGCTGGAGCCGGTAAGCGCGGTCAGCCCGCCGAGGATTTCGGTGGCGCCGCCGGTCTCTTCCTGCCGGACGGTAAAGCCGGTGACCGAGCCATACCGATCCTCGGCCACGACCCAGAGGTAGATGGAAATCGCCGCCGAGGGCAGCAGCACCAGAAGCACGAAGGACCACAAAAGCCCGCGATGCCTGCGGCGCAGCCGCGCGGGACCGGCGGGCGGGCGCACCGCCACAAGCTCCTTGGGTTGCTGGGCCTGGCTGTTCATCCTGCCGTCATCGGTTCCGTTTCCATTTCCCTTTCCTGTCTACATACTGGGCCCCGAAAGGGCCAGCACGAGAATCATGCCAGAGCGAACCGCCCCCGCGATCCAGCGCCCCGCCGCTGCGCGCCGCAGCTTTCGCAGCCTGCGCGCGATAGCTGCGCTGATGCTGCGCGAGATGGCCACGCGCTATGGCCGTTCGCCGGGGGGCTATGTCTGGGCCTTGCTGGAACCGCTCGGCGCCATCGCCATTCTGGCGATCGGTTTCTCGCTGATCATTCGGTCGCCGTCACTCGGCAACAGCTTTCTTCTCTTCTACGCCACGGGCTTCATGCCATTCATTCTTTACCAGGACCTTTCCAACCATGTGGCGCGGTCGGTGAATTTCTCGCGCGCGCTGCTCTATTACCCGGTGGTGACATGGGTGGACGCGCTGGCCGCGCGCTTTGTGCTCAACACGTTGACGGGTATTCTGGTGGCGGCGATCGTTCTGGGGCTGGTGTCGCTCTTCACCGAGACGCGGATGACCCTCGATCTTGTGCCGATCCTGCGGGCAATGGCGCTGGCGATCCTTCTGGGAGGCGGTATCGGTGTGCTCAACTGCGCGCTCTTCGGTCTTTTTCCGGTGTGGATGCAGGTCTGGTCGATTGCCACGCGCCCGCTCTTTCTCGTTTCGGGCGTGTTCTTCCTCTATGAGGACATGCCCGCCACGGCGCAGTCGATCCTGTGGTGGAACCCGCTTATCCACATCATCGGCATCATGCGCGAGGGGTTTTATGTCAGCTATCAGGCCAGCTATGCCAGCGTGCTTTTCGTGGCGCTGACCGGGCTTCTGGCGCTCTTCTTCGGGGTGGTGCTCATGGGGCGCTATCACCGCGACATTCTTCAGAACGGGTAGTCGGGTCGGCCCAGTGCCGCACGGTTTCATGCGTCACGCCCGTGCGCCCCAACAGACCATCGCGCAGCGCGCGTGCCATCAGGCGCAGTGCGCGCCCGCCGCCCTCCGGGTGGTGCGCCGCAGACCAGAGCCATTTCGGCACGATCAGAAAAAGCGCTGGCCAGAAGAACGCCCCCGCCGCCGCGCGATAGACCAGCAGAAGGTTGCGGTGGTAATAATAAACCCGCCAGAGCGGGCGGATATGCCGTCCCGCGCCGAGACTGTGGCAATCATGCTCGAACCGAAGCGCGGGCATAATGCCGATGCGCCCTCCCCGCGCCGAGAGCGTCAGCGTGTAAAGCGTGTCGTCGCCATAGAGAAACAGGCCCGGATCGGGCAGGCCCGCAAGCGCCACGGCGCGGCGCGAGAGAAAAAGCCCCACGAAGGAGGCGCCGTCGATCCGGCGGGCGGGCGCGTCGGGCTCAAAGGCGTCCGGCGAGAGGTGAAAGCCGCGCCGCCCGCGCAGCAGCGTGCGCCAGAACACGCGGCGATCCGCGAACGGGTTGCACGAGGGGGTGTTCATCGGGGCGATGCGGCCATCGGGCAAAAAGACGGCGGCGGCAAGCGCGTCCCAATCGCCGTGGTCGCGGGCGTGAAACCTGGCCAGCGCGTCGGGTGCGGGGCGCGCGTCGTCATCCATCACCAGCGTCCAGTCGGGATCGTGACGGTCGCGCGCCCGCGCGATCCCGATAGCAAAGCCGCCCGCGCCGCCGGTATTCGTGTCGAGCCGCAGCACGTCGAGCCGGGGATCGCTCAGCCCCGCGAGATAGTCCTCCGTGCCGTCGGTCGAGGCATTGTCCACGACAACGAGCGCGGCGAGATGGGCGGGCGGGGAGGCGAGCAGGCGCGTGAGGGTCGCGCGCAACTGCGTCAGCCGGTCATGGGTGACCACCACCGCCACGAGGCGCGATCCGGGGGGCGTGGCAGTCAATGGGAACTCCTGAAACCATCCTTCGCCCCTGTTCGCCAAAAACCGCACCGCTGTCAAACAGGTGAAGGGCGATTGACGCGCGCGGGCAAGCTGATACCAAGCGCCATGCTCAGCGTGTTCCTGCAAACCCTGCCGTTCTTTCTGATCATCGGCCTCGGATACGGGGCCGGGCGCACCGGGTTCTTCTCGCAGGAGGGCACGGCGTGGCTGACGAAATTCGTGTTCTACTTCGCGCTTTCGGCGATGCTGTTCCGGTTCTCGGCCAATCTCTCGCTTGGGGATGTGCTCGACTGGCAGGTGGTGCTTGGCTATCTCGCGGCGACAACGGTGGTCTATCTGCTGGCCACCGGCGTGGCGTATCTGCGCGGTGTGCGGATAGAGGAGGCGGCGATCGAGGCGCAATGCGCCGTGATCGGCAATGTCGGCTTTCTGGGTGTGCCGATGCTCGCCATGCTGATGGGCGAGGCCGCCATCGGGCCGGTCATGCTGGTGCTGGCGGTCGATCTGCTGGTCTTTGGCTCGCTGGTGGTGATCCTGATCACCGGGGCGCGCGACGGGCGCATGTCTGTGCGCATCCTTGGCAGTATCGGGTTGGGCCTTGTGCGCAATCCGATGATCGTGGCCATTGCGGCGGGGTTCGCGTGGTCGGCGCTGCGCCTGCCGATCCCCGAAGCGATGAACGCCTTTCTGGCCATTCTGGGTGGTGCGGCGACGCCCGGCGCGCTGTTTGCCATCGGCGCATCGCTCGCGGCCAAATCCGCCGAGCGGCCCCATATCGCGGGCTGGCTGTCGCTGTGCAAGCTGGTGCTGCACCCGGCGGCGGTGGCGATCTCGGTGCTCTGGCTCTTTGACGTGCCGCCCTACACGGCGGCGGTGGTGATCGCGGCGGCGGCCCTGCCGGTGGCGGGCAATGTCTTCATCATCGCGCAAAGCTATGGCGTGGCCCCGCGCCGCGTGTCGTCGGCGATCCTGATCTCGACCCTTCTGGCGGTGCTGAGCGTGGCGCTGGTGATCGGCTGGACAGCCGCGCTCTACTGAGCGCGCGCCTCAGCCCTTTTCGTGGAAGAAATCATAGAGCTTCTGGGCCAGTGCGTCCGATACCCCCTCGACCGCCTTCAGATCGGCGAGGTTCGCGCGGCTCACCGCCTTGGCGCTGCCGAAATGCGCGAGCAGCGCGCGCTTGCGGGCGGCACCGACGCCGGGCACCTCGTCAAGCGGGGTGGCAGAGATGGATTTGGCGCGCTTGGCGCGATGCGTACCGATGGCAAAGCGGTGCGCCTCGTCGCGCAGGCGCTGGATGAAATAGAGCACCGGGTCATTGTGGCGCAGCGCCATCGGGTGCTTGCCCACGCGGTGGAATTCCTCCTTGCCATGGTCCCGGTCCACGCCCTTGGCGACGCCGACCATGGGGATATCCGCGACGCCCATCTCGCGCATGATGCCCGCCACCGCGCTCACCTGTCCCGCGCCGCCGTCGATCAGCAGCAGGTCGGGCCAGTGCCCTTCGCGGCGGTCGGGGTCTTCTTTCAGCAGGCGCTTGAAACGGCGGGTGAGCACCTCTTTCATCATGCCGAAATCATCGCCGGGGGTCAGATCCTCGCCCCGGATGTTGAACTTGCGGTAACTGTTCTTCTGAAAGCCCTCCGGCCCCGCCACGATCATCGCGCCGACAGCAAAAGCGCCCTGAATATGGCTGTTGTCGTAAACCTCGATCCGGCCCGGCGGCCCCGGCAGATCGAACGCCTCGGCCAGCCCGCGCAGCAGTTTGCCCTGCGTGGCGCTCTCGGCCATCTTGCGCGCAAGGCTCTCGCGGGCGTTGCGCAGCGCCGCCTCGACAAGCTCGGCCTTTTCGCCCCGCTGCGGCACACTTAGCGTGACTCGGCGCCCGAGTTTCTGCGACAGCGCCGCCTCCATCAGGTCGGGGTTCTCGATCGCGTGCGAGAGGATCACGGCGCGGGGCGGCTCCTTGGTGTCGTAGAACTGGCCCAGGAAGGCCTCCAGCGCCTCGGCCTCGTCCACATCCGCCCCGACGCGCGGATAGAAATCGCGGTTGCCCCAGTTCTGCCCCGCGCGGATGAAGAACACCTGCACGCAAGCCTGCCCCTGATCGAGATGGAGCGCCACGATATCGGCCTCGGTCACGCTGCGCGGGTTGATGCCCTGCGCGGTCTGCACCTGTGTCAGCGCCTTGATCCGGTCGCGCAGGGCGGCGGCGCGCTCATATTCCATCGCCTGCGCTGCCTGCGCCATCTCGATGGCCAGTTTCTCCTGAATCTCGGTGGAGCGCCCCGACAGATACCGCTCGGCATCGCGCACCTGAACGGCATAATCGGCCTTGGAAATCTTGCCCACGCAGGGCGCGGTGCAGCGCTTGATCTGGTATTGCAGACAGGGGCGCGTGCGGCTCTCGAACACCGCGTCGGTGCAATTGCGAAGCTGGAACACGCGCAACAACTGCGCCAGCGTGCGGTTGACCGCGCCCGCGCTGGCGAAGGGGCCGTAATAGCTGCCCTTCTCGCGTTTTCCCCCGCGATGCTTCTTGATCATCGGGAAATCATGCGCGGTGACAAGGATGTTGGGAAAGCTCTTGTCGTCGCGCAACAGCACGTTGTAGCGCGGCTTCAACTGCTTGATGAGGTTCTGCTCCAGTAGCAGCGCCTCGGTCTCGGTCGATGTGGTCAGGAACATCATCGAGGCGGTTTCCCGGATCATCCGGGAGATGCGCCCGGTATGCCCGGTGGGCCGCGCGTAGCTCGAGACCCGTGCGCGCAGGTTGCGCGCCTTGCCCACGTAGAGCACGCGCGACTGCGCATCGAGCATCCGGTAAACGCCCGGCGAGCCGTCGAGCGTGCGCAGGTAATCGCGGATTACCTCATGCCCGGTGCGGGCGGGGGGCGGATCGGTGTCTGTCATATGCGAACGGGTGTGATTCCTGTCCCGTGCTGCAACGGCGCGCCGCAAAGGGCAAGGGGGAAGCTGTCCACGATTCCTGTGGATAAGTCTGGAGACAGTTTCGGGTCAGCCGGAAATTTCCGTTCAAACCGGCTGGGTTCCTTGACCTGCCTATATTTTGGGCAAATAATCAAAGCATTGATATTAAAGGATAACTTTTTAGAGAGAGCGCAGTTGATTGAAAACATTAGCGATTTTGTAACGCTTACGTGACGGAACGGTGAAGGGTGCAAAACTTCTTGGCGCAGGTCATCTTTTCACTCGACCCCGAGGACATCCGGCGTTTGCCAGCCAAGGTGCTGACCGCCGTCCACGCAAAGCAACTGACCGGTCACGCCGGGGGCGTCGAGCAGGTAAGTGAGGGCCGTGCAGACCTCATCCGCGTCGCTGCCGCGCCCCAGAATGGTGGCGCGGCGCTGCCCGGCGAAGTGCGCCGCGCTCTGGCGGTGGCCCTGAATCGTGGGGCCGGGGCCGATGGCGTTGACGCGGATGCGCGGGGCGAGCGCCTGCGCGCCGGTGCGCGTGAGCGCCCAAAGGCCCATCTTGGCGATGGTGTAGGTCATGAACTCGGGCGTGAGCTTGCGCACGCGCTGGTCGATCATGTTGACGACAAGGCCGCGCGCGCGCGGCTCGCCATTGAGATCGGTCACGGGCTCGGGCACGAGGCGGGCCATTTCCTGCATCAGCACGAAGGGCGCGCGCAGGTTGCTTTCCATATGCCGGTCCCAGCTTTGGCGGGTGGCTGTTGCGATGTTGTCATACTCGAAAATCGAGGCGTTGTTGACCAGCGTCAGGATGGGGCCGCCAAGCGCCTGCGCCGCGCGGGAGACCAGCGGCATCACTTGCCCTTCTTCCAGAAGATCGGCGCAGAGCGTCACCGCCTGACGCCCCATGGCGCGTATCTCGGCGGCGACACTCTCGGCATCTGCCGCGGAGGTGGCGTAATGCACCGCCACGTCATGCCCCTGTCGCGCCAGTTCCAGCGCCATCGCGCGGCCCAGCCGCTTGCCCGCCCCTGTCACCAATGCCCGTGTCACGCCCGGCCTCCGATCATGTCACCACGATGAGGACATAGGTTGCATAGCTGGCCGTCAAGGCAATGCCCCAGAGCCGCCCGATATCCTGACGCAGGAACACGAAGGGGATCAGGAGAAGCGAAGCCGCCAGCATCACCCAGAGATCGAAGCGCAGGAATTCGGCATCGACCGGGATATCGCCGACCAGGGCGGCGATCCCGATGATCGCCAGCAGGTTGAACATGTTCGACCCGATCACATTGCCAAGCGCCACATCGGCCTGTTTGCGTAGCGCTGCCATGACAGTTGTCGCCAGTTCCGGCAGCGAGGTGCCGACCGCGACCAGCGTCAGCCCGATCACCGCCTCGCTCACCCCGTAGCGCATCGCGAGGATCGAGGCATTGTCCACCAGAATATCCGCCCCGAGCGGCAGGCCGATCAGCCCCAGCAACAGGAAGGTGACGATCTGCCACCAGGGCATGTCGGGATCGGCACCCTCAACCTCTTCCTCGTCATCGAGAAGTTTCGCGGCAGCGACCTGACGTCGATGGACCATCGACCGGTAGACCGCATCGCCCAGCATCAGCGCCAGACCGCCCAGCAGGATCAGCCCCGCGATCCAGTCGAGCACGCCGCGATGCGCCAGCGCGATGAACAGCACAGTCGCCGCCAGCATCTGAAGATAGGAATGGCGACAATGGCAGCGGCTTGTGTGCATCACCGCAAGGATCGCCGGTATTCCGAGCACCAGAAGCACATTCGCGGTGTTGGAGCCGACCACATTGCCAAGCGCCAGCCCCGGCTTGTCCACCAGCACGGCATTGACCGAGATGAGAAGTTCAGGCGCGGAGGTGCCGAAAGCGACGATGGTCAGGCTGACGATCAGAGCGGGAATTCCGATCCGGAGGGCAAGATTGACCGCGCCCTTCACAAGCGCATCGCCCGCCAGAAGCAGGATCACGAGGCCGAGCGCGACCATCAGCCATGGCATCATGTCCGGGGACCTTTCTCACAGTTGCAGGGCCCCTTGCCGATCCGGTAGCGCCCGCAGCGTTTGCATTTCGCCTCTGCCAGCCGCTTTTGCCCCGGAAAGCGCAAGCGCCCGAACATGGCCAGCACGGCCATTCCGACAAGAAACAGGGCAACGATCTTGACCAGCATGTCAGAGGCCGAAGCGCGCGTAGTGCGCGCGTTCCTCAAGCGCGCCAAGGGTATCCCCGACGATCCGCGCGCCGAAACGCGAGAGAAACCCGCGCCTGCGACCGTAGCGGACAAGGCGGACCTTGTCGCCGTAAAGCGCCTTCATGCGCGGCTCCAGATGGCCGAATCCGTCGGCAAGGCCCAGTTCGATGGCGCGCCCGCCGAGCCAGAATTCGCCGGTGAAAAGCGCCGGGTCATCCGAGAGCTTCGGCCCGCGCCGGTCCTTGACATGGGCGATGAAGGCGCTGTGAATATCCTCCAGCAGCGCCTTGAGGCGGGCCACGTCCTCGGGTTTTTCCGGCAGGAAGGGATCAAGCGTGCTCTTGGATTTGCCGGCGGTGTAGACCCGCCGCTCCAGCCCCTGCCGCTTGAGGAACACATCGGCCCCGAACCCCGCCGAGATCACGCCGATGGAGCCGAGGATCGAGGACGGATCGACGCGGATATCGTCTGCGGCCACGGCGAGCCAATAGCCACCAGAGGCCGCCACATCCTCGACAAAGGCATGCACGGGGATCTTCTTTTCCTCCGCCAGCCGCCGGATGCGCGCGGCAATGAGCGAGGATTGCACCGGCGAGCCGCCCGGCGAATTGATCACCAGCGCCACCGCCTTGGGCTTGCCGCGGCGAAACGCCTTTTCGATCACGGGGGCAAGCGCCTCGTCGCTGAGGGCCGCGCGCGGCCCCGCTCCGATCACGCCCGCGAGCCGGATCACGGCCACGCGCGGTGGCTGTTTGAGGAAGGGGACAAGATGTCTCATGAGACCCGATGTAGAGTGCGCCCGCGCGACAAACAAGGCGGCTTTCCCCGTAAGATCGGGAACGGGTGAAATTCGTCACCGGGGCACGGCGTGCGCCTCAGATGATGGCGTGGCGCATCCGCGCCGAGACCCATTCGCTCAACACCACCGTGGCGAGAATGAGCAGCAGGATCACCGTCACCTGCGGCCAGGCCAGCACGTTGAGCGAGGCCTGCAATTTCAGCCCGATGCCACCCGCGCCCACCAGCCCGAGGATGGTGCTTTCGCGGATGTTGATATCCCAGCGGAACACCGTGATTCCCCAGAAGGCCGGCATGATCTGCGGCACGATGCCGTAATTCACCACCTGCGCCGCACTGGCACCGGTGGCCGTCACCGCCTCGATCTGGCGCGCGTCGGTCTCCTCGATGGCCTCGTAGAGCAGCTTGCCGATGAAGCCGATCGAGCGCAGCGCAATGGCCACGATCCCGGCCAGCAGACCGGGGCCGATGATCGCCACCAGCAGAAGCGCCCAGATGAGCGAGTTGATCGAGCGCGAGGCGACGATGATGAAAAGCGCGATGGGGCGCAGGATGTGCTGCGACGGCGTGGTGTTGCGCGCGGCCATGAAGGCCACCGGCACCGCCATGATCACGCCGCCCAAGGTGCCCAGAGTGGCGATGTTGATGGTGTCCCACAAGGGGACCATCAGTTCGGGCAGGTAGCTGAGGCGCGGCGGCCACATGCGGTTGCCGATATCGGCGGCCTGTCGCGGCGCGTCCGACACGAAGGCCCAGATGGTGTTTTCCGTCATCACCTGCCAGCACCAGACGAACAGCGCCACCAGCGCGAGCCAGCCCATCCACCGCAGCAGCCGCGCGCGCGGGGTTCGATGCGCCCAGACCTCGGAATAATGGCCGATCTCGTTCATTGCAGGAACTTTCGCAGATAGCTGGAGCCGTATTCCGCCACCATCACGATGCCGATGATGATCAGCAGGATCGCCCCCGCGCTGTCATATTCATATCGGTCGATGGCGGTGTTGAGCGTGGCCCCGATTCCGCCCGCGCCGACAATGCCGATCACCGCCGACTCGCGGAAATTGATGTCGAGCCGGTAGAGCGACAGCCCGATGAGGCGCGGCATGACCTGCGGCTGCACCGCGTAATTGACCAGTTGTCCCCAGCTTGCCCCGGTGGCGCGGATCGCCTCGGCCTGGGATTCGTCGATCTCCTCGATATCGTCGGCCAGAAGCTTGGCGATAAAGCCGATGGTGGCGAAGCTGAGCGTGAGAAACCCCGCGAAAGGGCCGAAACCGAACATGGCGACGAGGAAAATGGCGATGATGATTTCCTGAAGCGCGCGGCTGACGGCGATGATGCTGCGGCAGATATAGTAGACCCAGCGTGGCGCGAGGTTGCGCGCCGCCCCGATGCCGATGGGCACCGAAATGATCACGCCGACCACGGTCGAGGTCAGCGTCATGGTCAGGCTTTCCTCCAGCCCTTGGGCGATATCCTTCCAGCGGCTGGTGAAATCCGGTTGCAGAAAGCCGAGGATGAAGCGCTGCCCGCGCTCCATCCCGGCGGCGACGCGCGCCCAGTCCACATCGACAGAGCCAACGGCCAGCACCAGATAGGCGAGAATGCCCAGTTGCAGCGCGATGCGCCAGCGCCGGTCGGTGACGATCTGCGGCGGGCGGTGCCAGCGTGTCGGGTAGGTGGCCATCAGACGATAGCCTCCATCCGGGCAAGCGCCTCGGCCTCGGCTTCGGCCTGTTCGCGGTCTCCCGCGCGCATGGCGTTCCAGTCCTCGGCCCCGTAAATCTCGGTCAGCGCCGCCTCGGTCAGCGCCTCGGGCGGGCCGTCAAACACCACGCGGCCCGCGCGTAGCCCGACGATGCGCTGCATGAATTGCTGCGCCAGCGGCACGTCGTGGATATTGACGATGGCAGGCAGGTCGCTCTCGGCGCAAATCTCTGTCAGGAGACGCATGATCTGGCGGCTGGTTTTCGGATCAAGGCTCGCGGTGGGTTCGTCCACCAGCAGCAATTCGGGCTCCTGCGCCAGCGCCCGCGCGATGCCGACCCGCTGCCGCTGCCCGCCCGAGAGCGCATCGGCGCGCTTGTCGGCGTGTTCCATCAGCCCGACCCGGTCCAGCAGGCGATAGGCGTTCTGGATGTCGACGGGCGGGTAACGCCGCAGGAAGCTGCGCCAGAACGGCACATAGCCCAAACGGCCAGACAGCACGTTCTCCATCACCGTCAGCCGCTCGACCAACGCATATTCCTGAAAGATCATGCCGATGCGGCGGCGCTGACGGCGCAACTCGCGCTTGCCAAGCTTTGCCAGGTCCACATCGCCCAGCATCACCGCGCCCGCCGTCGGCTCGACCAGCCGGTTGATGCAGCGGATCAGGGTGGATTTGCCCGCGCCCGAAGGCCCGATCAGCCCCATGATCTGCCCCTTGGGCACGTCGAGCGTCACGTCGCTCAGCGCGGTGTCGCCGGTCTTGTAGGTCTTGCTCAGACCCTTGAGATGCAGCATGGCACAGCCTTTCGATAAAGATCACGGGCGGCAATCGCCGCCCGCGTCAGCCCGCAAGGCTCAGTTGCAGTTGTATTCGACGCCGTTGGCCTCGTCGATCTGGCGGATCACTGACCAGTTGTCCTTGAAGGTGATCGGGATGAACTGCGCCTCGCCGGATTTCTCGAACTCGGCCTGAAGCTTGGTGCCCTCCCAATCGAAGCCGAAGAACGCCTCCTTGATCTTCTCCTGAAGGTCGGGGTGCAGGTTGTAGACCACGCCATAGCCGGTGGTGGGGAAGGTCTCGGAGGTATAGAGAACCGCAAGCTGGTCTTCGGTGACGACCTCGCGCTGGATCATCCGCGCCTTGACCGAATTGGCGATGGCGGCGGCGGTGTAATCCTTGTTGGCGACGCCGAGGATCGAATTGTCGTGCTTGCCCGAGAAAACCGCCTCGAAATCGCGGCCGGCCTCCAGCCCGAATTCTGCCCGCAGAAGGGCAGAGGGTGCCTTGAAGCCCGAATTCGATGTCTCGGAGGTAAAGGCCATCTGTTTGCCCTTCAACTCCTCGATCTTGGTCACGCCCGAACCGGGATAGGTGATGATCTCCATCTCGTAGCCGAAAGAGCCATCGGCGGCGGCCATGATCGTGAACGGGCGAAAGCCCGCACAGGCCACGGCAAGCGGGTTCGAGCCGGTGTTGAACCCCGCCACATGCAGCCGACCCGCGCGCATCGCCTCGATCTGGGCCGCGTTCGACTGCACCGGGAAGAATTGCACGGTCTTGCCGGTCACCTCGGCCATGTGATCGAGAAATTCCTGCCACACCTCGGCATAGACCGCCGGATCCTCGACGGGCGTATAGGCGAAGATGAGCGTGGCGGGATCAAGCCATTGCGACTGATCCTCGGGAATATCGGCGATAAGGTCCCCGTCATAGTCGGTAAAGCGGTCGCTCAGCGTGAACTCGGCATGAACCGGTGCTGCCACGGCAAGTGCCGCGAGAGCGGTGACTGTCATTGCGATTTTCATGTCTCTCTCCCTTGGTTTGTGGTTCGCGGTGCCCGGGTATCGCCCGCGCGTAACAAGCCGATGAAGCGATGATGCGCGCAAACCGCCCGATGACAACCTCTTTCACCGCCCCCGTATTCTCGGGTCGAGCGCATCGCGCAGCCCGTCGCCCATGTAGTTGATCGACAGCACCGTAAGCGAGATGCCAAGGCCGGGCCAGAATACCCGCTCGGGGTAATCCTGCAAGTATTGCACCGCATCGTTGAGCAGCCGCCCCCATGTCGGGAAATCGGGCGGAAAGCCAAGGCCGAGGAAGCTGAGCGCACTCTCGGTGATGATCGCGTTGGCGATGCCCAATGTGGCCGAGACCATGATCGGCGACATGACATTGGGCAGGATATGCCGGGTGATGAGGTTGAAATTGGTGGTGCCGATGGAGCGCGCGGCAAGGATGAATTCGCGCTCTTTCAGCGCCAGAACATCGCCGCGCACGATCCGCGCCGTGGGCATCCAGCTTGTGACGCCGATGGCCACCACGATCAGGATGAAAATCCCCCGCTCCGGCCCGAACACGCCGTTGAGGCTCTCGCGGAACAAGAGCACCATCACCAGCAAGAGCGGCAGGAGTGGCAGCGACAAAAAGAGGTCCGTGAGCCGCATCAGCACCCCGTCAAGGCGTTTGAAAAACCCCGCCAGCACCCCCACGAGCGAGCCGAGCACCAGCGCCAGCAGCATGGCCGTCAGCCCCACCGCAATCGAGGTCTGCCCGCCCGCCATCATCCGCGCCAGCGTATCGCGGCCCAACTGGTCTGTGCCGAAGGGATGCGTCCAGCTTGGCCCCTGATTGCGCGCGCGAATGTCGATGAAGGTGGCGTCATAGGGCCAGACCAGCGGCCCGAGGAACACCCCTGCGATGATCGTGAAAAGCACGATACTGCCGATGAGCGCGCCGCGATGGCTGCGGAACTGGTCCCAGACGTCGCGCCACTGGCTGCGCGGCGGCGCGGTGGGGCCGGTATCGGTGAGGGCGGCAATCGGTTTGGGGGCATCAGTCATAGCGGATCCTCGGGTCGAACACGCCGTAAAGCACGTCTGCCACGATGTTGAAGAGCACGATCAGCACAGCGATCATGAAGGTGACGGTCTGCACCATCGGCAGGTCATTGGCCTCGATGGCTGTGATCAGAAGCTGGCCCAGCCCGTTCACCTTGAAGATCTGCTCGGTGATGATGGCCCCGCCAAAGATCGACGGCACGCCAAGCGCGATCACGGTGATCACCGGGATCATCGAGTTGCGCAGCACATGGACCATGACCACCGACCATTCCGACAGCCCCTTGGCGCGCGCGGTGCGCACATAGTCCTGATTGAGGTTGTCGAGCATCGAGGCGCGCATGAAACGGCTGATCTGCGCTGTGGTCTGCAAGGCCAGCACCATCACCGGCATGACCATCTGCATCAACTGCTTCTTGAACGTGGCCCAGTCGACCACCACCAGCGTGGTGTCATAGATCGAGGGCAGCCAGCCCAGTTGCACCGAAAAGATCACGATCACCAGCACGCCGGAGAAGAACGGCGGCACCGAATAGCCGACCATGGTGATGAATGTGCCGGTCTGGTCAAAGACCGAATATTGCCTGTAGGCGGAATAGATTCCGATGGGCAGGGCAATCAGGATCCCCACCACATAGGACATCGCCACCACCCACAGGGTCTGCGGCATGCGCTGCACGATCACATCCATGACGGGCGAGCGGAATTGCCAGCTCAGCACGCGCTGTTGGCCCTCGGCCAGCGCGGTGCCAAAGAGCCAGTCGATGAGCATCATCGGCTCGACCACGAAGAACTGCCACATCCATTTCACGAAGCGGATATGGGTCGGCTCGCCAAGGCCAAGCGCGAGGCGCATCTTTTCCTTGACCTCGGGCGGCACGGTCAGCGGCACCTGCGCCATGGGATCGCCGGGTGCCAGTTCCAGCAGCAGAAAGATCACGAGGCTGATGAACAGGAGCGTCGGGATCGCAAGCACGAGCCGACGGATGGTATAGGTGAGCATGGGCGGCCTGTCCTAAAGAGGGCGGAAAGGGCCGGGCATTTGCCCGGCCCCGGCCTGTTCGTCGCGGCTTACTTGATGCGATACCAGTCGGCCGCATTCCACAACTCGGTGTCCCAGGTGTTGAGCTCGACCCCACCCAGCGTGTTGGAGCGCGCCGAGACCCGGCCACGATCCACCAGCGGCACGATGGTGTAGCTGTCCTTGGTCAGCATGTCGTTGAGCTTCTTGGCAATCTCCGCCCGCTCTTCGAGGGCTGCGGTGCGGCCCAGTTCCTTGACCAGCGCGTCATAGGCCGGATCGCAGAAGCGGTTGATATTCTCGCCCTGCCACTGCGTTTCGGGGCGCGGGGCCTTGTTGCAGGTATAGCCCGCCAGATAGCTTTGCGGATCGGTGCCGTCGAAGTTGTTGGCATACATCTCCACGTCGGCATAGAACTTGGGGAAGGTGTCCGGGCTGCCCGGATCGCTACCGAAGAACACGGAAGCCGAGATGTTGCGCAACTCGGTCTCGATGCCGATTTCCTGCCACCACTGCTTGATCAGCGCCTGAAAGTCCTGGCGCACGGCATTGGTAGAGGTCTGGTAAAGGATCGACAGTTTCTTGCCGTCCTTTTCGCGGATGCCACCGGCACCGACGGTCCAGCCCGCCTCTTCCAGAAGCGCCTTGGCACCCTCGATGTCCTGCGTCAGACACTCGGTATTGTCCGAGGCAAAGATTTCCGGCGCAGGCACGAGATTGCAGGTCGGGCGGCCCGCCTTGCCATAGCCGATTTCCGTGAGCAATTCGCGGTCAATGGCCATCGACAGCGCCTTGCGCACGCGCATGTCGGTCAGGAACGGGTGCGGATGCTTGGCGGTCGCGCGCTCGCCCTCGGGCAGGTCGGGCGAGGGATCGGTGAGGTTCATCTCGATCCGCTCGACCAGTGTGCCAAAGGCCGACATGGCCACGCCCTTGCCTGCCGCTTCCATGTTGGCGATCACGTCGGGGGCAAGTTGCAGGTTCCACGCATAGTCGAATTCGCCGGTCTCCAGCACCGCGCGGCCTGCCGCCGTGGCATCGCCGCCGCCCTTGAAGGTCATGGTGGCGAAACGCGGCTTGGCCGGGTCGCGGTAATTGGGGTTGGCCGAAAGCGAGATCACGTCATTGGGGCGGAACTCGTCCACCTTGAAGGGGCCGGTGCCGATGGGGGCGAAGTTGGCATCGGTGCATTCCTGCGCCCGCGCGCCCAGGCACTCGGCGAATTGCGCCGCCTGGATGATCGGGGCCTGTCCGCCCATGAACGGGCCATAGGGCACCGGCGTGGGCTGCGAGAAATTCACCTTGACCGTCAGATCGTCGATCACTTCGACCGATTCCACGCCTTCGTATTTGCCAAGCTGCGCGCAACCACCCTCGGGGTGCATGCAGTATTCGGCGGTGAATTTCACGTCCGTTGCGGTGAAGGGCGTGCCGTCCGACCAGGTGATCCCCGGTTTGATCTTCCAGGTGATCGAGGTGAGATCCTCGGCCACGCCGCCATTTTCGACGGTGGGGATTTCCTCGGCCAGATAGGGGACCATCTCGCCCTTGGTGTTGTAACGGCCCAGCGGCTCGATCACGAGGCTCGCGGCCTCAACCTCCTTGGTGCCCCCCGACAGGTAAGGGTTCATGATCGAGGGGGCCTGCCAGTAAATCAGGTTCACATGGCCGTCCGCGCCGCGCTCGGCCTGCGCCATGCTGGCGAAACCGGCAAGGGCGGTGGCACCCAGCAGCAATGGTTTCAGGGTCATCTCGTGTTTTTCTCCACTGTTGGACGGCTCTTTGCGCCATCTCGTTTGCGCTTTGACGGGGAGCGGGCGGGCCGCAGCAGGCCCTGCCGCATCCCCGACGGCCCGGTCATCTCAGACCGGATCGCGGCAAAAAGCAAGCCTGTCCTCGTCAAGGGAACGAAATCGATCTTCCAATGACGCGCGGCGTTTGACAGCGGCGCACCTTCTGCCTAGCGTTTCAGCGATATGACAGGGAGACTCCCATGCTCGACAGACCGCTGGCCCGTATCGAGAATCTGCGCGTCGAGTTCCAGACCCGCGACGGCCCGGTCGTGGGCGTCGAGGACGTATCTTTCGTGGTCAACCCCGGCGAAACCGTCTGCATCGTCGGCGAGAGCGGGTCGGGCAAATCGGTCTCCTCGCTCTCGCTGATGCGGCTGATCGACTATGGCGGCGGCGAGATCGCGGGCGGGCGGATGCTGTTCGACCGCAAGGAAGGCGGCGAGATCGACCTTGCGAAAACCGATCAGAGCCTGATGCGCACGATCCGCGGCAACGAGATCGGCATGATCTTTCAGGAGCCGATGACCGCGCTCAACCCGGTCTTTACGGTGGGGCGGCAACTTTCCGAAGGTTTGCGCGTCCATCGCGGGATGGACAGGGCGCAGGCCCGTGCCCGCGCGCTGGAGCTTCTGAAAGAGGTGCGCATCCCCGAGCCCGAGCGCCGCCTTGATCAATACCCGCACGAGCTTTCGGGCGGGATGCGGCAGCGCGTGGTCATCGCCATGGCGCTGGCCTGCGAGCCGCGCCTTCTGATCGCCGACGAGCCGACGACCGCGCTCGACGTGACCATTCAGGCCGAGATCCTTGCCCTTATCGACCGGCTCAAGCGCGAGCATGGCACGGCGGTGATCTTCATCACGCACGATATGGCCGTGGTGGCGCAAATGGCGGACCGGGTGGTGGTCATGTTCCGCGGCAACAAGGTCGAGGAGGGCACGGTCGAACAGATCTTCGAGGCCCCCACGCACGACTATACCAAGGCGCTTCTGGCCGCCGTGCCCAAGCTGGGCGAGATGCGCGGCAAGGCATACCCCGAGCCGATGCGCCTTCTGGGATCGGAGGGCCACGAGATACGTCCCATCCTGGGCAGTGACGAGACGCTGCTGACCGTCAAGGGGCTGACCACGCGCTTTGCCGTCAAGGGCGGGTTCTTTCGCCGGACGCTGGCCAATGTCCACGCGGTCGAGGATGTGTCCTTTGACCTGCAAAAGGGCCGCACCCTCAGCCTTGTGGGGGAATCGGGCTGCGGCAAATCCACCGCCGGGCGCTCGATCCTGCGGCTGATCGAGCCCATGGCAGGCGCGGTGGTGCTGGACGGCACCGATATAATGGCGCTCGACGCGGGCGGGCTGCGCCGTGCGCGCGCCGACATGCAGATGATCTTTCAGGACCCGTTCGCCAGCCTCAATCCGCAGATGAAGCTGGCCGCGCAGGTGGCCGAGCCGATGAAGAATTACGGCCTTGTCAGCCGGTCGGAAATGGAGGATCGCGTGGCGATGCTGTTTGACCGGGTGGAACTGCCGCGCTCGTTCCTGCGCCGCTTTCCGCACGAACTCAGCGGCGGGCAGCGTCAGCGCGTCGCCATCGCGCGCGCGCTGGCCTTGAACCCCAAGCTCATTGTCTCGGACGAGGCGGTGAGCGCCTTGGACGTGAGCGTGCAGGCGCAGGTCGTGAACCTGATGATGGAATTGCAGGCCGATCTTGGCCTCAGCTACGTGTTCATCAGCCATGACATGGCCGTGGTCGAGCGGGTGAGCCATGATGTCGGCGTGATGTATCTGGGCCGCATCGTCGAGCGCGGGCCGCGCGCCGCCGTCTTCGAGGACCCGCGCCACCCCTATACACAGGCGCTGATGAAGGCCGTGCCGATCGCCGATCCGCGCCAGCGCAAATCCGAGAAGGATCTGAATTTCAAGCCGATCCCTTCGCCGATTCATCCGGTGGGCTACGCGCCGGGGCCGTCGGTCTATGAAGAGGTCGGGCCGGGGCATTTCGTGCTGACCTCTGAAAGCGGGTATTGAGCATGGACACCCTCTCTCCGCTGGAGATCATGACGCGGCTTGTCGCCTTCCCGTCCGTGAGCCGCGACAGCAACCTTGACCTTGTGGACTGGGTCGAGGGCTACCTTTCCGGTCATGGCATCGCCGCGCACCGCCACTATGACCCGACCGGGCAGAAGGCCGCGCTCTTCGCCCATGCCGGGCCGGAGGTCGCGGGCGGCGTCGTGCTCTCGGGGCATACCGATGTGGTGCCGGTGGACGGGCAGGTCTGGTCATCCGATCCCTTCACCGTGACCGAGCGCGACGGCAAGTATTACGGGCGCGGCTGCGCCGACATGAAAGGCTTTGACGCGCTGGCGATCTGGGCGCTGGTCGAGGCGCATCAAAAGGGCGTCGCCCGCCCGCTGCAACTCGCGCTCAGCTATGACGAGGAGGTGGGTTGC
Source organism: Roseovarius sp. MBR-79 (assembly GCF_053628555.1). Classification (NCBI taxonomy): domain Bacteria; kingdom Pseudomonadati; phylum Pseudomonadota; class Alphaproteobacteria; order Rhodobacterales; family Roseobacteraceae; genus Roseovarius; species Roseovarius sp. MBR-79. The sequence continues at coordinate 176,063 of NZ_JBRJGP010000001.1, read as the reverse complement.
CTCGGCGCGCCGCCGATGATCGCGGCGATGCAGGGCGTGGTGCCGCGCGCGGACCTGGCCATCATCGGCGAGCCCACGACGATGCAGACGGTCACCGGCCACAAGGGTGGGCTGGGCTACAATGTGCATGTCGTGGGCTATGAGGTGCATTCCTCGCTCATGCACCGGGGCGTCAACGCGATCATGGCCGCCGCCCCGCTGATCGACTGGGCCAACCGGATGAACGCCGAGAACCGCGCCAAACGGCCCTCCGCGCTTGCCGCCATGTTCGAGCCGCCCTGGACCACGCTTCATGTCGGCCAGATTACGGGCGGCACGGCGCATAACATCACCGCCAGGGACTGCCGCTTCGGCATGGATTTCCGCGTCGTGCCGGGCGAGGACCCCGAGGCCTGGGGCGCGCTCTTTCTCGAGCAGGTCCGCAGCGCCGAGGCCGCCATGCAAGCCGTGCGCCCGGAGACACGGATCGACGCTGTCCCCCGCTTCACCGTGCCCGGACTGCGCCCCGAAGAGAACGGCACCGCCGAGGCGCTGATCCGCCGGATCACCGGCGACAACGGCTCTCATGTGGTCAGCTACGGCACCGAGGCGGGCCAGTTTCAGGAGGCGGGCTATTCGGCGGCGATCTGCGGCCCCGGCGACATCGCGCAGGCCCATCAACCTGACGAGTATATCACGGTTTCGCAGTTCGAGGCCGGTCACGGTTTCATGCGCGCGCTGCTCTCGCGGCTCGCGGCGGGGTAGGGGGGACGATGGCCCCTTGTCTTGGCCCGGTCCCTGCGCCATTTTCGCGCCATGACAAAGCCCAGTGACAACCCCGCCGATCCGTTCAAGAAGGCGCTCGCCAACGCCACCAAGGTGATGGCCGATGACAGCGACCTGACAGTTTCCTATTCGGTCGATCCGAGCGGCGTTTCGGGCGATGCCATGCGCCTGCCGCAGGTCAGCCGCCGCATGACCCGCGAGGAGGTTCTGCTGGCGCGCGGCACGGCGGATGCGCTGGCGCTGCGGCACAAGTTTCACGACGACGCCGTTCATGCCCGCTATGCACCCCCCGGCGAGATGGCGCGCGACCTCTACGAGGCGATGGAAACCGCCCGCTGCGAGGCCGTGGGTGCGCGCGACATGCCCGGCACTGCCACCAATATCGACGCCAAGATCGCGCAGGATGCCGCGCGCCTTGGCTATGACCGGATCACCTCGACCGCCGACGCCCCGCTGCCCGCCGCCGCCGGATACCTGATCCGGCATCTGGCCACCGGCCGCGACATGCCGGCGGGTGCGCAGAATGTCATGGACCTCTGGCGCGGCTTCATCGAGGAGCAGGCAGGCGGCACGCTGGAGGATTTGCAGGACATCCTTGCCGATCAGGCCGGATTCGCGCGGCTGGCGCGCCGCGTGATCGAGGACCTGGGCTATGGCGATCAGCTTGGCGAGGATCCCGACAGCGCCGACGAGAACGAGGAGGACGGGGCAGAGGAGCAGGGCGAGGAGCAGCAACCCGACAGCACCGGCGAGGATGACAGCGACGAAGATGAGGCCGACGCCGATCCGGACCGCTCTCAGGACGATCAGCAGGATGCGCAACAGGCGCAGGTGAGCCAGGACGAGATGGCCGATCAGGAGATGGACGAGGAGGCCGAATTGCCCGAGGGCGAGGCCCCGCTTGAGCCGCCCCCGCCGCCCCCCGCCTCGGAGGCCGATCCTGCCTACACCATCTATCACGCTGAATTCGATGAAGAGATCCGCGCCGAGGATCTGGCTGACCCTGTGGAGTTGGAACGCTTGCGCGCCTATCTCGATCAGCAGTTGGAGCCCTTGAAAGGCGCGGTGTCACGACTGGCCAACAAGCTGCAACGCCGCCTTCAGGCGCAGCAGAGCCGTAGCTGGGAATTCGACCGCGAAGAGGGCATCCTTGACGCGGGCCGCCTTGCCCGCGTCGTCGCCAATCCCACCACCCCGCTCAGCTTCAAGGTGGAAAAGGACACAGAGTTCCGCGACACCGTGGTGACGCTGCTTCTGGACAATTCCGGCTCGATGCGCGGGCGACCGATTTCGATTGCCGCGATCTGCGCCGATGTTCTGGCCCGCACGCTGGAGCGGTGTTCGGTCAAGGTGGAAATCCTCGGCTTTACCACCCGCGCGTGGAAGGGCGGGCAGAGCCGCGAGAAATGGCTGGCAGAAGGCCGCCCGCAACTGCCCGGCCGCCTCAACGACCTGCGCCACATCATCTACAAGGCGGCCGACGCGCCGATGCGGCGCACCCGCGACAATCTTGGCCTGATGATGAAAGAGGGGCTGCTCAAGGAAAATATCGACGGCGAGGCGCTGGAATGGGCGCACCGGCGCACCGTGGCCCGCAAGGAGGCGCGCAAGATCCTGATGGTGATTTCCGACGGTGCCCCGGTCGATGACAGCACGCTCTCGGTCAACCCCGCGAATTACCTTGAGAAACACCTGCGCGACGTGATCGCCATGGTCGAGCGGCGCAAACAGGTGGAACTTCTGGCCATCGGGATCGGCCATGACGTGACGCGCTATTACGAGCGCGCGGTGACGATCACCGATGTGGATCAGCTTGCCGGGGCGATGACCGAACAGCTTGCCGCGCTCTTCGACAGCGACCCGCGCGCGCGGGCGCGGGTGATGGGGATCAGGCGGGCCTCGTAAGGCTCAGACCAGACGGTCCTGCGGCGCGTGTCCCGCGAAGAACGCGTCGAGATTGTCGAGCGCGCGAAAGCCCATGGCGTCACGCGTGGCACGGGTGGCACTGCCGATATGGGGCAGCATGAAGATGTTTTCATGGCCCGCAAAGGCCGGGTTGCCGCCCGGTTCCACCTTGAAGCAATCGAGACCGGCGGCGGCGACATGGCCGCTCTCGATGGCAGCCAGAAGTGCGCCCTCGTCAATGAGCGCGCCGCGCGCGGTATTGACCACCACCGCGCCCGCAGGCAGGCGCGCGAGGCGGTCCGCGTTGAGCAGATCGGTGGTCTCGGGCGTGGCGGGGCAATGCAGCGACAGAAAATCGGCGACCTCCAGCAGGCTGTCGATCCCCTCGTGGAACACCGCGCCCTGTTCCGCCTCGGGCGAGAGCCGCGCGCGGTTGTGATAGTGGATCTCCATGCCGAAGCCGCGCGCCTTTTCGGCCATGGCGCGGCCAACACGGCCCATGCCCACGATCCCCAGCCGCGCGCCGCTCACCTGCTTGCCCACCATGAAGGACGGCGACCAGCTATCCCACTCGCCTCGTCGAACAAGGCGGTCGCCGCGCACAGCGTGGCGGGCGGCACCCAGCATCAGGAGCATGGCAATCTCGGCCGTGGCGTCCGACAGCACGTCGGGCGTGTTGGTCACGACGATGCCACGCGATCTGAGCGCGTCGAGGTCACAGTGATCGACGCCGACCGAGTGATTGGCCACGATCTTGAGCCGGGGATCGAGCCGCGCAACAACATCGGCGCTGAAATGCTCGGAATGGCAGGGGATCATTCCGTCCACCCGCGCGCTCATAGCCACGATCTCTTCGGCGGTGCCGGGGGTATCGGCCTCGTTCAGGATCACCTCGTAATCGCGGCGGGCGCGTTCCAGGGTGGCGTCCGACAGGCGACGCGTAATCCAGATCACCGGTTTTGCCATGGTCTCAGCTCTTGTTCTTGCTGGAGGTCATGAAATCATAGGCCGCGAGCGCCGCTGTGAACACTGTCACCAGCCACAGATCGAACGAGCCGATCTTGCTGGCAAGGATGTAGAGAAACGCGGCCAGCACCGCGAAGGCAAAAAGCGCCAGTATCCGGTTCATGTCCTTATCCTTTCATCATGCGCCGGCCTCGGAGAGCCAGCCGTGTAACCAGTTTGCCGTGCGCAAAAGGCGCGCATCGCCGCCGCGCGGGCCGACAAGCTGCGCGCCCATGGGCAGGCCGTTCGAGGCGGTAAAGGCGGGCACGGTGACGGCGGGCGTGCCCGTCAGCGTCCAGAGCCCGTTGAAGATCGCATCGCCGGTATAATCCAGCCCCTCGGGCGCCGGACCGGTGGCGGCTGGGCAGAGGATCGCATCGCAGCGCTCGAATATCTCGCCAAGCCCCGCATAAAGCACATCCGCCCAGTCGAGCGCGGCCAGATAGTCGCGCGCGAGGATGCCCTCGCCCTCCTCGATGGCGGCGCGGGTGCGGTCCCCGAGGGCTGCGCGGTTCTTGGCATAACGGTGGTAATAGCGCGCCATCTCGGCGAAATTGATCCGCGCGCGAACCTCGGCGGCCTGATCGAAGGCATTGGGCAGCGGTGCCTCGAAGACCTGATCGCCAAGGGCGGCGACGAGTTCGTCAAAGGCCGCGTGCAACTCCGGGTCGGCCTTGTCCCAGCCCGGCGGCTTGACGAAGGCCAGCACCGGTTTGACCGGGGGGGCTGTGCGCGCGACCTCGAGCAGGCGCGGCACCGGGGCGGGCACCGTGGCGCGGTCGCCCGCGTCATGGCCCATCAGCACCTCGGCCAGCAACGCGGCATCAAGCGGCGAGGCGGCGAAAACGCCCACCGTGTCGAGCGTGGGCGACTGCATCAGCACGCCGGTGCGCGGGATCGCGCCGAAGCTGGGCTTGTAACCCGTGACACCGCAAAACGACGCGGGCCGGATCACCGAGCCGCCGGTCTGCGTGCCGATGGCCAAGGGCACCATCCCGTCCGCCACCGCCGCCGCCGAGCCAGAGGATGAGCCGCCGGGCGTGTGCGCGGGATTGTGCGGGTTGCGAGTGGTCCCGGCCTGCATATAGGCCAGTTCGGTCGTCACCGTCTTGCCCATGATGATCGCGCCCGCCGCCTTGAGCCGCGCGACGATGGCGGCGTCCTTGACAGGCACCCGGCCCGCGTCGAGCGGACAGCCGTTTTCGGTCGGTATCCGGGCGGTGTCGATGATGTCCTTCAACGCCACCGGAACGCCATGGAGCGCCCCGATGGGCCGTCCCGCCTGCCGCTGCGCGTCGAGCGCCCTGGCCTGCTGGCGCACGAAATCCGCGTCGAACCAAACGAACGCCCCCACCTCGGGCTCGCGCGCCTCGATCCGGGCGATCAGCGCCTCGGCCAGCTCGGACGCGCGCAGCGCGCCCGTGGCCAGCCGGTCGCGCAGCACATGCGCCTCGGGGGTCGCGTCATTTGCCATACATCAGCTCCGGCAGATAGAACACGATCTGCGGGTAGATATAAAGCAGCGCCATGGCGATGAAGACGCAGAACAGGAACGGCATGACGCCCGAGAAGATCTGAGTCAGCTTGATTTCCGGTGGCGCGATCCCCTTGAGGTAATAGGCCGACATGGCCATGGGCGGTGTCAGGAAACTGGTTTGCAGGTTGAGCGCCACAAGGATGCCGAAGAACAGCGGATCGACCTCGAAGAACTGCAACAGCGGCAGGAAGATCGGGACAAAGATGATGATGATCTCGGACCATTCGAGCGGCCAGCCCAGAAGAAAGATGATGAGCTGCGCCAAGAGCAGGAACATCAGCGGGCTGAGGTTCAGGCCCTGCACGAATTCCGAGATGATATGCTCGCCCCCGAGATAGGAGAACACCGCCGAAAAGGTGTAAGAGCCGACAAAGAGCCAGCAGACCATCGCCGTGGTGCGCACCGTCAGATAGACGCTCTCGCGCATCCGCTGCCATGTCATCGCACGATAGGCGAAGGCAAGGAAGATGCCGCCAAGCGCGCCGATGGACGCGGCCTCGGTCGGGGTGGCGAGGCCAAAGAGGATCGAGCCCAGCACCGCGAGGATGAGGAACGCCAGCGGCACGAAGGACGAGATGATCATCACCAGAAGCTTGGACATCGGTATGTCGGGGATGTCCTCCTTGGTCGGTTTCGGCGCGACCGAGGGTTGGAGGATCGAGCGCCCGATCACGTAGACGAGGTAAAGCCCCACCAGTGTCAGCCCCGGCAGAAGTGCGGCCGCATAAAGCCGCACGATGGAGACATTGGAGGCCGCCGCATAGACGATGAGCATGATCGAGGGCGGAATGAGAATGCCGAGCGTGCCGCCCGCGCAGATGATGCCGGAGGCGAAGGACGGATCATAGCGCGCCTTGAGCATGGCAGGCAGCGCCAGCAAGCCCATCAGCGTGACCACCGCGCCTACGATGCCGGTCGCCGTGGCGAAAAGCGCGCAGGTGATAAGCGCCGCCACCCCCATCGAGCCGGGCATGTTGCGCGCAGCGATATTGAGCGTGGAAAAGAGGCGGTCCACGATATTCGCCCGCTCGACGATATAGCCCATGAACAGAAAGAGCGGGACGGCGGTCAGAACCTCGTTCGACATCACCGTGAATGTCTGGTTCACGAAGAGATCGAATATTCGGTTGTTGAATAACCCCTCGAACCACAGACTCCATTGATCCCATGTGCCCGCATCCTCGGCCAGCCGGTCAAAGCTGCGCCACATGCGCCGCGCGTCGAAATAGGCGTAATAGCCAAAGCCGATGCCCATGGCCATCAGCGTGAACGCGATGGGAAAGCCAAGGAACACAAATACGATGAACAGCCCCAGCATCATCAGGGCGACTTGGGGATCGGTCATGGATGCGCGTCCTTCTCGGCCTTGGCGGCCTGTTGCATGAGCAGGTCTTCGGTCTCGAAGACATCTTCATCGGCGGCGAGCCATTCATTCGTCCGCATCGCCAGGATGCAGCGGCAGACCTGTGCCAGCCCCTGAATGAAGAGCAGGATACCGGCGGCGACGATCACCGTCTTGAACTGGTAGATCGGCACGCCCGCCGGGCTGTTGACCGATACCTCGGCATAGGACCAGGAGCGCGCGGCGTATTTCCACCCCGCAAGGATGAGCGCGGTCACGCCGGGAAAGAAGAAAAGGATATAGAGCACCAGATCGACCTTGGCCTGATTGCGCGGCTGCCAAAGGCGATAGAGGAAGTCGCCCCGCACATGCCCGCCCCGCGACAGCGTATAGGCCCCGCCCATCATGAACAGCGTGCCATACATGATGAAGGACACATCGAGCGCCCAGGCCGTCGGGTTGTTGAAGACATAGCGCACCACCACCTCGTAGCCGGTTCCCACCGACATCAGGATGATGAGCCAGGCGAAGGCCTTGCCGAACCAGGCCGACAGGTTGTCGGCGAAGCGAATGAAGCCGATCACGCGGGAGCCCCTTTCCTATCTTGAAAAGTGGCCCCGGCGGGGATGCGCCGGGGCCACCATGTCTGTGTCGCGGGACCCGCTCAGAGCTTGAGACGACCGGGGAAGTAGTGGTCGTAGGCAAGCTCCAGATCCGGCGCGTTCATCAGTTCGTAATAGGTGACCTGCTCGACCCAGGCGCGCTGGCTGTCGAGGCATTTCTTCATGAACGGATCCTCTTCGAGCGTCGGGATCAGTTTGTCCCATGCCTCGAGCTGTGCTGCGAGGATGTCCTTGGAGGTGCGGTGCACGGTGACGCCGCCCTCTTCCTGAAGCCATTTGAGATCGGCCGAGTAGCGCCGCATCGCCTTGGCGGTGTTGGCGGTCGACACGGCCTCGACGGCGTATTTCAGGATCGCGCGCAGGTCGGGATCAAGGTCTTCGAGGGTGATCTTGTTGAACAGGAATTCAAAGCTCTCCGAGGCCTGGTGATAGGAGGACAGGTAATAGTTCTTCGCCACGTCATGCGCGCCGAAATCCTTGTCCGAGGAGGGGTTGTTGAATTCGAATGCGTCGATCACGCCACGCTCCATCGCGGGGACGATCTCGCCGCCCGGAAGCTGTGCCACCGACATGCCCATGCTCTGCAGCAGGTCAGCCGCAAGGCCCACGGTGCGATACTTGAAGCCCTGAAGATCGGCGGCGGTGTTGACCTCGCCCTTGAACCAGCCGAAGGGCTGCGCGAACATCGGGAAGCCCATGTAACCATCGACTTCCATCCCGAGGATGTCATTCACAAGCTCGTCATAAAGCGCCTTGCCGCCGCCCTCGTAGAACCAACTCATCATCGTGGTGGCCGAGCCACCGAATACGGGGCCGGTGCCGAAGAGCGAGGCGGCCTTGCTCTTGCCATACCAGTAGACCGGCACCGAATGGGCCGCGTCGAGCACACCGTCATTCACCGCGTCGAGGACCTGGAACGCGCCCACGATGGCGCCTGCGGGCAGCACGTCGATCTTGAGGCGGCCGCCGGCCATCTCCTCGACCCGGTCGGCATAGTCCTGCGCGAATTCCTGCCAGATGTTGCCCGCGCCCCAGGACGTCTGCATCTTCAGCACGATGGGTGCCTGTGCCAGCACCGCCGGGGCAGCGAGGCCGCCGGCCACCGCTGCGGGCGCGCCGATGGCGGCGCGGCGCAGGAACGAGCGCCGGTCGAGTTTGGTCTTGTCGGTCATGATATTCCTCCCAGATGTCTCATGTATGTTCGTCCGGATTGTCGCGCACACGTCCACCCGAAGGCGATTCGCCGCTGCAAATCTCCGCACCGCTGTTATCGTATCGTGCTGTTCCGCAAACACAAGCGTTTCGGTAAAGAAGTTTTACCAAATAGGCCGGTTTGCACCGGCTTTTTCACGCCGGCCGCCACCGGCCAAACCTTGCGGCAAGAAACGCGCCGCAAAAAGCCCCGAGCGCGTCGGCCAGAAGATCGCCGAATTCGGCGCTGCGCCCGGTCAGGGGCTGGATGATCTCGATAAGGCCCCCGTAGGCGAGAGCGCCAAGCGCCACAGCCCACCAGTGGCGCGGATGGCGCCAGGCCAGAGGGGCGGCGAGGGCGGCGAAGGCCAGAAAATGCGCCAGCTTGTCGAGATGGGGTAAACTTGGTCCCGGCGACTGCGGAATCAGGGTCAGCAACGCGGTGACCAAGGCAATAAACGCTGTGATGATCTGGGCCATGAGCGTGTTGCTAGACGCTCATGAAACACCCCGCAAGCCGATTTCAGAAGTCGAAGATATCCGCGAGGAAGCCCTCGCGCTTTTTGCGCGGCTTGCCGCCGGAATGGCCCCGATGATCGCTGTCCCCATAGCCCGTGGCATCATTGCGCCGTGCCGGGGCCTCCGGCACCGACGAGCGGTCGATGATCTTGTCAAGCTCGCCGCGATCAAGCCAGACACCGCGACATTGCGGGCAATAGTCGATCTCGACTCCGGCGCGGTCGGCAAGAACCAGAGCGGTTCCGTCGATAGGGCATTGCATCGGCACTCTCCTGTCACTGTTTCGTGAGAGAGGAGGTGGGGGCAATTGCCCCGTTTGACAAGCCTTTGGGCCTCAGCGGATCACATGCACCGCGCATTGCGCATGGCGCACCACCTTGGCGGCGGTGGAGCCGAGCAGCAGATCCTGCATTCCGGGCCGGTGGCTGGCGATGACGATGCAATCGGGCTTGTGGCTCTCGGCCCAGTCGAGGATCGTGCGGCCCGAGTGTCCTTCGACGACATGCGCGCTGGCATCGGGCAGACCGTCCGCGATCTTGGTCAACTCGGCCTCGATCGCCTTGCGCGCCTCGGCCTGATAGCCTGCGGGCAGATAGGAAATCGCATAGCCCGGCACCTGCTCGACCACGTGCAGCAGGCTGATATGGCCGTCGTCACCCGCCAGAAGCCGGGCGGCGGCAAGCGCACCGGCGCTGTCGCGCTCGGTGTCGAAGGAGACGGGCACGAGAACGTGAGCATACATGAGAGGGTCCTTTCCTGTTCGTTTGACGGATCATGACCCGGGCGCGCCGACGCTGCCTTGATCCAGATCACTCCTGCGCGGTGCGCATCTGTTCGGCGATCTGCGCCGCCCAGTCGCCGATGATCGGCAGGAATTCGATCTTGCTCAGCGACCAGACGAACACCGACAAGAGCACCGTCGCCCCCAGCACCGTGCCTAACCCCACCGCGAGACCCCGCGCGAAATTGAACGCCAGAAGCCGCAGCATGTTGTTGTGGATTCGCACGAAGCGATGAGCGTTGAGGCGTGCAACCTCGGCGCGCAGCGCGCGCACCTCTTCGGCCAATGCATCGGTTTGCGGGGGTCGTTCCGACATCAGAACACGGCCACCACGTCATACATCACCGGCTCGAACCCTTTGCACAGCTCGTTGATCTGCCGGTTGCGCGCGCGCATCTCGTTTGTGCGCAGCATCGCTTGAAAATCCTCGCGCGCGCGCCATTGCGAGTAATTGGCGATGCGTGTTTGTGCGTCGTTCACATGCAGACCGGCGGCGATGAAGCCGGGCTGTTTCGAGATCACCTCGCGGTAGGCGTCGGTGAGCAGGTCAAGCAGGTCCTGGCAGGTGCCGGGCGTGACCTCGAATGTGGTCAGAACGGTCTGATGGCTGGTGTCTTGGCTGATCCGGGGCATGATGGCGTCCTCCTGTCCCCTTCTTAGCACCCACGCGCGCGGCGGTAAATTCCGCGCAGATATTAACCACCGGTTTACCCTTTTTAATCAAGGTTAAGGCGGAGGTGACCATGCCCGCTCGCCTGTGGCTCGCGCTTGTCCTGCTGCCATGGTGCGCCGCCATGGCACAGGCGGGGGCATGGCCGCGCGAAAAGGGGCAGGTATTCCTGTCCTTTTCCAGCCAGATCGAGGCGCGGGACGAAAATGGCATCAACCGCCAAAGCTATGGATTTTACGCCGAATACGGCGCGACCGCGCGGCTCACCCTCGGGCTGGACGTCAATGGCGACGCGCTGCGCATGTCCAAGGCCATCGCCTTTCTGCGCTGGCCGCTCGGGCGCGCGGATCACCGGTTGAAACTGGCGCTGGAGATGGGGGCGGGGCAGGTCGAGGACAAGACCGCCCTGCGCCCCGGCCTGTCCATGGGCCGGGGGTTTTCCCTTGGTGAACGTCACGGCTGGTTCAATGCCGATCTGCGCGCCATCCTCAACGGCGATACCGCGTTCGAGACCGAACTCACCGCCGGCCTCTCGGTCACGGCGCGCGCCAAGGTCATCGTGCAGCTTCAGGCCGGATCCCCCGATCAGGGGCAAGACTATCTCCGCCTTGCCCCCTCGTTCGTCTACGAAATGCGCCCCGGCGCGCAGATCGAGCTTGGCCTGCTCGAGCCGCTTTCGGGCGGCGGCGAGCGCGGGCTGAAACTCGGCCTCTGGCGTCAGTTCTGAGCCGTCAGAGCGGCTCGTCCATCCGCACCGTGACGAGCACCCTGCCGCGCACCGGCGTGCCCCAGCGCAGATGCACCCGGTCCCGGTCCGGGCCCTGCTGCCCCAGCGTGTAGGGCATCCCGAAATGCGCGGCACCCGTCCCGATGCTGATCTGTCCCTCGGCCACCACCGCATCCACCGATTTGGCCAAACCCCGGAACGGCAGGCGCGGCGCGGGTTCGATCACCCATGTCTCGGCGGCGCTTGCCTCCTCGTGCCGCAGCAAAAGCGGGTTCTGCGTGTCGATATTGACGTTGCTGAAACTGTTGCCGGTGAACAGGATGTTGCGCACCCGCTCGAAATCCAAATCGGCAAAGCTTGTGTCCACGCCCTCGACCCGGTCGATATTGCCGTCGATCAGCCGGAAGGTGTTGCCCGTCACCGTCAGCCCGTTGATGAAATGCCCCGGGCCGTGCGGCTTGACCGTGACGAAGGTAAAGGCGGGCGCGGTGCTTTGCGACAGGAACACGTTGCCGGTGATGCTCAGCGTGCTGAACGAGAACTCGCTGGCGAAATCGGGGGCGGCGTCGTGCTCGTTGCTCCATTCAACCGAGCAATCGCAGATGTAATTGCCGGTGATGGTGCCGCGATTGTTGGTGCGTGTCAGCACAAACCCGGCCATGCGCGGCCCGATGGGGCCCGAATCGCCCTGAAAGACGTGATTGCCCGAGATGATCGAACTGCTCCCCGCCATCACCGCAAAATGCCGGAAATGCATCACGCGGTTGTTGCGGATCTTGAGGTCATTGGCATTGGCGTTGAATCCGATGCTGACGCGATCCACCACCAGAAGCGGGCTTTCGTTCGAGATGAACTGACAACGGTCGATCATCATGCCCTGGTCGCCCTCGCCATGGCTGGTGATCCCGCGATCCCTGGGGCGGGTGAAGAAACAGTCGCGGAAATGGTTGGCCGAGCCTTGCGGCGGCAGAAGAACCGCGCTGCACGTGCCGCCGCACTGGAAATCCACTTCCGAGATCACCAGGCGCGAGACATCCTGAAAGCCGCTGAAATCGAGCATGTATTTGAACCGGCGGAAGGTAAAGACCTGTGTTCCGGCGGCATCGAACAGCGGTTGGCTCAGTGTGATCTGCCCCGCCGCGATGTTGCGGTTGGTGACATAGACCTCGCGGCCCACGCCATTGCCCTCGACCAGCGACCCGACGGGGATATTGGCCACATCCGCCACGTTGATCAGGCGCCGCGTGTTGCTTTCGGGCGCATAGGTGGCCTGCGACGTGACCACTTCGGTGTCCCAGGCGGGCGTCGGAAAGACCGAGAATTGCCCGTTCTGGATGACGTGACGCTGGTTATAGGTGGTGCGGTTGCCCACGGCGGCCTGCATGTCGACGGGTTCGCGCAGCGCGACCTTGCGCCCCGCCAGATCGAGCGTGACATGCCCTGCATTGTTCAGAAGTGCCTGATACGCCTTCCTGAACGCCAGTTCGCTGTCGCCGAAAGCGTCGATATAGGCGGGCAGATCGTAGTTCTTGGTCAGCGACAGGATCGCCGCATCGGGCATCACCACCGTGCCCTCGAAGCGGATGCGGCTCTGGATCGTGGTGCTCTGGCCCAGAAAATAGGTGCCCGCGGGCACGATGATCTCGCGGCCCCCGGCGGCGGTATCGGCGGCCTCGAACGCGGCGTGATCATCCGTCACCCCATCGCCGATGGCCCCGAAATCGCGCACATCGACCGTGGCGACAATGTCGCGCAGGAAAAACCGGCTCACATCCTCGATCTCGATATCGTCGATCCGCACCACGCCGCCCGACGGCCCGGTCAAGTCCAGCCCGAAATGGCCGAACACCGCCTGCGGCCCCCAGACCATGTCAACGCCCGTGCGCTGCCCGGTGCCGACAATGGCGCGCACCTCGACCACCTCGCCATAGGTCGTGAGCGTCACCTGCGGCCCGCTCACTGTCACGCCAGAGAGCACAACGCCGCCCGCGCCCCCGGCAAAAGCGGCGATGCGCACATTTGGAAGATTGCCCGCCACTGCCTTGATCCGGGCGCGGATCTGAAGGTAACAGCCCGGCAGGATCGGCGTTTCACCCATGAAGCGCAGGCGCTGCACCGCCTCGATCTTCTGCACTTCCAGCGCGCCGCCGAAATCCTGATCGGCGGGGACGAAGGCGGCATTGGGGGCGCTTGCATAGGTGTCGGAGCCGGGCCGCCCGTCGCCGCTCGACCATTGATCGAGCCCCGCCGCAAAGGGCTGGGGCATGAAGGTGATGCCTTGGGTGATTGCCTTGTTCATGGGGTCCCTTTCCATCTGCCGCATGGGCCGCGTGCCGGGAAAGGGGGGTAGCAAGGCGCGGTTAACGGGGTCTCAGGCCACCGTCACGGTGCTTGTCGCTCAGACGCTGCTTTCGGGGGCCTCGCGCAGGTGCACGCCGTTGATCTTCAGCGTGCCGCCCTCTTCGATCATCTCGTAATCCGCGATCCAGCCGCGCCCCGCCGCATCGCGCAGGAAAACCTCCTGCCACAGGCGGCCGCCGATGTCGCGCGCCTCCAGAAAGGTCACCTCCGAGGGCCGCCACACCATCGGATAGCCTTGCTCGACCATGTGACCGAATATCTCGGGAGAGCCGAATTTCTGCTGGATCACGGGGCTTGCGAAACCGTAGGCGCGGGGCAAATCGCCCGTCCGGAACGCCTCGATCTGCGCCTCGATCACGGCGCGCGCGGCGGCGTCCTCGGCGCGGGCGGGCAGGGCGGTGGCAAGAACCAGCATCAGGGTCAGGGCTAGGGCACGCATGGCAAATCCTCCGCTTTGGCAGGGAAATAGCCCGGATCAGCGCCGCTGCAACCCCTCCAGCCAGGCCACCAGATCGGCCATCGGCTGCGTGCTCCGGACCGCCTCCCCGGTCTCGGAGCGAATGACCAGATCGCGGCCCGCGAAGAGATCCCCGTAAACCGGCATCTCGTTGCCATGGGCCAGCACCGGATCGCGCCCGTCGATCCGCCAGATCACGCGGGCGCGCGGGAACACCCCGCCATTGCCCGCAGCCAGCCGCGTAAGGTCCGGCGGATCGAGCGTCAGCACCCGGCGCATCGGCCCGTCCCCGGTGCCATCCGTCCCGTGACAGGCGGTGCAATAGCGACTGAAGATCTCCGCGCCCACGCGCGTATCCTGCGCCTCTGCCGCTCCGGCCATCAAGATGAGTGCCGCCACTGTCGCGCCCCGCATCCCTGCCCCCTTTGTGACGTTGCCTCTGTCAGGGATGGGGTATCTTGCCGGGGCGGTCAAGCTACCGTAGTTTCCACGGTGAAACACGGCGCGCATCAATGTTCGGCAAAAAACATGAAAAGAGTGTCCCAAGCCCATGACTAGAGTTACCATATCAATTTTAGTGAGTTTGACAGCATCCACTGCCGCGCTTGCTGAGACATCACAGTTATCAGAATACCTGTCTTCAATGGACAGGACAGAAGTTCGATTTTCTGGGAAAATTCGATACAATAGTAGTGACAAGTCATTCACATTTTATGACGAAAATCGAGAACCTTTCGGCGTGACCGTTGATACGGGTCGAGACGCACGCGAACGCATTGAGAGAGAATGTGACAATACAAGCTTCATGTTTTCATATTCTGATCTGTGCACGATATCTGGAGGGGGAACTATCGAAATACGAGGGTCTCGAGTTTACATCAGCATCGAGCAAGTTGATCAGATCGGGAAATAGAAATGATCTGACTGCTGCCACTGCCGCGCCCCGCATGTTCGCCTCCCGATTTGCCTCGTTCCGGCATGTTGCATCTTGCCGGAGCGGTCAAGCCACCCTATTTTCAAAGCATGCGCCGGATCTTCACCGCTCTGCCATTCGTGGCCATGCTGCTTGGCCTTGTGCTGAGCCTGCCCGCGCTTGGCCTTCACGGCGCGGCACATGACAAGGTTGCGGCGCATCACAATCACCTCGCACCCGCGCACCCGATGCCGTCGGACCTGCCCGATGACGGCGATGACATCGCCTGCAAGGCGCTTTGCACCGGCCCGCTCCTGACCAGAACGACCGGCGATGCGCGCCCCCCCGCGTCCCACGCGGCGCAACCCCGGACCGACGCCCCGCGCTTCTGGGTCGATTGGGTGCGCCCGGTCTCGCCCCCTCCGAAACATCTGGCCTAATAGCACCAACTGGCCCGCCGGATGCGTTCCGGCCCCCCTGTTTTCGGAGAAATTCCAATGACCCTCCTTTCGCGTCGCGGCTTTCTTGCCGCGTCAACCGCCGCATCTGCGGCCCTTCTTCTGCCTGCCCGTGTCCGTGCCGCATCAGGCGCGCGCCGCCTGACCGCCACCACCCGCACCATCGAGGTGCAGGGCCGTGCCGCCACTGTCATGGGCCTAGTCGATGACGCCGGCCGACTCGGCCTCGTCCTTGATCCGAACGAACGGTTTCGTGTCGATCTGATCAATGACCTCGCCCATGAGACGATTATCCACTGGCACGGTCAGATCCCGCCCAATGCGCAGGACGGCGTGCCCAATACCAACCCGATGCTGTCGCCGGGTGAGACGCGCGCCTTTGATTTCGCCCCGCGCCCCGGCACGTTCTGGATGCACAGCCACATCCCGGCGCAGGAAATCGGCCTGCTCGCCGCGCCGCTCGTCGTGCGCTCCGGTGCCGATCTGGCCGAGGACCGGCAGGAGGTGGTGCTGTTCCTGCACGATTTCTCGTTCAGCACACCCGAGGAGATTCTGGCAGAGGTCACGGGCGGGGATGGTGGCGGGCATGGCGCAGCCCCGGCCATGGGTCACGGGGCGATGCCGGGCATGGCGGGCATGCAGGGCATGATGGGGGGCATGGGCGGTATGGGGGCCATGGCGATGGACCTCAACGACTTTGATTTCGACGCTTATCTTGCCAATGACCGCACGCTTGACGACCCCGAGGTGATCGCCGTCGAGCGCGGCGGGCGGGTGCGTCTGCGCGCGATCAACGCCTCTTCGATGACCGTTTACTGGCTCGATCTTGGTGCTGTGACCGGGCGGCTTGTCGCCACCGATGGCGATGCGTGCCAGCCCCATGCCGCCGCGCGCTTTGCCATCGCACCGGGCCAGCGGCTCGATATCGAGATCGACCTGCCCGGCGACGGCACCGCCCTGCCGGTGCTGGCCCTGCGTGAGGGCGCGCGCGAGCGCACCGGCCTCATCCTTGCCCCCAGGGGCGCGGAGATCCCCCGCATCGCGGGCCTGTCGGAGGCCGATCATCCCCCCGCCTCGACCGACCTCACGCAGGAGGCCGCGCTGCGGGCGCTTGCGCCTCTGCCCGACCGCGCGGCAGACCGCAGCCAGCATGTGATGCTGGGCGGCGCGATGAGCCCCTATCTTTGGACCATCAATGGCCAGGCCTATGGCACTCACGCGCCGATTCCCGCCCGCAGCGGCGAGCGTGTCGAACTCACCTTCCACAACATGTCGATGATGGCGCATCCGATGCATCTGCACGGCCATGCGTTTCAGGTGGTGGGGCTTGGCATGACGCGGCTCTCGGGCGCGCTGCGCGATACCGTGCAGGTGCCGCCGATGAGCATGGTGACCATCGCCTTTGACGCGGGCGAGGCGGCGCCGTGGATGCTGCATTGTCACCACATGGGCCATCTCGCCACCGGCATGATGACCGAACTTGCCGTCACCGCCTGAGCAATCCGTCGCCGCCCCCTTGGCGGGGCGGCGGCCTTACACCACCCGCCCCTGATCGAGCCGCACCACGCGATCCATCCGCGCCGCAAGCTCGAGGTTATGCGTGGCGATCAGCGCCGCCAGCCCTTCATTGCGCACCAGCCGCTCGAGCGCGGCAAAGACCTGATCGGCGGTGCCGGGATCGAGATTGCCGGTCGGCTCATCGGCCAGCAACAGCCCCGGACGGTTCGCCAGCGCCCGGCAGAAGGCCACCCTTTGCTGCTCGCCCCCCGACATGGCCGCAGGCCGGTGACCGGCGCGCGCGGCGACGCCCACCTCCGCCAGCAACGCCCGCGCGCGCGTCTCGGCCTCTGCGCGCGCCACGCCATCGGCCAGTTGCGGCAGCACGATGTTCTCCAGCGCCGTGAACTCCGGCAAAAGGTGGTGGAACTGATAGACAAAGCCCACCTCGCGCCGCCGGACCGCCGTGCGGCGACGCTCGCCAAGGGCGGTGACATCCTTGCCGCCGATCCCGACCGTGCCGCTATCGGCGCTGTCGAGCAGCCCGGCGATGTGCAGAAGTGTCGATTTGCCCGCGCCCGAGGGGGCCACGAGCGCGACCATCTCGCCGCGCTGCACCTCGAGATCCACGCCCTGGAGCACGAGGACTTCTCCCACGCGACCCCGGTTATAGCCCTTCTCGACACCCGCGAGGCGCAGCATAGGATCACTCATAACGCAGCGCCTCCACCGGGTTCATCCGCGCCGCGCGCCGCGCCGGGAAGAGCGTGACCACGAAGCTCAGGCCAAGCGACAGCGCCACGGCCGTGAGCACATCGCCCGCCTGCAATTTCGCGGGCAGGTGATAGATGCCGCGAATGGACGGATCCCAGACCTGCCCACCCATCATCATGTTCACGAAGGAAAATATCGGGTCGATATAGAGAGCGAAGAGGCAGCCAAGGATCACCCCCGCCGCCGTGCCGATCAGGCCCGTGAAGGCTCCGCAGATGAAGAACACCCGCAGGATCGAGCCTTCGCTGAGGCCCATGGTGCGCAGGATGCCGATATCGCGCCCCTTGTTCTTGACCAGCATCACAAGGCCGGAGGTGATATTGAGCGTGGCGATCAGCACGAGGATCGAGAGGATCACGAACATCACGTTATCCTCCACCTCGAGCGCGCGCAGAAACGATCCGCTCGAATCCTGCCATGTCCAGACCAGCGCCCGGTCGCCGCCCGCGCGCAAGAGCGCCGGGATCATGTCGTCTACCCGCTCGGGGTTGCGCACCATGACCTCGATCTCGTCGGCGCGCCCGTCGCGGTTGAAATAGCTCTGTGCCTCGGCAAAGGGCATGTAGACGCGCACCCGGTCGATATCGTAGCGCCCGGCAGAGAAGATATAGGTCACGTCATAGGCGTTGATCCGGGGGCTTGTGCCAAGCGGCGTCTTGACCCCGTCGGGCGAGATGAGGCGGATACGGTCGCCCAGCGACAGGCCCAGCTCCTGCGCCACGCCCGAGCCGATGGCGATGCCCTCATCGAACCGCGCGATATCGCCGCGCCCGGTCTCGGGGTCGGCCACGCGCGGGATGGTCAGCAGGTCCGCCGGGTCGATGCCGAAGACCTGCACGCCCGCGTTGCGCCCGTTCGCCGTGGCCATGACCTGTCCCTTCACGAGCGGTGCCGCGCGGGTGACGCCCTCGACCGCGCGCAGCCTCTCGGCCATCGCCTCATACTCGGCAATGGTGCGGTCGACGCGCCCGGTCAGCGGGTCGGCCGTCCCGGCCTGATAGAGGGTGGCATGGGCATTGGCCCCAAGGATGGTATCGACGAATTCCGCGCGAAACCCCGAGCGCACCGACAGCGTGGCAATCAGCGCAAAGACCGCCAGCGTGATCCCGACAAGGCTGATCCAGGTCATCACGCTGACGCCGCCCTCGGCGCGGCGCGCGCGCAGGTAGCGCCAGGCGATCATCCACTCAAACGGGGCAAAAGGGGGGGGCGTTGCGGCCATGTCGGCTCCTCGGGGCAAAGATCGCGCGGACAGTGGGCATTTCGCCTCATGGCGTCAAGGCACGGCGTCAGGAGGGCTGTCAGCCCTTCATCAGCGCGGGCAAGTCGCCCGTGAGCCCCGCCGCCTCGCGGATGAAGCCGCGACGCAGGGCAGGCAGCTGCGAGATGGCCCCCATGCCAAGGTCGCGCGCCGCGCGCAGCAAGGGATTGTCATTGGAAAAGAGCCGGTTGGTCAGGTCCGTTGCCAGCGCCAGCGTGGCCGTGTCGAAGCGCCGCCATTGCTGGTAGCGGGCCAGCACGTCGGGCGCGCCGATTTCCTCGCCCCGGCGGGTGGCCTCGCCCAGCACCTGCGCCAGCGCCGCCACGTCGCGCAGCCCGGCATTGAGGCCCTGTCCGGCAATGGGGTGCATCCCGTGAGCGGCGTCGCCGATGAGCGCGAGACGGTCCGCCACGAAGCTGTTGGCGACGGTGAGGTTGAGCGGATAGGTGTAGCGTTTGCCGCGCAGCGTGATCTCGCCCAGGAAATCGCCGAAGCGCGGGCGCAACACCTCCATGAAGGCGTCATCGGGCAGGGCCGCGAACCGCGCGGCGGTCTCGTCGGTCTCGCTCCAGACGATGGAGCTGACATTGCCCGGCAGCGGCAGGATCGCCAGCGGGCCGGGCGGCATGAAGAACTGATGCGCGATGCCGTGATGGGGCAGCGCGTGCTCGATGGCGGCGACCAGCGCGGTCTGGCCATAGCCCCAGCCGGTGCGCCGGATACCGGCCCGCGCGGCGGTGCCCGAACCGCGCCCGTCCGCCCCGATGAGCACGCGCCCGCAAAGCGACTTGCCCGAGGCAAGCGAGAGCAGGACACCTTGCGGGCTGACCTCCTGCGCCACAACCTCTTCGCCCGAAAGCTGCGTGATCCCGGGTGCCTCCTGCATCGCGTCGATCAGCGCGCGGCGCAGAAAGCGGTCCTCGAGCATGTGGCCCATCGGGCCTTCCTCGATCTCGGCATGATCGAAATGCAGGAAAAAGGGGGCAGGCCCCTCGCCCGCGCGCCCGTCCGAGACCTTGATTTCCAGCATCGGCTGCGCGTTCCCGGCCACCCGCTCCCAGACCCCGAGATTGCGCAAGAGCCGCACCGATGAGAGCGCCAGCGCATAGGCGCGCCCGTCGAAATCGCCCGCCTCGCGCACCGGCGCGGGCAGCGCGTCGATCACGGTGCTGGTAAGCCCCGCCGTCGCTGCGGCCAGCGCAAGGGCAGGGCCGTTCAGGCCGCCGCCGACAATGAGAAGATCACGCGTCTTTTCCATGCTGCTCAATATGGCCGCGCGCGCGGGATTGTCCATGCGCTCTCGTGCCGCTAGCAAGGGGGCAAAGCGGGAGGATGGACATGCAGGACTGGCTTACCATGAGCGCGGCCGATCTGGGACGCGGGATCGAAGGCGGCGCAATCGACCCGGAGGCGCTGACCGACACCTATCTTGCGGCGATCAGCGCGCATCCGCTGCGCGACGCGATCTACAGCGCCGTGACCGAGGATCGTGCCCGCGCCGAGGCGGCAGCAGCGGCGGCGCGTGCGACGTCGGGGCAGCGGCGCGGCCCGCTCGATGGCGTGCCGATCAGCTGGAAAGACCTTTTCGACAGTGCCGGCGTGGCGACAGAGGCCGGATCGGCCCTGCTCAAGGGGCGCGTGCCCGACCGCGATGCAGAGGTGTTGCGCAATGCCACGGCGGCGGGGCTGGTGTGTCTGGGAAAGACCCATATGAGCGAACTGGCCTTTTCCGGCCTTGGCCTGAACCCGATCACCGCCACCCCGCCTTGCGTCAATGACCCCGCTGCCGTGCCGGGCGGCTCGTCCTCGGGGGCGGCGGCAAGCGTGGCCTTCGGTCTGGCGGCCTGCGGGATCGGCTCGGATACGGGGGGCTCGGTGCGCATTCCTTCGGCGTGGAACGATCTTGTGGGGCTCAAGACCACGGCCACGCGGGTGTCGCTCAACGGGGTGGTGCCGCTCTGCCTGAGGTTCGACACGGTCGGGCCGCTTGCCCGCTCGGTCGAGGACGCGGCCCTGATGCTCGCCGCGCTCGAAGGCGGCAAGCCCGCCGATCTGCGCGGCGCGTCGCTTCGCGGGGTGCGGTTTGCGGCGCTCACCACCACCGTGCTCGACGACCTGCGCGAGACACCCGAGGCGGCCCATGCCGGGGCGGTCGCGCGCCTGCGCGCCGCCGGAGCCGTGATCGAGGAGATCGACGCGCCCGAAGTGGCCGAGGCCATGCCGCTTTCCCCGGCGCTCTTCACAGGTGAGGCTTACGGCCTCTGGCGGGAGGTGATCGAGGCCGCCCCCGACAAGATGTTCGCGCCGATTCTGGAGCGGTTCCGGGGCGGGCGAGAGATTTCCGCCGCCGATTACGTCGCCGCATGGCAGAAACTGGAGAGCCTGCGCGCGGTCTGGCATGCGCGGGTCGCGGGCTATGATGCGGTGCTGATGCCCGCCTCCCCCAACCTGCCGCCCGACCGCGAGCGGCTGATGGAGGGGGGCGAGTATTACGTGACCGAGAACCTGCTCACGCTGCGCAACACCCGCGTCGGCAACCTGATGGGGCTTTGCGCCGTGACGTTGCCCACGGGCGTTCCATCCTGTGGCCTGTTGCTGTGCGGCAAGCCGTTTCAAGAAGAGCGGCTGTTGCGCGTGGCAAAGGCGGTCGAGGACGTGCTCGGAGCAATTGCCTGAGAGGCGACCCCCAAGAAAATTCGCGAATTTTCTTGGGCCGGAATTTTTTCTCGAAAAAATTCCCGGCGACCGCCGCTCAGCCGGATTTGAAATCGGCGGCGATACGCTGGTCGCGCAGGGGCCGCACCAGAGCGATGCACTCGGCATAGATCGGGTGCGCCTTGTAGGCGGCAAGGGCCGCCTCGTCCGCGAACTCGGCATAAACCACAAGATCGACACGTGCGCCCGCGATGGCATCGCTTTGCAGGTTGCGGCCAACCTCGAAATGGCGGGCATGGGGAATATCCGCCAGCATCATCAGCCCCTCGCGGATGCGATCCACGTCCTCGGGATTGGCGGCGGAGAAGAACACGATATGACGGATCATCAGCTCAGTCTTTCGAACGGGAGGCTTTTTCGGAGAGGCCGGAGGTGCCCTGTCGGCGCGCCAGTTCCGCCATCACGTCAACCAGCGCCACATCGCGCGAGTGCAGCATGACCAGCAGGTGAAAGAGCACATCCGCCGCCTCTGATGTCAGGCGGTCGCGGTCGCCCTTCACCGCCTCGATGATGGCCTCGACGGCCTCTTCGCCGAATTTCTCGGCGCATTTCTCGGGGCCTTTGGCCAGAAGCTTGGCGGTCCAGCTTTCATCGGGGGCGGCTTGTGCGCGGGCGGCGATGATGCGCGCGAGATCGTCGAGTGTCATGCCGCCAGCCTCATCGGGATGCCTGCGGCGGCCATATGCGCCTTGGCCTCGGCGATGGTGTAGGTGCCGAAGTGAAAGATCGACGCGGCGAGAACGGCAGAGGCATGGCCCTCGGTCACGCCCTCGACAAGGTGGTCAAGCGTGCCGACGCCACCCGAGGCAATCACGGGGATATCCACCGCATCGGCGATGGCGCGGGTCAGCGGGATGTTGAATCCCGCCCTTGTCCCGTCACGGTCCATCGAGGTGAGCAGGATCTCACCCGCGCCCTTGCTGGCCACAAGCCGGGCAAAGTCCACCGCGTCGATCCCGGTAGGCTTGCGGCCCCCGTGGGTGAAAATCTCCCATTTGCCGGGGTCGCCCCGGAGGGGCGCGGGGGGGCGGACTGTCTTGGCGTCGATGGCCACCACGATGCATTGGCTGCCGAACCGGTCGGCGGCGCGGGCGACCACGTCCGGGTCCGCGACAGCGGCGGAATTGAAGCTGACCTTGTCCGCGCCCGCCAGAAGCAGCGCGCGCACGTCCTCGGGCGAGCGCACGCCGCCGCCCACGGTGAGCGGGATATAACAGGCCTCGGCGGTGCGGCGCACCACGTCGAACATGGTGCCGCGATTTTCGTGCGTGGCGTGAATGTCCAGAAAACACAGCTCATCCGCGCCCGCCGCATCATAGGCGCGCGCGGCATCGACCGGATCGCCCGCGTCGCGCAGATCGACAAAGTTGACACCCTTGACCACGCGCCCGTCGGCCACGTCGAGGCAGGGGATGATGCGGGTCTTGAGCATGGGTTCGCCGGGTTTGGTGACAGTGTCACGGTTTCTATGGGCAAATCCGTCAGGATGCCAGAGGATGCGACGCAGATTCGCATCGATCATTGACGGAGGGTTTCATGAGACGATTTCTGAGCGCGGTGGCGATCACCCTGGCGGCGTTGCCCGCAGTTGCGGGCGATGACGACATCATCAAGCTCCGCGCCGGGGCAGATGTGCCCGCCACCATGGACCGGCTCGAGTCGGCGGTGACGGGGGCCGGGGCCACGGTATTCGCCCGCGTCGATCACGCCGCTGGGGCGGCGAGCGTGGATATGGCGCTCGCGCCATCGCAACTGCTGATCTTCGGCAACCCGAAGATGGGCACGGCGGCGATGCAGGACGATCCGCGCGCGGGCCTCTTTCTGCCGCTGCGGGTGCTGGTTTATGAGGATGCCGAGGGGCAGGTGTGGCTCGCCTATCAAGACCCCGAAGACATGTTCGCCGACCTGAAGATTTCCGATGATGCGCCGTATCTCAAGATGATGACCGGCGCGCTGGGCAAACTCACCGCTGCCGCTGTCGAGTAGCCGGGCGCTGATCGCACGGCACCTCCGGGACCTTCGCGGCGCTCTTACCGGCGGCGGCGTCGCCACATATGCAGCCCGCCCGTGATGATGAGGACGAGCAACAGGATCGCGCCGACCGGGAGCGTCAGCAGCATCAGCCAGCCCGCCACGAAGGCCGTGTAAAGCGTGTCGCCCCAATCGTGGCCATTGACGACGCAAGGGTTGGTGAATCCCTCGTGAAGGGTGCAGCCATGGCGTCGGGCGAACGCCTCAGCCCAGATCACCGACAGCAGCGGGGCTGCGCAAATCGCTATGCCAAGCACAAGGACCGCATAGAGTGCGCGCAGTGCCATCGCTTCACTCCATCAGGGCGGCCACCGCCGCACGCAGGTCAAGCGCCCCGTCATAGAGCGCGCGACCCGAGATCGCGCCCGCGATGACGCCGGTATCGCGCAGCGCAATGAGATCCTCGAGCGACGAGACGCCGCCCGAGGCGATGACCGGGATAGACACCGCCCGCGCTAGCGCTGCCGTGGCCTCGACATTCGGCCCCTGCATCGCGCCGTCGCGGTTGATGTCGGTATATATGATCGCGGCCACCCCGGCATCCTCGAAGGATTTGGCCAGATCGGTGGCGTCCACATCAGTCTCCTCGGCCCAGCCCTTGGTGGCCACGCGACCGCCTCGCGCGTCGATCCCGACCGCCACCTGCCCCGGAAAGGCGCGCGCCGCCTCGCGCACGAGGGCCGGGTTCTCCACCGCCACGGTCCCGAGGATCACCCGCGCCAGCCCCCGGTCGAGCCAGCGTTCGATGGTGGCCATGTCGCGGATTCCGCCGCCAAGCTGCGCGGGCACCTTGCAGGCCGCGAGGATCGCCTCGACCGGCGCGGCATTGACCGGTGCCCCGGCGAAGGCCCCGTTGAGATCCACCAGATGCAGCCATTCGCAGCCCGCCGCGACAAACTCCAACGCCTGCGCTGCGGGGTCCTCGTTGAACACCGTGGCGCGCTCCATGTCGCCGCGCAGAAGGCGCACGGCGCGTCCGTCCTTGAGGTCGATGGCGGGGTAGAGGATCATCGGCGCACCTTTCCTGTCTGCTCTGCGCGGTTATGCACGCCCGCGCGGGATTTGCAACGCGACCCGCCGCGACCCAACGTCAGACTTGATTTCAACGCGCCCGCTGTCAGAGGATTTGCCGCAGCAGTCAGGGAGGACAACGACATGCGCAAGTTTCTGATGATCACGGCGGTTCTGAGCCTTGGGGCAGGCTCGGCCATGGCAGAGCCGCTTCTGGGCATGTGGCGCACGGCCGCCGACGACAACGGCAATTCCGGTCTGATTCAGGTAGCCCCTTGCGGCAGCGCGATTTGCGGCAAGCTGGTCAAGTCCTACAATTCCGCCGGGCAGGAGATCGCAAGCGAGAATATCGGGCGCAACATCATCTCCGAAACGGTGCCTACCGGCGGCGGGGCCTACAAGGGCAAGGTCTACAGCCCGGATCGCGGCAAGACCTACAATTCCAAGCTGCAACTCAATGGTGATACGCTCAAGGTCAGCGGCTGCGTGATGGGCATCTGCCGCGATGGCGGCACCTGGCAGCGGGCGAAATAAAGCCGCGCGCTTTGACAAGGGGGGCGGGGCTGCGGCACACTCGGGTCATGACGGATGATGTCCTGCCCCCTCCCGCCGCCATCCTTGAGGCCGCGCTCTACGCCTGCGATCTCGACGCCGCCGAGGCGTTCTACGGCGGCTTGCTTGGTCTCGAACGGATCGTGCGGGTGGGGGCGCGCCATGTGTTCTACCGCGTGGGCGCGGGCGTTCTGCTGATCTTCAACCCCGATGAGACGGCCAAGCCGCCCGACAGTCCCGCTCTGCCCGTGCCACCGCATGGTGCGCAAGGGCCGGGGCATTTCTGTTTTGCCGTCGAGGGGCCAGCCCTCGATCGCTGGCGCACCCGGCTCGAGGCGGCGGGGGTGGCGATCGAGGCCGATTTCCGTTGGCCCGGTGGCGCGCGCTCGGTCTATTTCCGCGACCCGGCGGGCAATTCCATTGAAATGGCCGAGCCGCGCCTCTGGGAGAGCTGATCGCTCAGGGCCGCCACGCCAGAAAATTGGCAATGAGACGCAGCCCGGTGGCCTGGCTCTTCTCGGGGTGGAACTGGGTGCCCAGCATCGTGTCGCGCCCGACAATGGCGGTTATCGCGCCGCCATACTCGACATGCGCGAGGCGATGCGCGGGGTCGGCGACCTCGAAGTGGAAGGAATGGACGAAATAGGCGTGATCGCCGGTTTCGATCCCGCCCAGAACCGGATGGGCATGGTCGATCACCAGATCGTTCCAGCCCATATGCGGCACCTTGAGCGCAGGGTCGGTGGGGGCAATATGCGCGACCGTGCCGCCGATCCAGTCGAAACCGGGGGTCTCGGTATATTCCAGCCCGCGCGTGGCCAGCATCTGCATCCCGATGCAGATGCCAAGGAACGGGCGGCCATGGCTGCGCACCGCCTCGTCGATGGCCTCATAGACGCCGCGATGGTCAAACAGCGCCGCGCGGCAGGCCGGGAATGCCCCGTCTCCCGGCAGCACGATGCGGGCGGCGCGCCGGATCACCTCGGGGTCGGCGGTCACGATCACATCGCCCGCGCCGGTCTCCTGCGCCATGCGCTGAAACGCCTTTTCCGCCGAGTGCAGGTTGCCGCTCTCGTAATCGACGATGACGGTGGTCATGGCTTTATCCTTTGTCGCGCAGCTTGTTCCGAAAACCGGCATCCACTTTTCGGGCTGCGCTCAGAGACTGCCCTTGGTCGAGGGGATCGCGTCGGATTTGCGCGGATCGCTCTCGACCGCCTCGCGCAAGCTGCGCGCCACGGCCTTGAACGCGGCTTCGGCGATGTGGTGGCTGTTGATGCCCGCGAGCGCCTCGACATGAAGGGTGATGCCGCCATGGGTGCTTAGCGCCTGAAAGAACTCGCGCACAAGTTCCGTGTCGAACGTGCCTATCTTGGCCGTGGGCAGGGCCACGTTCCACACGAGATAAGGCCGCCCCGAGAGATCGAGCGCCGCGCGCACCAGCGCGTCATCCATCGGCAGAAGGCAGGCCCCGTAACGGCGGATGCCGCGCTTGTCGCCAAGCGCGTGGGCCAGCGCCTGCCCGAGGGCGATGCCCACATCCTCGACCGTGTGGTGATCGTCGATATGCAGATCGCCCGCGCAGCGGATGGTCATGTCGATCAGCGAATGCCGCGCCAACTGGTCCAGCATGTGATCGAAAAAGCCGACGCCGGTGCGGTTGTCGTAACGGCCCGACCCATCGAGCGCAATTTCCACGCTGATATCGGTCTCGGCGGTCTTGCGGGTGATGGTTGCGCTGCGCATGGGGCCTCCGGCTGGCGTTGCGCGCTCTATACTGCGCGCCGCGCGGCAAGGGAAGAGGCCCGCGCGCACCCCGGACGGCGCCCCATTTTCGTAGAAAAATCTGGAAAATGGAGCGGGCGAAGAGATTCGAACTCTCGACCCTTACCTTGGCAAGGTAATGCTCTACCCCTGAGCTACGCCCGCGTCCTTGGGTGAGGCGTGAGATACAAAGCCTCGCGCCGCGCCGCAAGAGGAAAATCGCGGTGCGCGCAGAAAATCCCGGCATGGGCTTGCGACCAAAGTCTGTGTCGGGCGCGGACGGGTTTTCCGTGCTAGGCTCGCGTGGGGCCTCGGGAGGAGCGCCCGCAACAGGAGGACAGCCATGCCCGTCTATCTCATCGCTCAGGTCAAGGTGGCCGAGGACAGTTGGGTGCCCGAATACGCGGCCAGGACCCACGACATCGCGGCAAAACATGGCGGGCGCTATCTGTCGCGCAGCGCCAACATCACCACGCTGGAGGGCAACGCGCCCGATACCACCCTGATCGCGCTGATCGAATTTCCCTCGCTCGAGGCGGCGAAGGCCTTTGGCAGCGATCCCGAATACGCACCCTTGGCCCGCGCCCGGCAGGCGGGCAGCGAGGGGCATTTCTGGGTGATCGACGACACCGACGCGGCGGGCGGCATCCCCTACCTGCCCAAGGGCTGAGCCGCGCCCGCTTGCCAATCCCGCCAGCGCGCCGCATCCTCGCGTGACATCGGGGGGCGGCGACGATGACGGGCGATATTCTGACCGGGCTTGGCGGGGTCGGGCTGTTTCTTCTGGGCATGGAGATCATGACCGGCGCGCTGCGTGAAGTTGCGGGGCGCGGATTTCGGCAAGCATTGGCCACGCTCACCGCCTCGCCCCTGCGGGGGGTGGCCACGGGGGCGGTGGCGACGGCTGTGATCCAGTCCTCCTCCGCCGTTTCGCTCATCACCATCGGCGCGGTCGGCGCGGGGCTTCTGGGCTTCGTGCAATCGCTTGGCGTGCTTTACGGGGCCAATATCGGCACCACCGTGACCGGCTGGATCGTCATGGTGCTGGGGTTGAAGCTCAAGCTGGGCACATTGGCGCTACCGGTGCTTTTTGTCGCCGCCATGCTGATCCTGCTGGGCCGCGGGCGGGTGGCGCGGGCGGGGCGGGGTCTGGCCGGGTTTTGTCTGCTGTTCATCGGGCTGGACATGATGCAGGCGGCCACGGGCGGGCTTGGCGCGTGGCTCACCCCCGAGGTGCTGCCCGCAGACGGCGCAGACGGCTGGGGCGGGCGGCTTCTGCTCATTCTGATGGGCGCGGGGATCGTGGCGCTGATCCAGTCCTCCTCGGCGGCGATGGCGCTGGTTCTGGTGCTTCTGGGCGCGGGTGCGCTTGGCTTCGCGCAGGCGGCGGCGCTGGTCATCGGCTTCAACATGGGCACCACGGCGACGGGCCTTTTGGCCTCGCTTGGCGGCGGGCGGGCGATGCGGATGACGGCGCTGGCCAATCTGCTCTTCAATCTGGGCACGGCGGCGCTGGCGTTTCCGCTGCTCGATCTGGTTGCGCCGCTGCTGCATGGCACATGGCTGGGTGGGGATGACCAGACGGCTCTGGTGCTGTTTCATACCGGGTTCAACCTGCTCGGCGCGGCGGTCTTCCTGCCGCTGACCCCGCGCTTTGCCGCGCTGGTTGCGCGGCTGGTCCCGGAACGCGCCGTGCCGCTGGCCGAGGGGCTGGACCGGCGGCTTCTGGCCGATGAGGGGGCGGCACTCGATGCCGCGCAGGCAGTGGCCGACCGGCTGCGCCGCGCGCTCTTTGTCGCGCTCGCCCGTGCGATCGGACCCGAGGGCGATCTGCGCGCGCTCGCCTCGGTCGCGGTGCAGGGGGGCGCGGCGGTGGCCGCGCTCGGGGCGTTCCTTGCACAGGTGCGCATCGCGCCCGACCGCGCCGACGAGGCCGCGCGCTATGCCGCGCTCCTCCATCAGATCGACCATTTTCAGCGGCTTCTGGACCGCTGCGGGCAGCGCGACCGTATCGCCACGCTGCGGCAGGAGGCGCGGCTTGGGCGTGATGTGGCGGCCCTTGCCGCCGCGCTTGACCGGGACCGGATGCGCGAGCCGCTGGCGCGGCTGATTGAGCGGCGCGGGCGGCGCTACCGGCGGGGCGTGCTCTTGCGCGAACATGCGGGGCTTGTGCCCGTGGCAGAGGTATTCGCGCGCACCGATGCCTTGCGCTGGCTGGTGAGGGTGGCGCATCACGCCGCGCGGCTGTGCCGTCATGCGCAGGAAGCGCGGTAGACATTCCCCCGGCGGTCTCGGGGAGAGGAAGCCGCCGGGGGAAACGCAGGCCTCTTGTCAGAGGGTGCCGCGTGAGAGTTCACCGGCGATGTGATCCGCCTGCCGGATGGCAAGCGCCACGATCGTCAGGGTCGGGTTCTCCGCCGCCCCGGTGGTGAATTGCGAGCCGTCCGAGACGAAGAGGTTGGGAATGTCATGGGTCTGGCCCCATTTGTTCACCACCCCGTCGCGCGGGTTTTCGGACATGCGGTTGGTGCCGAGGTTGTGCGTCGACGGGTAGGGCGGCGTCGGCAGGGTGCGCGTGGCCCCCACCGCATCATAGATCGCCGCGCCGCGCGCATAGGCGTGGTTGCGCATCGCGATGTCGTTGGGGTGATCGTCGAAATGCACATTCGCCACCGGCAGGCCGTATTGATCCTTGACCGCATGGTTGAGGGTGACGCGGTTGGTTTCCTGCGGCATGTCCTCGCCCACGATCCACATGCCGGCCATGTTCTCGTAGGAATCGAGCGCGGTGGTGAATTCGCGCCCCCATCCGCCCGGATCAAGAAACGCCGCCATGAAGGGCAGGCCAAGCGCCAAGGTTTCCAATTCATAACCGCCGACGAAGCCGCGCGAGGGATCGTGCCGCGCCTCGTCCTGGATGATCCCGGCCATCGTGGTGCCGCGCCACATCTTCACCGGCTTGTCGAACACGCCGTAAACCGAGCCGGTCATGTGCCGCATGTAGTTGCGCCCGACCTGACCCGAGGAATTGGCAAGCCCGTCAGGAAACATGGAAGAGGCGGAGTTGAGCAGCAGACGGGGCGATTCGAAACTGTTGCCTGCCACGCAGACCGCGCGCGCCTTCTGCATCTGAAGGTTCCCCGCCGCGTCGAAATACTCGACGCCGGTCACGCGGCCCTGATCATCATGCAGGATGCGGGCGACATGCGCCTTCGAGCGCACTTCCAGATTGCCCGTGGCCTCGCCTTGCGGGATGTCGGTATAGGCCGCCGACCATTTCGCGCCCCATTTGCAGCCTTGGAAACAGAAACCCGTCTGCTGGCACGCCATGCGTCCGTCATAGTCCTGACTGTTGATCGCCATGCGGCCGGTGTGGACTTCCTTGTAGCCAAGCGCCTTTGCGCCCGCCTCGAACACCTTGTAATTGTTGTTCCCCGGCAGGCCCGGAATCCCGTTGGTGCGGGTCACGCCCAGCTTCTTCTCGGCCTTGTCATACCACGGGGCCATTTCCGCCCCGTCAATCGGCCAGTCCAGAAGGTTCGCGCCCTGCACCGGGCCGTAGGTCGTCGCGGCCTTCCACTCATGCTCCTGAAAGCGGATCGACGCGCCCGCCCAATGGGTCGTGGTGCCGCCCACGGCCTTGACGATCCAGGCTGGCAGGCCGGAAAAATCGCGCGCCACGCGCCAGTCGCCCGACGTGGTGCGCGGGTCCAGCCAGGCCAGTTGGCCAAAGCTTTCCCATTCGTCGTTGATGTAATCCTCGGGCAGGTAGCGCCCGCCCGCTTCCAGCGCCACCACGGACACGCCGCGTTGCGCCAGTTCGTTGGACAGCACGCCGCCGCCCGCGCCGGTGCCGATGACGACGATCACCGTGTCGTCGTTATGGTCAAAAGGTGCAGCCATAGTCGTTCCTCCCTTGATGGCTATGGCTCAGAGCCAGGTGATGTCGTCGAAGCCGCGGTCGATATAGCCGCCCTGGCTGTAGGACTCGCCCTCATAGCCAAAGAGCGGCCAGACCGCCTTTTGGTTGTAAAGGCCGGTCACAAGGCCACCGCGGATCTGCTGAAAGAAGGCGCTTTCCTCGATGCCGCGCAGGATATCGACGCGGTCACGCTCCCACCCGATGCTGAGGTAATCGGCATGGCCGCGGCCTTGCGCCGCCGCGTCCAGCCCCGCGATGCCCGCCTCGATGGCGGGGGCGGCTTCGGGCGTGTCATAGCCCTTGACGGCGATCACGTAATATTCATCCGCCACATGGTCATGCGGGTAGATGTCGCGCGCCATCTGGATGAGCGTCGCCATGGTTTCGGGGCGCAGCGCCCGCGTCTCGAGCGCCCAGGCCCCGTTTGCCCCGGCGACGAAACCCGCGCCCACCACAAGCGATGCCCCCGCCGCCATAGAGCGCGCGAGCAAGGCGCGCCGTGTCATGCCCTTGCGGGCGCTTGTCTGCGTCATGTTTTCTCCTCCCAAAGAAAACGGCGCGACCCATGGGGCCGCGCCGGACTGTTCACTGGTAGCGCCCTCCGCGCTCCAGCACCTCGATTTCGTAGCCATCGGGATCGGCCACGAAGAAGAATTTGGCGATCACCTCGCCATCGGGGGCGAAGGACACGATCTTGCGCGGGGCAAGCCCCTCGGCGGCAAGGCGCGCGTGCTCGGCCTCCAGATCCTCGACCACGAAGGCGATATGGCCATAGCCGTCGCCCAGGTCATAAGGCTCGGTCCGGCCCTTGTTGACGGTCAGTTCCAGCTCGAACGCGGCTTGCGGATTGGACAGGTAGAGCAGCGTGAATTTCTCGAAATCGAGCCGCTGCGCCACCTCAAGACCAAAGGCGCGCCGGTAGAAATCGACCGAACGCCCCTCGTCGAGAACGCGAATCATGCTGTGAATGGCTTTGGCCATGCCTGCCCCCGGATGTTGCAACTGGTTCGGAGAGTTTACCAATGCGCGGGACAGGGCGGGTAGTAAGGGGTTACTACGCCCGGAAAAGGCTCACTCCGCCGCCATCTGCCGCGTCTCCGCGTCAAGCGGGTTCTCCAGATGCACAAGGCAGGAGCAGCGCAGAAGCGAGGTGAAATTGGCTGGCTCGCCATGCAGTTCGAGAACTTCGGCATGCAGTTTCGACACGAAGGCAGGGGTACTCAGCCCCTCGCTCGCGGCGATGTCATCGAGAATCCCCCAGAAGGATTTTTCCAGCCGGATGCTCGTGCTCTGGCCATTCAGGCGCATCCGGCGGGTCTCTTGCGTATAGCGGTCCGGGTCCTGCCCGGCGAATATGCGGCACATGGTCTGTCCTCCCTTGTCCGGCACGGCGGGCGCTCCGGACCTCAGCAAAGTTCAATCATGGGGCATTTTCCCCAAAGGTCAAAGCCCGAGTGCCCGGTGATGGAAAACCGGCCTCGACGGGTGCGGCCCTAGCCGTAGGTGGCGGGCCGGGCGTCGGGCAGGCCGAAATCCTCGGTATGCACGACCACGCCCGCGTCGGTCAGCAGCAGAAGGCCATAGGCGCCCGGCTCGTCGATGGACAGGCTCGGGTCGTGATCACCAAGCGTCATGGGCATCTGGTGGCAGGGGCTCTTGAGGATCGCTACGGGAATGCCACCCGCCGACCCCTGGATCGTGCGGTGGATATGCCCCGAGACGACCTGCGCCACCCGTCCCGACGCCCGCAGGCGGTCAATCAGGGCGGCGCGGTTCCTGAGCCCGATCCGGTCCATGCCCCTGAAGCCGGTCTCGATCGGCGGGTGATGGGTAAAGACGATCACGCGCCGGTCGCCCGCGCTGGCAAGCGCCGCATCAAGCCACGCCATCCGCACCGCACAGAGCCAGCCGGAATGAAGGTCAGGCGCGTCCTCGTCCAGCGTATCGAGGCAGACGAGGCGATGCGCGCCGATATCGACATGGTGCTGGACATGGCCGGTCTCCATCCGCGCCGCCTCGGGAAAGGCGGCAAGGAAGGGCGCGCGCCGGTCGTGATTGCCCAGCATCAGCGAGACGGGCAGGGGGCAGGCCGCAAGCGCGGTGCAGAGCCGCGCGTATTCCTCCGGGGCCGCCCCATGGGTGAGGTCGCCGCACAGCACGACCCGCTCCGCGTCGCGGTGCCGGTCAAGGGCATGCGCCAGCCCGAGGGTGAAGCGCGCGAACGGATCGAGACCGATGATGGTCTCGCCCTCGGGCACAAGGTGGATGTCGGTGAAGACGATGATCTTTTGCATGGGCCGGTCCGCGACAAGGAAACACGCCCGCACCATTGCCGAATTGACAGGCTTGCAAAAGCGGTTTCACCAAGGGGCTGTCATCCTCGGGCGTGACCCGTCAGTGTCAGCGAGTGGGGTGGATACCTTGGTGTCTGCTCCGGGGATGACCGGACTTTTTGCAAAGGCGTCACCCGTCGGTCCTGTCGTCATCCCCGGGCTTGTCCCGAGGATCTCTTGCGGTCGGAGACCCTCGGGTCAGGCCGTGAGCGGTTATTCCAGTTCCACCAGAAGATCCTTGGCGTCGATCTGGTTGCCGGGCTGGACATGCACCGCCTTGACGGTGGCGTCGCGTTCGGCGTGCAGGCCGGTTTCCATCTTCATCGCCTCGATGGTCACAAGCAGATCGCCGGTCTTGACCGCTTGCCCCGCCTTGACCGCGACCGTGGCCACGGCACCCGGCATCGGCGCGCCGATATGGCTCGGGTTGCCCGGCTCGGCCTTGGGCCGGGCGGCGACGGTGCTCTTGATCCGGCGGTCGGGCACGCGCACGGTGCGGGGCTGGCCGTTCAGTTCGAAGAACACCCGCGCCTCGCCATCCTCTTGCGTCTCGCCCACGGCGATCAGGCGGATTTCCAGCGTCTTGCCGGGGTCGATTTCGGCGGTGATCTCCTCGCCCGGTGCCATCCCGTAAAAGAAGGTCCGCGTGGGCAGGGTGCGCACGGGGCCGTTGACCGCGTGCCGCTCCATGTAATCGGCAAAGACCTTGGGATACATGAGGCTGCCCATCAGGTCCTCGTTGTCGATCTTCTCGCCGAACCGTTCGACCAGTTCGGCGTGGCGCGCCTCCAGATCCTCGGGCGGCAGAAGCGTGCCGGGGCGCACGGTGATGGGTTCCTCGCCCTTGAGCACCTTCTTGACGATGGCGGGGGGAAATCCGCCGGGGGCCTGACCGACATAGCCCTTCATCAGCGTCACCACGCTGTCGGGGAAACTGACCTCGGTCCTGGGGTCGAGCACGTCCTCGCAGGTCAGGCCCTGGCTGACCATCATCAGCGCCAGATCGCCCACGGTCTTGGCAATCGGCGTGACCTTGATCACGTCGCCGAACATCCGGTTCACATCGGCATAGGTGCGCGCGATGTCGTGCCAGCGGTCCTCCATTCCCATCGAGCGCGCCTGCGCCTTGAGGTTGGTGAACTGCCCGCCGGGCATCTCGTGCAGATAGACTTCAGAGGTGGGCGACTGCATCCCGCTTTCGAAGGCGGCGTAGTGGTTGCGCACTGATTCCCAGTAGTTCGAGATTTGCCGGATCGCGTCGATATCGAGGCCCGTGTCGCGCGGCGTGTGGCGCAGCGCCTCGACAATCGTGCCAAGCGTCGCCTGGCTTGTGTTGCCCGAGAGCGCGTCCATCGCGCAATCGACCGCATCCACGCCCGCATCCGAGGCGGCAAGGATCGTCGCCCCGGCAATGCCCGCCGTGTCATGGGTATGGAAATGCAGCGGCAGGCCCACCTCCTCCTTGAGCGCGCGGAAGAGCACGCTGGCGGTCGCGGGTTTCATCAACCCGCCCATATCCTTGATGCAGAGGATATGCGTGCCCGCCGCCTTCAGTTCCCTGGCCATGGAGAGGTAATATTTGAGGTCATACTTGGACCGCGCCGGATTCAGAATATCACCGGTGTAGCAGATCGCGGCCTCCAGCACCTTGCCCGAGGCGAGCACCGCATCCATCGACACGCGCATGTTCTCGGCCCAGTTCAGCGGATCGAAGACGCGGAAGATATCGACGCCGCTCTCGGCCGCCTGTTTGACGAAGGCCGTGACCACATTGTCGGGATAGTTGGTATAGCCCACCCCGTTGGAGCCGCGCAGCAGCATCTGCGTCAGCAGGTTGGGCATGGCCGCGCGGATGTCACGCAGGCGTTGCCATGGGCATTCGTCAAGGAACCGGTAGGCCACGTCAAAGGTCGCCCCGCCCCAGCATTCCACCGAGAAAAGGCCGGGCAGGTCATGGGCGTAATTGGGTGCGATGCCGATCATGTCGATCGAGCGCATCCGCGTGGCCAACAGCGACTGATGGCTGTCGCGCATCGTGGTGTCGGTGATCAAAAGCTGGTTCTGCGCCGCCATCCAGTCCGCCACGGCCTGCGCGCCGTCGCGTTCGAGGATCTGTTTCGGGCCGTCGGTGATGGTGGCATTGGCCGGACGCGGCGCGCGCGGCAGCTTTAGATCTGCGGGCGGGCGCGCGCGCCCCTCGACCTCGGGATGACCGTTTACCGTGATGTCGGCGATGTAGGTCAGCACCCGCGTGCCCCGGTCGCGCCGCTTGGTGAAGATGAAAAGTTCCGGCGTCGTGTCGATGAACTTTGTCGTGTACTGGTTGCTGAGGAAGGTCGGATGCTTGAGCAGGTTCTCGACGAAGGCGATATTCGTGCTCACGCCCCGGATGCGGAACTCGCGCAGGGCGCGGTCCATCCGGGCAATCGCGGCCTCGGGCGTGGGGGCCTTGGCCGTGACCTTGGTCAACAGGCTGTCATAGTAGCGCGTGATCACGCCGCCCGCGTAAGCGGTGCCGCCATCGAGCCGGATGCCCATGCCGGTGGCGCTGCGATAGGCGGTGATCCGGCCGTAATCGGGGATGAAATTGTTGAGCGGGTCCTCGGTGGTAATCCGGGTCTGCAGGGCGTGACCGTTCAGCGTGATGTCGTATTGGCTGGCCTTGCCGGTGGCCTCCATCAGCGTCTTGCCCTCGGCGATCTTGATCTGCGCCTGCACGATGTCGATGCCGGTGACCTCCTCGGTCACGGTATGCTCGACCTGCACGCGGGGGTTGACCTCGATGAAGTAGAACTTGCCGGTGTCCATATCCATCAGGAACTCGACCGTGCCCGCGCATTCGTAATTCACATGTTTGCAGATGCGATAGCCAAGCTGGCAGATTTCCTCGCGCTGCGCCTCCGAAAGATAGGGGGCGGGCGCGCGCTCCACGACCTTCTGGTTTCGGCGCTGCACCGAGCAATCCCGCTCAAAGAGATGATACATGTTGCCGTGCTTGTCGCCAAGGATCTGCACCTCGACATGCCGCGCGCGCAGGATCATCTTTTCCAGATAGCCCTCGCCATTGCCGAAGGCGGCCTCGGCCTCGCGGCGGCCCTCGCGGACCTTGTCCTCAAGCTCGCTTTCGGTCTCGATGGGGCGCATCCCGCGCCCGCCGCCGCCCCAGCTGGCCTTGAGCATGAGCGGATAGCCGACCTCGGCGGCCTCGCGCCGGATCTCGTCCATGTCATCGCCCAGCACCTCGGTGGCCGGAATGACCGGCACGCCCGCCTCGACGGCCACGCGTCGCGCGCTGGCCTTGTCGCCAAGCGCGCGCATGGTCTCGGCCTTGGGGCCGATGAAGGTGATGCCCGCCGCGTCGCAGGCATCGACAAAGGCGGGGTTCTCGGACAGAAGGCCATAGCCGGGATGGATCGCATCCGCCCCCGAGAGCTTTGCCACCCGGATCATTTCCTCGATCGAGAGATAGGCCGCGACCGGCCCCAGCCCCTCGCCGATGCGGTAAGCCTCGTCCGCCTTGAACCGGTGCAGCCCGAGCTTGTCCTCCTCGGCAAAGACCGCAACGGTCTTCTTGCCCATTTCGTTGGCCGCGCGCATCACGCGAATGGCAATCTCGCCACGGTTGGCAATCAGGATTTTCTGAAATTCGGCCATGGGCGGCTCTCCCCGGATGGTCAATGTGCTGCGCTGCGGCGCTGCCGTCTTGTAAGATTTGTGAAAGGTTTGTGCAATCGGCCTTTGGACGGTTCAGGGCAGGAGGCGGGCGCGCACGTCAAGAAGCCGCGCTGTGCCCAATTGCCCCATATTGGCCTTGAGATCCTCGGTGAGGATCTCCACCAGATGCGCAGGCCCCGCCGCCCCGAGCGCACCCAGCGCGTAATGCCAGCCGCGCCCCATCATAACGAAATCCGCGCCAAGGGCTATGGCACGCAGGATATCGAGCCCTCCCTCGAACCCGCCGTCGATGATCACCGGCAGGCGCGTCGCCGCGCGAATACCGGGCAACGCCTCGATGGTGGCAGGGGCGGCGTCGAACTGGCGGCCCGCGTGATTCGAGATCCAGATCGCGTCAACGCCCTCCTTTTCCAGCGCCGTTGCATCCTCGGCCCGGCTGACGCCCTTGACTACCAGCGGTCCCTGCCAATGCTCGCGCAGCCAGCGCAGATAGCTCCAGTCCGGCGAGGTCCGCAGCAGATAGCCCGCGTGCTTGGTCGAGGGCAGGCCCTTCACCGCGCCTGCGTAATCGTCGATGAGCCGCATCCGGGGCAGGCCCTTTCCGGCCATGCCCATGGCCCAGACAGGGCGCATCGCCACCTGCGCCAAGAGGCGCGGCGTCAGCTTCGGTGGCGTGGTCAGGCCGGAGCGCACCTGCCGCTCTCGGCGGCTCGCCACCGGCACATCCACGGTCAGCACCAGCACCGAAAATCCCGCTTCGCGCGCACGCTTCAGCATATCGGCGCGGATGCCCTCGTCGCGCGGCGGATACATCTGGAACCAGCCGCGCCCGTCGAGATGCGGCCCGACGTCCTCGGGGCGCACCGTCGCCACGGTCGACAGCGTATAGGGCAGCCCCGCCCGTGTCGCCGCGCGCGCCAGATGGTGCTCTGCCTCGGGCCAGATCAGCCCCGACATCCCCACCGGCGCGATCCCCACCGGCAAGGGGTGGCTCTGCCCGAAAAGCGTCACCGACAGGTCCGGCGCGATATCGCCATGCAGGATCGACGGGCTGAGCAACACCCGGTCGAGCATCGCGCGGTTGCGTGCCTTGGTCGCCTCCACCCCGGTGCCGCTGTCGAGATAGTCCCAGACGAAACGCGGGATACGGGCGCGCGCGCGGTCGCGCAGATCAGACAGGGCGGGGTATCTTGCATGCAGGGTCATGCCCCATTTGCGCGGGTTTTCAGCGGCTTGTCCAGAGGTGGAAAAGCCCGGAACATTAACCGAACACCGGGCTTTATCTCGGGGATTGCCCGCGCTATTGTCGCGCGCATGAGCAGTTTTGACGACAGTGACGCTTTCGAGGGTGCCAGCCTTGCCGCCCGCGCCATGGCCGCGCGGCCCGCGCCCTATCTCGACGAGTTGAACCCCGAACAGCGCCGCGCTGCGGAAACGCTCGATGGCCCGGTGCTGATGCTCGCGGGCGCGGGCACGGGCAAGACCAAGGCGCTGACCACGCGCATCGTGCATCTTTTGAACACGGGGCGCGCGCACCCCAATGAAATCCTTGCCGTGACCTTCACCAACAAGGCCGCCCGCGAGATGAAAACCCGTGTTGGTCGCCTGATGGGCGAGCGGGTGGAGGGGATGCCGTGGCTTGGCACCTTCCATTCGATCTGCGTCAAGCTCTTGCGTCGTCACGCCGAACTGCTTGATCTCAAATCGAATTTCACCATCCTCGACACCGACGATCAGCTGCGCCTGCTCAAACAACTGGTGCAGGCCGCCAACATAGATGACAAACGCTGGCCCGCGCGGATGCTCGCGGGGATCATCGACCAGTGGAAGAACCGCGCCTGGACGCCCGACAACCTGCCCGCCAGCGAGGCCAGCGCCTATGACGGCAAGGGTCCCGCGCTCTACCGGCTCTACCAGGTGCGCCTGCGCGAGCTGAACGCCGTCGATTTCGGCGATCTGCTCTTGCATGTGGTGACGATATTTCAGACCCACCCGGATATTCTGGCGCAATATCAGCGCTGGTTCAAATACATCCTCGTGGACGAATATCAGGACACCAACGTCGCGCAATATCTCTGGCTGCGCCTGCTTGCGGGGGGACACAAGAATATCTGCTGCGTGGGCGATGACGATCAGTCGATCTATGGCTGGCGCGGGGCCGAGGTGGGCAATATCCTGCGCTTCGAGACGGATTTTCCGGGTGCGGCGGTGATCCGGCTGGAACAGAATTACCGCTCCACCCCGCATATCCTGGCCGCAGCAAGCAGCGTGATCGCGGGCAATCGCGACCGGCTGGGCAAGACGCTCTGGACCGAGTCCGAGACAGGCGAAAAGGTCCGCCTGATCGGCCATTGGGACGGCGAGGAAGAGGCGCGCTGGATCGGCGAGGAGATCGATTCGATGAGCCGCGGCACGCGGGGGATGCGGGCCTTCGGCCTCGATCAGATGGCGATTCTCGTGCGTGCCAGCCACCAGATGCGCGCCTTCGAGGACCGCTTCCTGACCATCGGCCTGCCCTACCGCGTGATCGGCGGCCCGCGCTTTTACGAGCGGTTGGAGATCCGCGACGCCATGGCCTATTTCCGCCTCGTGACGTCCCCCGCCGACGATCTGGCATTTGAGCGGATCGTGAACAC
Organism: Roseovarius sp. MBR-79; assembly: GCF_053628555.1. Taxonomy (NCBI): domain Bacteria; kingdom Pseudomonadati; phylum Pseudomonadota; class Alphaproteobacteria; order Rhodobacterales; family Roseobacteraceae; genus Roseovarius; species Roseovarius sp. MBR-79. The sequence continues at coordinate 136,638 of NZ_JBRJGP010000001.1, read as the reverse complement.
ACCCAAGCGGGGTCTGGGCGACAAGGCGGTGCAGAAAATCCAGGTGATTTCGCGGCAGCACGGCGTGCCGCTGGTGACGGGCGCGCGGCTGCTGCTGGATCAGAAGGGGCTTGGCGGCAAGGGGGCCTTGGCCCTGGCGCGGCTTCTGGATGGCCTCGCCCGCTGGGGCCGGATGGTGGACGATCCCGCGATCACCCATCTGGAACTCGCGGAGATCATCCTCGACGAATCGGGCTACACGGGCATGTGGCAGAACGACAAGACGCCCGAGGCACCGGGGCGGCTGGAAAACCTCAAGGAACTGGTGAAGGCGCTGGAAGGGTTCGAGAACCTGCAAGGCTTTCTCGAACATGTCAGCCTGATCATGGAAAACGAAAGCGAGGAGGGCGGCGAGAAGATCACCCTTATGACGCTCCACGCCGCCAAGGGGCTGGAATTTCCCGCCGTGTTCCTGCCGGGCTGGGAGGACGGGCTTTTCCCCTCGCAACGCTCGATGGATGAAAGCGGGCAGAAGGGGCTGGAGGAGGAGCGCCGCCTCGCCTATGTCGGCATCACCCGCGCCGAGGAGGTTTGCACCATCTCCTTTGCCGGCAACCGGCGGGTCTATGGCCAGTGGCAATCGCAAATGCCCTCGCGCTTTATCGACGAGTTGCCCCCCGATCACGTCGAGGTGCTGACGCCGCCGGGTCTTTATGGCGGTCCCGTCGGGGCCGCAAGCGGCATCGAGACCCGCGCCGCCGAGGCCAATGTCTACAACTCGCCGGGCTGGCGCAGGTTGCAATCGCGCAGCGGCGCGCGGCCCATGGGCCAGCCGGTCGAGGTCCGCTCCCCGGTGATCGACGCGCAGGCGCTGAGCTCGCACAGCGTGGGCGAGCGGGTCTTTCACCAGAAATTCGGCTATGGCGAGATCACCGGCATCGAGGGCGACAAGCTCGAGATCGCCTTTGACAAGGCAGGTGTGAAAAAGGTCGTCGCACGCTTCATCACCGGCGCGGACGAGGTGCCGTTCTGATTGGTAAAGGCCGATTTTATTGAGTATTTTCAGAACGATGAAAGCTCAGCGCAGGGGGTCGAACAGCGCGTCCTCCAGTCGGCAGTCGCGGATCACGTCGCGTCCGCAGGGCACCGGGTCGAGTGTTTTTGACAGGCACAAACGCGCCTCCTCGATCCGCCCCGCGCGGCAGGTGATGGTCAGCATATCCGCGGTCCAGCCGGGATTGGCCTTGAGAAAGGCCGCCTCCACGACCTGCGCGGAAAGCCTGACCGGGCGATCAAGCTTGCGGAACACCTCGGGGCGGTTGACGCTCTCATAGGCGCGGCGCGCGAGGGCGAAATACTCCGGCGCGGGCAGGCCCGAACAGGTGCCGTGCTTTTTCCATTGGTGCCAGGCCAGCCCCTGAGAACCCATGATATCGGCCATCGAGGCGGTGAGCGCGCGTGGCGGCGGGCGGTGCGGACTCTGGCAGAAATCGGGCCAGCCGCGCGTGTATTGCGGCCAGAGCCCGTGCAGCACCCAGCCATGCGCGCGGTCGCATTGCGGGGCATCCCGCGCATCGCCCTCGAGCGCGCACCATGTGGGCGACCAGCTCAGGCTGAGGACGTAGTAATCGAACGCGCCCGCGCGCTCGGCCCGGAGCGGGGCGGCAAGCAGCAGGGCCAGAAGGATCAGCAGGTAAGGGCGCATCTCGGGGCTTTCCTTTTTGTCGCGGCTTGCGTATATGACAGCAGAATTCCCCGACAATGGAAACTCTTCCGGGCCGCCGGAACCGCCCGTTCCGGGTCTTGGGGAAGATTTGAGCGAAGGAGACGCCAGCATGTCCATGCCGATCATGGCCAAGGCCACCGCCGTCTGGCTGGTGGACAACACGACGATCAGTTTCAAGCAGATCGCCGATTTCTGCGGGATGCACGAATTGGAGGTGCAGGGCATCGCCGATGGCGATGTGGCCGCAGGCGTCAAGGGGTTCGATCCGGTGGCCAACAACCAGTTGACCGCAGTCGAGATCGCCAAGGCAGAGGCCGATCCGGCCTACAAGCTGCACCTGAAATTCAACCCCTCCGCCGTGGGCGAGGAGAAGCGGCGCGGTCCGCGCTACACGCCGCTCTCGAAGCGGCAGGACCGCCCGAATGCAATCCTGTGGCTGGTGAAGTTCCATCCCGAACTGGCCGACAGCCAGATCGTCAAGCTGGTCGGCACCACCAAGCCCACGATCACCTCGATCCGTGAGCGCACGCATTGGAACATCTCCAACATGCAGCCCATCGACCCGGTGGCGCTTGGCCTTTGCAAGCAGTCCGAGCTTGATGCCGCCGTGCAAAAGGCCGCCGCCAAGAAGGCCGCTGAGGGCGCGACGCTGAACGATGACGAGCGGCGCAAGCTTCTGAGCACCGAGCAGAGCCTCGGGGCCGAGGCCGAGCCGCGCATCCCGACCGCGATCGAGGGGCTGGAGACGTTCACCCTTGGCGGGGCGGAGCGCGAGGAGCCCGAAAAGCACTATGACGCGGACAGCTTCTTCAACCTGCCCGACGATGACGGCGAGGACGAGGACGAGGACGACCGTCGCTGAGACGATTGTCCGGGAGAAGGGCAGGGTCATGGAAATCGCGGTCATCGGGCGAGGGTTGATCGGGTCGGCCGCGGCGCGGCATCTGGCGCGGGCGGGACACGCGGTCATCCTGATCGGTCCCGACGAGCCTGCGGTCATGGCCGCGCATCAGGGCGTCTTTGCCAGCCATTACGACGAGGGGCGCATCACCCGCAGCCTTGATCCCGATCCGTTCTGGAGCCGGGTCAGCCGCGCCTCGATCGCGCGCTACGCCGAGATCGAGGCGGCAAGCGGCATCGGCTTTTATTCCGAGCGCGGCGTTGTCATGGCCGGGCCCGAGGGCAGCGACGCGATGGAGCGGATCGGGCGGGTGGCGGCGCGGGACGGCATCGCCTGCGACCGTCTCGACCATGCGGGCCTTGCCGAACGCTTTGCCGATTTCCGCTTTGCGCCCGGCACGATGGCCTGGCACGAGCCGCGGCATGCGGGCCATATCAGCCCGCGCCGTCTTGTGGCCGCGCAGAGCCGCGCCGCCGAACGGGCCGGGGCACGCATCGTCACCGCGCGCGTGCTGACGCTGGAGGAGCGCGGCGACGGGGTGACGATCCGCCATGAGGGCGGCGAGACGCGCGCGGCCCGCGTTCTGGTGGCGGCGGGTGGCTATACCGACACGCTCTTGCCGGAGGCGCTGCCGCTGACGGTGATGGCGCGCACGGTGGCGTTTTTCGAGGTGAGCGCGGTCGAGGCCGCGCGGCTTGCGACCCTGCCGCCGCTCATCTACCTGCACGCGCATGGCGACGGGCCGTATCTCCTGCCGCCGATCCGCTATCCGGACGGGCGGTTTTATCTCAAGATGGGGGGCGATCCGGTGGATCGTCCGCTCGGCTCGGGCGACGAGATCAGCGACTGGTTCCGCTCGGGCGGCAGTGCCGATGTGGCGGCGTTTCTCGAAGGCGAGATCCGCGCGCGGATACCCGGGCTGGCGATCCTCGGGATCAGCCGCGCCGCCTGTGTCACCACCTTCACGCCGGAGGACCGCGCCCGCATCGCCATGGTCTCGGACCGGATCGGCGTCGCCACGGCGGGCTGTGGCCGGGGCGCGAAATGTTCCGACGAACTGGGTCGCCTCGGGATGCAGGTCATCCTTGGGCACGGCCTGCCGGACTGGGTGCGGGCAGTCTGAGCACGGGCCGAAGAATTTGTCCCGCGCCCGCAGATACTTCTTGCGTGACTGGGGACATGACTCTATCTGGCGATTCATAGACGCCAACGCACGCGCCTCTGGCCGGTGGCTCGCCACCCGTGTTTACGTAGCGACGGTAACGTCTCCTTTTGGAACTGGTCGGGCATAGTCCCGGGTCTTGATCGGAGATGACCATGAACGCTTACGTAAACCCGCTTGCGGGCTTTGACGCCGTTTTCGCGCCTTCCCCCCTTGTCGATTATATCCGGGGCCACGAGTTTGACCGCCCGACGCTGGTGATTCACCGCGACACCGTGGCGCGGCAATATCGCGCGCTGAAATCGGGGCTGGGCCGCGCGGATATCCATTATGCCGTCAAGGCCAACCCGGCGCGCGAGGTGATCGAGGTTCTGATCAGTCAGGGCAGCCATTTCGACGCCGCCTCGCGCGGGGAAATCGAGCTTTGCCTTGGGCTTGGTGCCGCGCCAGAGACGATTTCCTTCGGCAACACGGTCAAGCGCGCCTCTGACATCGCTTTCGCGCACCGCTCGGGGATCACGCTTTTTGCCGCCGACAGCGAGATGGAGCTTGAGAAGATCGCCGAGCACGCGCCCGGTGCGCAGGTCTATATCCGCCTTCTGGTGGGGGCGACCGGGGCGGATTGGCCTTTGAGCCGCAAGTTCGGTTGCGCGCCCGAGCGGGCCGTGGCGCTGATGGATTACGCAGTCACGCTTGGCCTTGCGCCTGTGGGCCTGTCCTTCCACGTGGGCAGCCAGACCCGGCGCGCCGAGATGTGGCGCGAGACGCTCGACCGCGTGGGCTCGGTCTGGGCCGAGGCGCGCGCCGCCGGTCACGCGCTGTCGCTGATCAATATCGGCGGCGGCTTTCCGGCCTTCTACGGCGAGGCGATCGAGGCCCCCGAGGCCTATGCGCGCGCGGTGATGGACATGGTCGAACCGCGCTTTCCGGGGGCTGCGCGCATCATGGCCGAACCGGGACGCGGCATGGTGGCCGAGGCGGGCATGATCGCCGCCGAGGTTCTGCTTGTGAGCCGCAAGGCCGAGGATGATCTCTGCCGCTGGGTCTATCTCGATATCGGGCGGTTTTCCGGGCTGGCCGAGACCGAGGGCGAGGCGATCCGCTATCAGTTCCTCAGCGACCGTGATCATGAGGCGACGGGACCGTGCATTCTGGCCGGCCCGTCCTGCGACAGCGCCGATGTGCTCTATGAAAAGCGGCCCGTGGCGCTGCCCGTCGGTCTGCGGGCGGGGGACCGGGTGATCATCCGCAACTGCGGGGCCTATACCTCGAGCTATTCCTCGGTCGGGTTCAACGGCTTTCCGCCGCTCGATGTGGTGGTGATCTGAGGAGGCGGGCGCACCGGAAACTTTGAAAGTTTCCGGTCCGGAATTTTTTGAAAATTCCGGCGCCGCCCCGCCCCGAAACGCAGGTCTCGGGGCGGGGTGGTTCTTACCCGAACACGCGCGTGAGCGCCGCATCCGTTGCCGACACGAGCGTGTCGATATCATCGCGCGTGGCAATCAGCGCGGGTGAATAGCACAGCGTGTTGTTGAAGCCCGGCAGCGAGCGGTTCGTGGCACCGATGATGACGCCCTGCGCCATGCAGTCGGCCACGACGGCCTGCACCATCTTTTCCGGAGCAGGCTCTTTCGTCGTCCGGTCCGCCACCAGTTCGGCCCCCAGAAACAGCCCCTTGCCGCGCACATGGCCGATGACCGCGTGACGGTCCTGAAGCGCGCGCAACTGGTCGAGCATGTAGTCGCCCATGGCGGTGGTGTTCGCCAGAAGCCCCTCTTCCTCGATGATCGCCATGTTTTCAATCGCGGCGGCAGGCCCCGCCGTGCAGCCGCCAAAGGTGGAAATATCGCGGAAATAGTTCATCGGATCGGTGGTGTCGTCGCGGAACATCTCGAACACGCGCTCGTTGGTCACGCAGCACGCGATGGCGGCGTAACCGCTCGCCACACCCTTGGCCATGGTCACGAAATCGGGTTCCACCCCGTAATGCTGATAGCCGAACCAGGTGCCGGTGCGGCCCACGCCACACACGACCTCGTCGATATGCAGGAGGATATCGTATTTGCGGCAAATCTCCTGCACGCGCGGCCAGTAGCCTTCGGGCGGGACAATGACGCCACCGCCCGCCGTCACCGGCTCCAGACACAGCGCGCCCACGGTATCGGGGCCCTCGCGCAGGATCACCTCCTCGATGGCATTGGCGGCGGCGACGCCGTAAGCCTCGCCCTCCAGATCCCATTGCGCGCGGTATTCAAGGCAATGCGGCACCCGCACGAAGCCGGGCGCGAAGGGGCCGTATTGCGCATTGCGCTCGTCCTGACCGCCCGCCGAGAGACAGGCCAGCGTGGTGCCGTGATAGTCGCGGTCGCGGTAGAGGATCTTGTGCTTTTTGCCGCCATACCGCTTGTGCGCGATCTGGCGGACCATCTTGAACGCCTTCTCGTTCGCCTCCGAGCCGGAATTGGTGTAGTAGACCCGGCTCATCCCCGGCATTTTCGAGATCAGCTTCTCGGAGAAGAGCGCGCCGGGAATGGAGCCCGCGGAGCCCGCGAAATAGGGCAGTTGAATGAGCTGGTCGCGCACCGCGTTGGCGATCCGCTCGCGGCCATAGCCCACGTTGACCGTCCAGACCCCGCCCGAGACGCCGTCGAGATGTTCCTTGCCCTTCTGGTCCCACACGCGCATCCCGCGTCCCTCGATGATGATGCGCGGATCGGCCTTGGGGTCCGGTCCCGTCCAGGCGGCGTGCTGGATGAGGTGATGCCAGACATGGGCGCGGTCGGCCTCGACCACGCGGGTGATGTCATTGTCGAGAGGTTTTCCGTCCATCGGGCGCTCCATTACAGGTTTCACCGGCGCGCGCGCGGCGAGTCCGGGGGAGGGTGAGTATGTCCTGCTTTCGACTTCGCCGCAAATCCGGGCAGGGCGATAGGGCCAGAAGGGTGCGTTCGATGAGCCCAGATGGGACTTCGTTTGGGTCCGACTGAGGGCAGGGAGTTGAAAATTCTACTAAAATGGCCGTGACTGCATCACTGGCCCTGTGCGTGCGCCAAAACGAAAACCTCTTTTCCAAAATGCTTAAATGGCCGCACACTCGGGATTAAGGCGTTGATCGGTTTGCGGCAATCGGGTTCACTTTGCAGCGCGATGCCTCGACACGCAGGGGCGACGCCGAAAAGAGCGGTCCAAGCCGCCTTATGCGCAGGGCACGATAAGCGGGAAACGCCGCACCACATGACCAACGGGAGAACGACAACATGACACTCAAGGGAAAATTCCTCTCTGCCGCCGCGGCCGCCGCGCTTTTCGCGGGCGCAGGCAACGCGCAGGACCTTACCGTGGCCTATTTCCTCGAATGGCCGATGCCGTTCCAATATGCCAAGGAAACCGGCATGTATGACGAGGCGCTCGGCATGAAGGTGACCTGGCGCGCGTTTGATACCGGCACGGCGATGAGTGCGGCGATGGCGTCGGGCGATGTCCACCTCTCGGTCAGCCAGGGCGTGCCGCCCTTCGTGGTGGCCACCAGCGCGGGGCAGGATCTTCAGGTGCTCGACGTGGCGGTGAGCTATTCGGACAACGACAACTGCGTCGTGCGCGATGTGCTCGAGATCGACAAGACCAATGCCGCCGATCTTGCGGGCAAGAAGGTGGCCGTGCCGCTCGGCACTGCCGCGCATTACGGTTTTCTCAAGCAGATGAACCATTTCGGGGTCGATCTGGCCTCCCTGGACATCGTGAACATGGCCCCGCCCGAGGGGGCCGCGGCGATCGCGCAGGGCGCGGTTGACGTCTTTTGCGGCTGGGGTGGGTCGCTGCGCCGCGCCGAGGAACACGGCAACGTGTTGCTGACCGGAGCGGAGAAGGAAGAGCTCGGGATTCTGGTCTTTGACGTGACCTCGGGGCCGACGGCCTTTGTCGCGGAAAACCCTGATGTGGTGGCGACCTTCCTCAAGGTGACGGCCGAGGCCAACGCCATGTGGGCAGACCCGGCGAACCGCGACAAGATGCTGCCCATCATTGCCAAGGATAGCGGCATGGATGTCGCTGACACCGCCCGCACCATCGACACCTTCGTGTTCCCCACCGTCGAGGAGCAACTCAGCGCGAAATGGCTGGGCGGCGGCGCGCAGGAATTCATGAAGGGCGTGGCCGAAGTGTTTGTCGAGGCGGGCAGCATCGACTCGGCGCTGGCCACCTATGAGAACAACGTCAACACCGGCCCGCTTGCGGCGAGCCGGGGCATGTGACCCTCTGACAGGGCACGGGGGGCCTGTTCGGCATGACCGGGCAGGCCCCTCCGTGCCCGACCGCGAACCATCAGAGCCAAGGGGGCGGCATGTCGACACTTTCCATCGAGAACATTTCCATGCGGTTCGATCTGCCGAACGGCGGGCACGTGCAGGCGTTGCAGGACGTCTCGCTTGAACTGCAATCGGGAGAATTGTTGAGCGTGCTCGGCCCTTCGGGCTGCGGCAAGACCACGCTTCTGAACATCGTCGCGGGCTTCCTCGCCCCGACCGAAGGACAAATCACGCTCAACGGGCACCGCGTGACAGGGCCCGATGCCGAGCGTGGCATGGTGTTTCAGCAGGGCGCGCTTTTCGAATGGATGAGCGTGCGCGACAACGTGAGTTTCGGCCCCCGCATGGCCGGCAAGCGGGAAGCCGAATGGCGCGATACCGTCGATCATCTGCTCGATGTGGTCGGCCTGCGTGATTTCAAGGAAAAGTCGGTCTATGAGCTGTCGGGCGGGATGCAGCAGCGCGTGGCGCTGGCGCGTTGCCTGGCCAATGATCCGGACGTGATCCTGATGGATGAGCCGCTTGGCGCGCTCGATGCGCTGACGCGCGAGAAGATGCAGGGGCTGGTCCTCAAGCTCTGGAAAGAGACGGGCAAGACCATCATCCTGATCACCCATTCGGTCGAGGAGGCGCTTTTGCTCGGCGAGCGCCTTCTGGTCATGGCACCGCGTCCGGGGCGCATCCACCGCGAATACCGCCTGCCCTTCGCCGATGACGGGGTCGGACAGGACCTGCGCGCGGTCAAGAAGAACCCGGAATTCGGCGAGAAGCGCGAGGAAATCCTGTCGATGATCTGGGACATGGAAGAGGAGATCATGGGCCGCACCGAGGAGGCCGAGGCATGATCGTTCTCGTTCTCTATATCGCCATTTTCGTCGCGGCCTTCTTCGTGGTCCGGTTCGGCTTGCGCAAATACCGACAGGTGCGCGATTTCACCTCGCTCAAGACCGTGACCTTCGGCGATGAAAGCGCCGTGCGCCCGGATCGTTGGGCCAGCGTGTTGTCGGTGCTGACGATTTTCCTGCTCTGGGGGGCCTTCACCGGCTCCAGATGGGTGCCGGTCCATGCGCCGGGCCCCTTTTTGGGCGATACCAGCTTTACCTACACGCTGGAGGCTGCCGACGGGCGGCGCGACGACGCCACCGTGTTTGCCCGCGTCTTTCGGCTGGGCGAAGAGGTGAGCCCGCCCGAGACTGCCCCCGGCGACGGCTTTGCCAGGGATGACGCGCTGATCGTGGGCGCGTGGCGCTCGCAGCTGTTGCGGATGGACCAGAACGACGAGATCACCCGCGAGGACGGCGCGCGCGTTGTCGCCATCGACGGGCGCGCGATTGCGCCAGGCGAAACCGTGCGCGTGGCCGATGGCACGGTGACGCTCACGCCGCGCGGTTCGCTCAATTTCGCCCCGGCCAAGGGGATGCAGATGGAACCGATCTGGCTGCCCCCGCCCGAGGCGGTGGTCAAGCGCGTGGGCGAGATCGCGCGGGACGGCTATCAGAATTTCACCCTGTGGCAACATCTCTACTGGTCGCTCACCCGTGTCATCATCGGCTTTGCCCTCGGTGCGCTGGTGGGTATTCCCTTGGGCTATGCCATGGGCCTTTCGGACTGGTTCCGGGGCTGGTTCGATCCGATCGTGGAATTCATGCGCCCGGTGCCGCCCTTGGCCCTTATACCGCTGGTGATCATCTGGGCGGGGATCGGCGAGACCGGCAAGATCATCCTGCTCTTTCTGGCGGCGCTCTGGATCATGGCGATCTCGGCGCGGGCGGGGGTGTCGGGGGTGGCCATCGCAAAGGTCCACGCCGCCTATTCGCTCGGGGCCTCGAAATGGCAGATCCTGCGCCATGTGATCGTCCCCAATTCGCTGCCCGAGATATTCACCGGCGCGCGCGTCGCCATGGGGGTATGCTGGGGCACCGTGGTGGCGGCCGAACTCGTGGCCGCCGAAAAAGGCGCGGGCATGATGATCATGGTGGCCTCGCGCTTTCAACTGACCGATATCGTGATCATGGGGATCATCCTGATCGGCGTGATCGGCTACGGCATCGACATATTGATGCGCAAGGCCGAGAAATGGCTGGTGCCGTGGAAGGGGCGGGTGTGAGGCCGCGCGCGGCCCGCGTCACTTTACGATCTCTTCATCCTTGACGAACATATTGGCCCAGGCGCGGTCGATGAGGTCAGGGCTCATGTGGTAGGGGGTGCCCTCGAATTCGCAGATCGCTATCATCTGGTCGATCAGGAAAACGGGCTGATAGTTCGCATAGATGTTGTTGATCGTGGGGTATTTCGTCCTGATGAGGTGGATCAGCGTTTCCTCGTCCAGCGGCATCCCCTTCTTGCGCGCCACCATGGCAAAGATCTTGAGGAAATCGGCCTGTGACGGCCCGTCGATCTTGATCTTGAAGAAGATGCGGCGCAGCGCGGCCTTGTCGAAGATCTCGTTGGGGTGGAAGTTGGTGGAAAAGATCACCAGCGTGTCGAACGGCACCTCGAATTTCTCGCCCGATTGCAGGGCGAGGATATCCTTGGATTCCTCCAGCGGCACGATCCAGCGGTTCACGAGGCTTTGCGGCGGTTCCTTCTGGCGGCCAAGGTCATCGACGATGAAGATGCCCCCCGTCGATTTGAGTTGCAGCGGCGCCTGATAGGTGCGCGCGGTGGGGTTGTAGACCAGATCGAGCATGTCGAGCGACAACTCGCCCCCGGTGATCACCGTTGGCCGCTCGCAACGCACATAGCGCGTATCGAACGTCCGGCGGCGGCGCAGCGAATTGGGATCGTCCTCTTCGGTTTCGGCGGCGGAATGCACGATCGGGTCATAGACGGTGATCACCTGACCGGCATATTCGATGGCACGCGGCACATAGATCTTGTCGCCCATGGCGTCACGGATACCGTTGGAAATGGAGGATTTGCCGTTGCCGGGCGGGCCATACATGAGGATCGAGCGCCCCGCGCTCACCGCCGGGCCGAGATGATCGAGCAGCGAAGGCGGCAGGACCAGATGCCCCATGGCCGAGGTCAGTTGCGCGCGGGTGATCTGGATATTGCGGATCGACTGTCGCTTGACCTGCTCGCGGTAGACATCGAGCGGCACCGGCATGGGGCCGAAATATTCCGACTGGCTCAGCGCGTCGAGCGCGCGGCTCTTGCCGCCATCGGTGAGTTGAAACCCCATCTCGCCACCGGAATTGGCGTGAAGCGTGCCGGTCGCCTCGATCAGCTTCTGGCTGCGGGCAAGGTCGATCAGTTCCTGCGTGACGGCGCGCGGCAGGCAGATGGCCGTGGCGATATCGCCCACAAGGTCAAGATTCTTGCGAAACATGGTCTTGAGAAGAATATCGCGCATCATCACGATGGGCAGGCGCATCTCCTCGAGGCGGTTCGGAGGCGGCGGGGGCTGAACCCCCGGATGGGTCTGCATGTTCATGGCGGTGATCCTGCCCTCACGGTGTCTCGCGCCGATCATGCCCGGAAATGGTGCAGGAAATGTGGTGCGCGGCGGGCGGATTCGCGGCGGATCACACAGTGCCAAAGGCCGCCAGCCCAAGATAGAGCGCCAGCGCCGGGCCAAGCGCAAGACCCATGGGAAACTTGCCCTTCGCCTGCCAGCTTGCCCAGCCGGGGGCGAGATTGCGCAGCGGCGAGGCGCGCGCGACCCGGTGGACGATCAATCCCGCGAGCAGCATGACCGCAAGGAGCAGGGCCACCTTGGCGGCATCCGCCAGCGCCACGAAGGGCCCTGCGGCGGCAATGAACTTGGCGTCGCCCGCCCCCATGAGGCCTGCGGCATTGGCCACGATCCCCGCCGCAAGCAATGCCGCGAGATGCGTGAGCCGCCAGCCATAATCGGCCAGCGGCAGGGCGATGAGGCCGATAACAAGGTAGATGGCCACAAGGCAGAGCACCGCCGTGTTGGGGATTTTCATCGTGCGCAGATCGCTCCATGCCACCCAGAGGCAGACGGGCAGCACGAAGGGCAGAAACCAGAGCGCCGCCTGCGCGGGCAGAACGAAACTCATCTCGGCTCAGCCGGAATTCGATTCAAGGGCGCGCAGGTTGCGGGCGGCCTCTTCGAAATGTTGCGGATGCGTCTCTACCGCCTCTTGCAGAAGGCCCTTGCCGATGGCCACGTCGCCTTGTTTGACGGCCGAAAGCGCCAACGTGTAAAGGAGTTGCGCGCGCTCTTCCTGACTGACGGGCAAGACGGGAAGCGCATAGTTGCGCTGTGCGCCGCGTGCGAGCACGAGGTTGTTCTTGGCGGTGAAGAGTGCCGGATCATGGCGCACGGCCTCGGCAAAGAGGCGCTCGGCCCCGGCATGATCGCCGCGCGTAAGCTTGGAAAAGCCCCAGTTGTTGTAGACGCTGCCCGGCTTGGTGGTCAGACCTGCGGCAACCTCGTAGAAGCTGTCGGCCTTCTTCCAGTCCTGCTTGCTGTCGGCCACCATCGCCTCGAGCCGGTAGCGGCGATAGGTCTCGTAGGTGGGGGGGACGGTGTTCAGCACCTCGCCCGCGCGCGTCCAGTCGCTGTTGCGGATGAGCGCATCCGCGAGCGCCACGCGGTCCTCGTCGGTGGCGTCGGGATGTTCGGTCACGCGCGTCCAGGCAGCGGCGGCCTCGGTGGGGCGCTGCGCGCGGATCAGCGATTGGCCAAGGCTGCGCAAAAGGTCGATGCGGTCGGGATCGGCGGTGCTGGCGCGCTGGAAATAGGCCACCGCCTCGCCAGGATCGGCCGCGTTCAGCATCACGTCGTTGAGGCCTGTCTCATCGACGACATTGAGATCGCGCATGGCGCGATCGATCTTGTCCTCGGAGGATTTTACACATGCGCCAAGCACAAGCGCGCCGGTCACACACAGGGAAAGAAGGATGGGGTGGCGCATGTCTGCGTCCTTTTACTGCCTCTGCCTCTTCAGGGTATCGTGCGAAGCAGGTAGCTCCCCCCGCCGCGCCGCACCACTTTGTATTCTTGGTTTGCCTGTTCTTCTTCAGCACCATAAACGGAAATTTCGGATTTTGCGAGTGCCAAACGCAGATTGTCGCGAATCGCGTCGCTTTCGCCATTATCGAGCGCATAGGCGCGGCGCAGCATCTGCTCGGCTTCGAGAAACTCGCCCTTTTCCATCAGCACCACGCCAAGATTGTTCCAGAATTCCGGGGTGGCGTCTTCGGTCTCGACCGCGCGGCGCAAGAGTTTCTCGGCGGTGCCGAGGCGTCCAAGGGCCAGGTTGGCGGTCCCGAGACCGGCGAGAACGTCGCCGGTCATGCCCTGCCCGACAGCCGCGCGCGAATAGGCGCGCTGCGCCAGTTCGTATTCGCCCGCATCCATCAGACGGTGACCGACAAGAAGCGGATCTGCCGTCTCGGCCCCCGGCACCGGACCGGGGGCGTAAGGACCTTGCGGTTGCGGCGCACCAAGACAGCCCGCGAGGGCCAGAGTGCCCAGCAAAACCGTCACTGATCGTGCCGCCATGATGCTCCGTCACTTACTTGGACATGGCCAGCAGCTCCATGATGCCCAGAACCGATGGCCCGACCAGAATGATCAACAATGGCGGCACTGTAAGCATCATCGTGGCCAATGTCATCTTGGTCGGCAGCTTGTTGGCCTTTTCTTCCGCGCGCATGACCCGTTTGTCACGCATCTCGCCGGCATAGACGCGCAACGCCTCGCCAATGGACGTGCCGAAGGTCTGCGACTGGATCAACACCGTGACAAAGCTGGAAATATCCTGAACGCCGCAGCGCTCGCCGAATTCGTTGAGAACGCCCGCCTTGTCGCGCCCGGCCTTGATCTGGAGGGCGACGATTTCGTATTCTTCCGAGAGCGCGGGATAGGCCGCGCGGATTTCACGGGCAACGCGGATGATCGCCTGATCGAGCGATTGACCGGCCTCGATGCACACGAGCATCATGTCGAGGCTGTCTGGGAAACCGTCCTGGATCTCTTCCTGCCGCTTTTGCTGACGCTTCGTCACCCAGTATTTCGGTATCATGTAGCCCGCGACGCCGGGTCCCAGAATGTAAAGCAGAGCGTCATTGACGGTGGTTTCCTGTCCGGTTTTGAACAGCAGGAAATAGATCACCCCGAGCACCAGAAGACCAAGGGCAAGACCCATTTGCGCGGCGTGGAAATAGCGCACCGCGTCGCGGTGGCGATAGCCCGCCTGCATCAGCTTGAGGCGGATTTCACTGAGCTGCTTCTTGTCCTGCGGTTCCAGAAAGCTGGCGTATTTGTCCAGTTTCTTGTTCTTGTTGCCGCTTCTGAGAGACCGGGCCTTGCCGTCTCCGGCGGTGGCGGTGCCTGCCGACTGCTTGAGCCGGTCAAGAGGGTCGGGCTTCTGCACGAGAAGAAGCGACAGCGTTGCGAGCACCATCAGAAGGCCAAGCCCGCCGATGGCAAGGAGCGGCCCGAAGGGACCGAGCGTGTCGGTCAGAAAGGTCTGGATTGTCGCTGCGAGGGGCATGGCCTGTCCTTAAACCTTGATGTTCACGAGGGCGCGCATCACCACGAGATTGACCACGAGAAACACGCCGACAATAATTGCCGCGGGAATGAAATAGGGGGTTTCCATCGCTTCGTCGTAATAGTCCGGCTTGAGCAACTGGATCCCGACGAGGGCAAGCAGAGGGAAGCCCGAGAGGAATTTTCCCGACCATTGCGCCTCGGCGGTGATTGCCTTGACGCGACGAAAAAGGCGAAAGCGGGCGCGGATCACCTTGGCCAGACCGTCGAGAATTTCCGCGAGGTTGCCGCCCGCCTGCTGCTGGATCGTGACGGCCACGGCGAGAAAGCGCAAATCCTGCATGTCGAGCCGCTCGGACATGTCCTGAAGCGCCTCTCCGATATCCCGGCCATAGGTTGCCTCATCGGCGATCATGCCGAATTCGGTGGCGATCGGATCTGAAACTTCGGTGGCGACAATGCCGATGGCCGATGAGAACGGGTGCCCCACCCTGAGCGAGCGCACCATCAATTCGATTGCGTCCGGCAGTTGCTCCTCGAGCATGGCCGAGCGTTTGGCCGCCTTCATGCTGATCCACAAATAGACCCCGCCGATGCCCATGGCCGCCGAGGCCACGATACGCACCGCAAGCTGGGTCTGGGTGCCGATGGTCAGCCCGAGGAACGCGAGCATGCCCGTTGCGATCATGATCAGCACGATCTGCTTGGGGGTAAAGGCGATGGCTGCCTTCTGCGCCTTTTGCGACAGGATCGCGTAGAGCGGCACACGCCGCGCCTTGAGATGCTGTTCCATCTCCTTGCGGAGCTTTTCCATCACCTCTTCGCGGTTGCCCGTCTTGTCGAGCATTTCCAGGCGTCGGTTCACACGGCTGTCAAGGCTGATCGAGCGCCCGAAAACGGTGAGGTAAAGCCCCTCCACCAGCACAAGGACGCCAATGAAGATGAGGCCGTAGATGATCGGTTCGGCGCTGAGACTCATGATGTCACTCCGCGGCTACGGGTTCATAGATCGAGGCCGGCAGATCAAAGCCCCAAAGACGGAAGCGCTCGGAGAAGTGCGAGCGCACGCCGGTGGCGGTGAAATGGCCGATGATCTTGTTGTCGGCCGTCAGGCCTGCGCGCTGAAAGCGGAACACTTCCTGCATCGAGATGACCTCGCCCTCCATGCCGGTGATCTCGGTGATCGAGGTCATCCGGCGCGAGCCGTCCTGAAGGCGGCTTGCCTGCACGATCAGGTTGACCGCGCTTGCAATCTGGTTGCGCACGGCCTTGAGCGGCATCTCGAGCCCGGCCATGGCGACCATGTTTTCCAGACGGCTGATGGCGTCGCGCGCATTGTTGGCGTGGATCGTCGTCATCGAGCCGTCATGGCCGGTATTCATCGCCTGAAGCATGTCGATCACCTCCTCGCCGCGCGTCTCGCCGACGATGATGCGGTCGGGGCGCATCCGGAGCGCGTTCTTGATACAGTCGCGTGCCGTCACCTCGCCCTTGCCCTCGACGTTGGGCGGGCGGGTTTCCATGCGCCCGACATGGATCTGCTGAAGTTGCAATTCGGCGGTATCCTCGATGGTGAGGATGCGTTCGGCATTGTCGATGAAAGACGAGAGCGCGTTGAGCGTTGTCGTTTTACCGGAGCCGGTTCCGCCCGAGACGATGACGTTGAGGCGGGTGGCGACGGCGGCCTGAAGATAGGCGGCCATCTCCTCGGAGAAGGCACCGAAGCGCACCAGATCGTCGATCCCGAGCTTGTCCTTCTTGAATTTGCGGATCGACACGAGGCTGCCATCCACCGCGATCGGTGGCACCATGGCGTTGAAGCGCGAGCCGTCGGCAAGGCGTGCGTCCACATAGGGGTTCGATTCGTCCACGCGGCGTCCCACGGCGCTCACGATCTTGTCGATGATCCTCAGGAGGTGCTTTTCATCCTTGAAGGTCACGTCGCTGACCACGAGCTTGCCGTTGCGTTCGATGAATATCTGGTGCGGGCCGTTGACGAGGATATCGCTGATCGTGTCATCCTTGAGCAGGGTTTCCAGAGGGCCAAGGCCCTTGACCTCGTCATAAAGCTCCTGCGTGAGTTGCGCGCGGTCCTCGCGATTGAGGACGATGCCTTTTTCCTGAAGCAGCTCGCCCGCGATGGAGCTGATCTCGGCGCGCAGATCGGACTCGGCGGCGGTGTCGAGCGCGGCAAGGTTGAGATTGTCCAGAAGCGCGCGGTGCAACTCGATCTTGATCTCGCCGAGCCGTTCCTTGCGCTTGCGCTCCTTGTCCACAGGCTGCGCGCTGGCCGGAGCCGTCTGCGCGGGCTTGCGCAGGCTGGTGATCTGGGCCGTCGACGCTGTTGCGGCCGCTTGCGCCGAGGATTTCGATTCGGTCGCGGCGGTGCCTGCGGGTTTCTTGTATCGAGAGAACATCGTTGTCAGTCCTTCCTCAAGCGGCCTCGGACTCTTCGCGGCCAAGGTCGTGCAGGGATTTCGCAAGTTTGGCGATCTCGCGGCGCAACGGGTTCTTGGCTGAGCTCATTGCGAGCGGCAGCCCGTGATCCGCGCTCTGGGCGGCGGCGCGCCCGCCATCGGGCAGTTGGATGTCGATGGCGATATCGAGGTTTTCGCTCAGACGGCGCACCCGGCTCTTGCCGGTCAGATCGGTGAATTTCGGCGCGCGGTTCAGGCAGAAGCGGAGCTTTTCGAATGGCAGCTCCTCGGATTGCAGCGCGCGCTTGATCCGCTGACAATTCTGGGCCGACCGCATGTCGAGTTCGAGCGTGGCAAAATAGATCTGGCACGCATTCAGGACCGACTCGGTCCATTGCACCAGGGAGGTCGGCATGTCGATGATGATGTAATCGAAATGCTGACGCGCCAGATCAAGCACCCGCTTGATGTCGTCCGAGTTGATGAAATCGAGCGGCAGGATGTCCGTGGGCGCGGTCAGCACGCGCAGCTTGTCCTCGAACGTGACGAAGGCCTGTCGCAAGATATCCTCGTCGAGCCGCTCCGTGTCGGACCACATCTCGAAAACGACATCGCGGCGCGGCAGGTCAAGGAAGGTGGCGACGGACCCGAATTGCAGGCTGAGATCGATCAGGCAGACTTGCGGCGGCTTGGCCTTGTCCGTTATCGCCAGTTCCCAGGCAAGGTTGGTGGCGAGTGTCGTGGCACCGGTGCCACCCGCGAGGCCCTGCACGGCCAGCACCACACCGGCACCGTTCTTCGGGAGTGATTCGGGCGGCTTCGGCGTCGCCGCCATGGCGTGAACGGGTGCCGGTGCCGCCCTGAGACGTTCAATGGCCGCCTCCAACTCGCCTTCCGGCAGGGGGTAGGGGACAAATTCATCCGCTCCCCTGCGCAAAAGCTGATGCAACGAGGCGGGGCTGACATCCTCGGCAATGAGGATGCATTTGATCCTTTTGTCATGTGCCACGGTGATGATTTCGGTCAGCAGAGCGAGGTCCTCTTCGTCGCCGGCATCCATTGCCAGGGCCACGAATTCAAGCGCCTCCGCCTCCGGTTGGGCGAGGAAGGCCAGCGCCTCGGCAAAGCCGAGATCGCCCCACGCGTCACCCATCGCGGTTTCCATGTCCTCGATGAGGAGGTCGAAATTCTGGACGTCTCTGCTGATCGTGCAGGCACGAATCGGGTTCGGCGCGGTTTGGGTCATTGTGCTACTCGTCATGCCAATCTTGCATTTATGGCCTGACGTTACGGACAGTCAGACCCTTGTTGTTGAGGCAACATGTCCGAGAATGTTGGCGATATTTGGCCAAAAGATCGTCATTACTGGAAGACAAAAAAAACCCGCCGATTTCGGCGGGTTCTGTGGTCTGGCAGGCAGGGGCTTATTCCTGGTCTGTGACGTCCCCCGACAGTCGGACATCCGGTGTTGCCTTGGCGCTGTCGATATAGCCGCGATAGACGACCTCGGCATATCTGCCATCCATGATGATCGGGTTCGACTGAACAAAACCCGATACCTCGGTCACCGTGCGCCGGTTGCGCCGTTCGCGGCCCTGCGTGACGATAAGGGGTTGCGTGTCGCCAAACGAGGCCACCGCCTCCAGCCGCGCGCGGCTTATGCCCTGGCTTGTCAGGAAATTGACCACCGCCTGCGCCCGCCGCATCCCGAGCGCCTTGTTGTAGGCAGACGTTCCCACCGCGTCGGTATGGCCATAGACGCGGAAGCGCACCTCCGGGAACTGCCTGATCCAGCGGGCCTGTTCGCGCAGCGTATCGCGCGCACCGGCGTCCAGAGCGGCGGAATCGAAGGCAAAATTCACGGTGCTCATGACCTCGTTGGAAAATCTGTTGGCAAGGTCGAATACATAGCTGCGCTCGCCGGTCATCACGAGGTGATTGCTCATCGTCGCCTGGCCGAACGTGCCGTTATCGGCCAGCCCGCCCACTTCTCCGAAATAGGAGCGGTAGACTTCGCCGTCGGGTGCTGTGCAGGCCACCGCGGCAATCAGACCGGTAATCGCGAGATAATGTTTCATGAGGCAACCCCGCTCATTCCATCACGTAGCCGTAGGACCCCGTGAAATCCTGCTTTGCAACTTCGCCGGCGGCCCCTCTGGTCGGGGCGCCCTTGGCGACGCGCCCCCTGAGGAAGAGATCGGCCTCGGAGGGCAGGCGCACGCGGTCGGTGGGCAGCACCAGCGCCTCGCCCCGCGTCGGCGAGACAAGATGCGCCGAGACGATGATCACCAACTCGCTCTGGTCGCGCTGGAAATCGGCGCTGCGGAAGAGCGCGCCCAGAACCGGAATGTCACCCAGCCAAGGCACCTGCGAGGCGTTGTCGCGGAAATCGTCCTGCAAGAGCCCCGCGATGGCAAAGCTCTCGCCGTCGCGCATCGCCACCGTGGTCGAGGTGTCGCGGCGCCGGAAGCCGGGCAGCGTCAGGCCGTTGGTGACAATGGAATTCGCGGGATCGACCGAGGATACGGCCGCCACCAGTTCGAGATTGATGATGCCGTCATCCACAACGCGCGGCACGAATTTCAACTCGACGCCGAATCTCTTGAACTCGACGGTGAGCGTGTCGGTATCCTGCGCCACCGGGATCGGGAATTCGCCCCCCGCAAGGAAGGACGCCTCCTGCCCCGACAGCGCGGTCAGGTTCGGCTCGGCCAGGGTGCGCACGACGCCCTTGGTCTCGAGCGCCTCGAGCAGGATGCCGATTTCGGTCGCGCCTATGTCAAACCCGATGAAGGCGGTGCCGGCGGCGGTCTGGCCGCCGACCGTGCCTGGAATGAGGTTGCCGCCGCCATTGGCGATCTGGTTGGTACTGAGGCGCGAGCCGGTGACGCCGATGCGATCGTTGCCACTTTGTGCATTGAGCGTCAGGTTGGCGGAGAGCGCCTTGGACACGCTGCGCTGCATCTCGGCAAAGCGGACCTTGAGCATGACCTGCTGCTTGCCCGAGACCGACATGAGGTTCGAGACACGTTCAGGCGCGTAGCGTTCGGCCAGATCGAGCGCGCGTTGCAGCCGCGCCGGGCTGGACACGGTGCCCGACAGCACGATGCCGTCATTGGCGGTGCGCACCTCGATGGTCTCGCCGGGAAGGATCTGGCGCAGCCGTTCCTTGAACTCGGCCACATCGGTGCTCACATGCACGTCGATATTGGTGATAAGTTGCCCGGTGCCGTCGAAAAGCGTCAGCGTGGTGCGCCCCGGCGTCTTGCCCAGCACATAGATCGTGCGGTCCGAGAGCGTCGAGAAATCGGCGATGGCCGGGTTTGCGATGCTCAGTTCGGCGAAGGGCACATCGCTTTCAACCACGATGGCGCGGTTCATCGACACGCTCAGATTGCTTGCTGCACCGTTTTGCAGGACGCGCACGGTTTCAGCCTGCGCTGCCATCGGCGCGGTCATCGCATTGACGACACATGCAGCAAAAGCCGCCGTGATAAATCTTTTCAGGATCATGTGACCTGCCTCTCCGATCACGCCTCATTTGCCGGATCTTTTGTCCGATTTGATTTGATCATGCGCGAATTTTCTGAATCTTGCAAGGAATCAATAAGTTTTGAACTTCAGATGGCGAATGATGCCGTGAATATGGGGCGCAATAGCCACAAAGGCCGCCCGGTCGGGCGGCCTGATGCTTGCTGTTTCGGGTGATCAATTGGTGCAGGGGATCGGCGTCACGATCACCTCTGCGCCGCGCCGGGTGCGGATGGCGCAGGTTTCTTCCTTCACCTCCGGGGCGGCCTCGATCCGCGCCTGAAGTCCCAGAAGGCGCGATTGATCGACCTCGATCACCTCTGCGGTGCTTTGATCCATCGCCCCGACAAGCGAGAGCGCAAGCCGCCCGGTCGCCTGCGCCTGCGCAAGGGCGGCAACCTGTTGCGGTGTGGCTGCGACGGTGACGGTGCGGGCGACGCGCGTTTCGGACCGGTCCACATCGGCGCTCTGGTCGATAGCGACAAGCTGCAACTGCGTTTCGATCAGCTTGGTGACATCGCCGGTGGAATCCCCCTCGGTGCGCAGGTTCTGGCCCTGGATGCGGCCTGTCCAGTAGACATCCACCGAGTCGCCCGGTCGCAGAAAGCCCGAAACCCCGCTGGCCGCGTCCACCTGGATGGCAAAGGCGCGCATGCCGGGGGCGAGGCCGGTTGAAATGCCGGCCGGTTCCCCCGGCTTGGTCACTTTCGTCTCGAGAATGATCTCGTTCGCGCTCATGCCGCGCAGAACCTCGCGCGCACCAAGGCCGGTCACGGGGGTGAGAGACTCGATCTTGTCAAAATACCCGTTGGGAATAGACGCTTTGGGAAAGGGAACGAGGCGGATGTCCGCTTGCGCGATCTTTTCACCGTATTTCATGTCCCGTGCCGCGACCACCACATCGACCGTTTCGATCTGCGGCCCGCGCTGTTGACGCTCGAGCGCCAGTTCCTGCTGATATTGATCGATGTAGTTTTTCGCCATGTAGGTGGCAAAGCCCGCAAGGCCGATACCGGCGATCAGGACCAGTCCGAATATCAGGCGCATGGTTTACCCTTCCATATCGTTGATGCGTTCCGGTGGACAGCAACCCACGGGATCAGCAGTGTTTGTGCAGGCAGATCGTGGCAAAAGAATGGAGGTTTTCGGGAACCTGGATGGAAAGAGGCCGAACACGAACCCGGCGCGTCCTGTGCGCGCAGAACCTCAGGTCCGGCCTCCTCGCTCTGATGTCCGGGCGCGTCAGTCGTAGAACTGTGTTCCGACATCGGACACGCGTTCGGAAACGCTCGTGACGTCGCCGAGGATGGCCGTGACGATGCTCAGGGAGAGAAACACGACAAGGGCCGTCAGCACGACGAAATCGACCGTCACGGCGCCCGAGTCCTGTTTCCAAAATCGCCTCAGGCGATCGCAGATGATGAAAACCGTCATGTCTGTGCCCATCCGTTTGAATGTGTCGTTAAAACACATGATCGTTGATGACCGTTGAATGTGCCTCGTGATGTCTCAGGGAGCCATGCAAATTTTACACATTTTCCTGGCCGTTGGCCAAAAGGCCGCGAACCCGGAGGTTCGCGGCCCGTTGATCACGCGGTCGACCGAACTGATCAGCCGCCGGCCGGCGCGGGGGCCGAGGCCGCATCGCGGGAGTCGATCTCGGTGCCGATCTTGGTGGCAAGACCGTCCATGCTTTTGCCGACAACCGTCACGGCGCCGATGCCGAGTGCCACAACGGCGGCGGTCAGCACAACCCAGTCAACCGTGACTGCGCCGTCTTCATCTTTCAGGAAGTTCTGGAAAAAGTTGGTCATTGTTTGGTCCCTCCAAAGGATCAGTGGTTCAGGTTTCACATCCACCCCGGTTCTGGACCCAACGTTTTTTATGGCCCGTTGCCGTCGTGGTGTGACCCTATATGGCCCCTGAATTCGGGCGGGATTTGGGCGGCTTTGAAGCGATTTCCGCGTCTTGGATAATTTTATGGAGTATTTTGTCAACCATATGAAAATAAACAAAAGAAAACAGTGATGTTTTTGAAAATACAGCTTTTACGGGAAGAATTTGGTAAAAATTCTGTCCGCGAACCGGGGCAAAAAGCGACAGTTCTGGCTTTTTGCGGCGATTGTTGGCATAGTGTCGCAAAACATCCAGAGGCAGAGCGGTGCCCGTCAAGAGAATCTTCATGGTTTTGGGTCTTGCTGCGACTCAGGCCCTTTTCACACCTGCGCGCGCGGGCGATCCGCCGCCCTTTCCCGAATTCACCTTCAAGCGCGAGACGGCCCCGAAACCCGGGGAACGCCGCCCGCTGGTGCAGATCGACCCGCAGGCGGTCTGGCCGCCGCCGCCGCGCCCCGCCGAAGACTCGGCCCCCGACCCCGATGCGGCCCCAAGCGGGGTGGTCTCTCGCCATGGCTGGTTCTGGGAGGACGTGCCCGCAGGCCTTGACGCGTCCGGTCCCGAGCGGCTTCGCGCCGCGATGGCGCGGCTCTCTCAACCGCCCGCAGGGGCGGCAGGCGTGGCCGCCCCCCGGCTGGAGGCGATACAGGCCCTGCTGCGCGCCCATGGCGCCGAAATCCTGCGCGCCACCATCGGCACGCGTGTCTCGCCCGCGCTCGTGCTGGCGGTGATCGCGGTGGAATCCTCGGGGCGCGAGGCGGCGGTGAGCCATGCGGGCGCGCAGGGCCTCATGCAGCTCATGCCCGACACCGCGCTGCGGTTCGGCGTGCGCGACGTGTTCGCACCCGCCGAGAACATCCGTGGCGGCGCGGCCTATCTCGACTGGCTGATCGGAGAGTTCGGCGGCGATGTGATTCTGGCGCTCGCGGGCTACAATGCGGGCGAGAACGCGGTTCACAAGAATGACGGCGTGCCGCCCTATGCCGAGACGCGCGATTATATCCCCAAGGTTCTGGCCGCCTTCGAGGTGGCGCGCGCGCTCTGCAAGACGCGGCCCGAACTCCTGACCGATGCCTGTGCGTTTGATCTGGCGATGAATTAGGGCCGGGCGCGACCCGCCCGGCCCCTCACATCGGTTGACGATGGTCTCAGTTGACGATGGTCGCCTCGGTCGCGGCGCGCAGCTCGTCCTCGGTCACGCCCTCGGCGGTCTCGACGATCTTGAGCCCGCCCTCGACCACATCGAGCACACCGAGATTGGTGATGATGCGATTGACCACCCCCTTGCCGGTCAGCGGCAGAGTGCAGTCGCGCAGCACTTTGGACTCGCCGTGCTTGTTGGTGTGATCCATCACCACCACCACGCGGCGCACGCCCGCCACCAGATCCATCGCACCGCCCATGCCCTTGACGAGCTTGCCGGGGATCATCCAGTTGGCCAGATCCCCGTTCTCGGCCACTTCCATCGCGCCCAGGATCGCCATGGCGATCTTGCCGCCGCGAATCATGCCGAACGAGGTGGCGCTGTCGAAATAGGCGGTGTGGGGCAGTTCGGTGATGGTCTGCTTGCCGGCGTTGATGAGGTCAGGGTCTTCGTCACCCTCAAGCGGGAAGGGCCCCATGCCGAGCATCCCGTTTTCCGATTGCAGCGTCACCGTCACCCCCTCGGGGATGTAGTTCGACACCAGCGTCGGAATCCCGATGCCGAGATTGACATAGGTGCCGTCCTCAAGCTCCTGCGCGGCGCGTGCCGCCATCTGATTGCGATCCCAAGCCATTATGCTGCCCTCACCGTGCGTTGTTCGATGCGTTTCTCATGCGTGCCCTGAACAAGGCGGTGCACATAGATGCCCGGCAGGTGAATGCAATCGGGGTCGAGCGTGCCCGGCTCCACGATCTCTTCGACCTCCATCACGCAGATGCGCCCGCACATGGCCGCCGGCGGGTTGAAGTTGCGCGCGGTCTTGCGGAAGATGGCGTTGCCGGTGGTGTCGGCCTTCCACGCCTTGACGATCGAGAGGTCGGCGAAGATGCCGCTTTCCATGATATAGGTTTCGGCCGCCCCGTCTGCGCCGGTGGGAAAGTCCTTGTGCTCCTTGCCCTCGGCGATGACCGTGCCGACGCCGGTCTTGGTGTAGAAACCGGGAATGCCCGCGCCGCCCGCGCGCATCCGCTCGGCCAGGGTGCCTTGCGGATTGAATTCAAGCTCCAACTCGCCGCTCAGGTATTGGCGCATGAATTCCGCGTTCTCCCCCACATAGGAGGAGATCATCTTGCTGACCTGCCGGGTCTGAAGCAGGATGCCGATGCCGAAATCGTCGACGCCCGCATTGTTGCTGGCGAAGGTGAGATTTTTCACGCCCGCGTCGCGGATCGCCGCGAGCAGGAGTTCGGGGATACCGCAGAGGCCGAACCCGCCTGCGGCAATCAGCATGTCGTCGCGCAAGAGCCCGTCGAGCGCCTCCGCTGCCGAACCGTAAACCTTGGACATTGCAAAACTCCCTTTGAAGCCTGTCGGGCCCGGTATGATCATGGCGACGGCGCGAGTCAACGCAAGGCGCGCCCGCATCGACACGGTTTACGGATTACTACGTAAGGGGCCTCAAGCCGCGCGGCTCAGACGGCCTTCTTGCGCGTGGCGGGCTTGGCCGCCGCCTTCTTCGCGGCGGGCTTTTTTGCGGCAGGTTTCTTCGCGGCAGCCGTTTTCGGGGCGGCCTTCTTCTTGCCGCCCTTCGCCGCCTTGGCCGTGATCAGTTCCAGCGCCGCCTCCAGCGTCATCGCGTCGGGGGGAGTGTCCTTGGGCAGGGTCGCGTTGACCTTGCCCCATTTGACATAAGGACCATACCGCCCCTCGAACACCTGAACCGGACCACCGTCGGGATGTTCGCCCAGATCGCGCAAGGATTTCGCCGCCGCGCGCCCGCGCCCGCCGGGATTGGCGCGCTTTTCGGCCAGAAGCTCCACCGCGCGGTTCATGCCGATTTCGAACACGTCGGCTGGGTCCCGGAGGTTGGCGTAAACGGGTTTCGCCTCGTCGGGCAACTGGTGCATGAGGTAGGGGCCGAAGCGGCCGAAATTCGCCTTGATCGCGCCGCCCTCGGGATGCGCGCCCACCTCGCGCGGCAGGCTCAGGAGCGTCAGCGCCTTTTCCAGCGTCATGTCCTCGGCTTTCCACCCCTTGGGCAGGCTGGCGCGCTCAGGCTTCTTGTTTTCCTCGGTGGCCTCTCCGCGCTGCACGTAAGGGCCAAAGCGCCCCGAACGGAGCGAGATTTCGTTGCCATTCTCATCCTCGCCAAGGATCCGGTCGCCGTTTTCGGCCGCATCGCCGCCGATGGGGCGCGTATAGCGGCAGTCGGGGTAATTGCCGCAGCCGACAAAACCGCCCGAACGCGAGGTCTTGAGATGCAACTGCCCCGTTCCACAAAGCGGGCATTGGCGCGGATCGCCGCCATCCTCGCGGGGGGGATAGAGCGTGGGGGCAAGCGCTGCGTCGAGCACGTCGAGCACCTCGGTGATGCGCAACTCGGATGTCTCGGCGATGGCCGCCGAGAAATCGCGCCAGAAGCGCGAGAGGATATCCTTGTAATCCGCCTCGCCCGCGCTGACCCGGTCAAGATCCTCTTCCAGATTGGCGGTGAATTCATAGCCCACGTATTTGCGGAAGAAGTTGATCAGGAAGACGGTGACGATCCGCCCCTTGTCCTCGGGGTAGAGGCGGTTCTGTTCCTTGCGGACATATTCGCGGTCCTGAATCGTGCCCAGCACGCTGGCATAGGTCGAGGGGCGGCCGATGCCCAGCTCTTCCATCTTCTTGACCAGCGTCGCCTCGGTGTAGCGCGGCGGGGCTTGGGTGAAATGCTGGAGCCCCAGCACGGCCTCGTTTTGCGAGAGCATCGCGGCGGGGCTGTCCTTGCCGTCCTGTGCCTTGGCGAACTCCGCGCGCAGCGAGGATTTGGCGAAGGCCGCCTTGTCGCCCTGCATGATCTGCGGCAGGCGGCGGTCTTCCTCGTCGGTCACGTCGTCGCGCCCTTCCTCGTAGACCTTGAGGAACCCGTCAAAGAGCATCACCTGCCCGGTGGCGCGCAGGCCAACCTGTCCGTCCGCGCTGCCGATATCGACGGTGGTGCGCTCCAGCCGCGCAGCCTCCATCTGGCAGGCAAGGGTGCGTTTCCAGATCAGGTCATAAAGGCGGCGCTGGTCGGTGTCGGTGAGCCTCAGCTTGGCCGCGTCGCGGGTCATGTCGGTGGGCCGGATGCACTCATGCGCTTCCTGCGCGTTCTTGGCCTTGTTTTTATACATGCGGGGCGATTTCGGCAGATACGCCTCGCCAAAGCGGTCGCGGATCGCGTCGCGGGCGGCCATCACCGCCTCTGGGGCCATGTCGATGCCGTCGGTGCGCATATAGGTGATGTGCCCGGCCTCGTAGAGGCGTTGCGCGGCGCTCATGCATTGTTTGGCGCCCATGCCGAACTTGCGGCTGGCCTCCTGTTGCAGGGTCGATGTCATGAACGGGGCGGAGGGATTGCGGCTGGCCGGTTTCGCCTCGACGCCCGTCACCGAGAGCGCGCGCGCGGCCACGGCCTGCACCGCCAGTTCGGCCTGTGTCGCGTTTTCCAGATCGTATTTGTCGAGTTTCTTTCCCGCAAGCGTGACCAGCCGCGCCTCGAACTCCTGTCCGCGCGGCGTGGCCAGAGCCGCCTTGACGGACCAGTATTCGCGGGCGGTGAACGCCTCGATCTCCATCTCGCGCTCGACGATGAGACGCAGGCACACGGATTGCACCCGCCCCGCCGAGCGCGCGCCGGGCAGCTTGCGCCAGAGCACGGGGCTGAGGTTGAAGCCCACGAGGTAATCGAGCGCCCGGCGCGCCAGATAGGCCTCGACCAGCGGCGCATCGACCTGACGGGGGTTTTTCATTGCCTCGGTAACGGCGGCCTTGGTGATGGCGTTGAAGACGACGCGGCTGACGGGCGTATCTTTGTTGATCGCCTTGCGCTTGCGCAGCGTTTCCTCGAGGTGCCAGCTGATCGCCTCGCCCTCGCGGTCGGGGTCGGTGGCGAGGATGAGGGCGTTGTCATCCTTGAGCGCGTCGGCGATGGCCTTGACATGCTTGCGGCTGTCGGCACCCACCTCCCATGTCATGTCAAAGCCGTTCTCGGGATCGACCGAGCCATCCTTGGCAGGCAGGTCGCGCACATGGCCATAGCTTGCCAGAACCGTGTAGCCGTCGCCCAGATACTTGTTGATGGTCTTTGCTTTGGCGGGCGATTCGACAACGACGACGGGCATGGACACTCCTTCCGGCTTTGCGGGCCGCTTATGGCGGCGCACCATGTGGGCTGGCAAGGGGAATTGTCAATGAAGGCCCGGGATCAGGCGCTGAGCGAGACAAGGCCACCGGGATGGCGTGTGATGCGTCCGTCAAGCTCGAGCGCGACGAGCGCGGGGGCCACGGCCTGCGCGGGGCTGGCCAGATCGCGGATCAGTTGATCCTCGGCCAGCGGTGAGGGGCCGAGGCGGGCGAGTATCTCGGTATGCAGCGCGGCGGTCTCGCGCAGGGGGCGCGGGGGCGGCGCAGGGTCGGGCAGGGGGATGTCGGCCTGAACGGGGGCCTCGTCGCGCGGCAGGGCCTCGATCACGTCGACGGCGCTGCGCACCAATACGGCCCCGTCGCGGATCAGCATGTTGCAGCCGCTGGCGCGCGCGTCGAACGGGTGGCCCGGCACGGCCATCACCTCGCGCCCTTGATCGAGCGCCGTGCGCGCGGTGATGAGCGAGCCGGATTTCGCCGCGGCCTCGACCACGATGACGGCGCGCGCGAGGCCGCTGATCAGTCGGTTGCGCGTGGGAAAGTGCCGCGCCTGCGGCACAAGGCCCATGGGCTGTTCCGACAGGCGCAGGCCGTTGCGCAGGATATCCTGTGCCAGCCGCGTGTTCTCCGCCGGGTAGATCACATCGACCCCACCCGCCATGACGGCGAGCGTGCCCGCTTTGAGGCTGGCCAGATGGGCGGCGGTGTCGATCCCGCGCGCAAGGCCGGAGACCACGACAAAGCCCTGCTCCGAGAGGTCCGCCGCCAGCGATTTTGCCATGCGCATCCCGAGAGAGGAGGCGTTGCGCGCACCGACAAGGGCGATCATGGGACGGCTGAGCGTGGCGATGTCGCCCATCACCCAAAGAACGGGGGGCGCGTCGGGCAGGTCGCTTAGCGCCGCCGGATAGGCAGGGTCGGCACAGGCAAGAAGGCGCGCACCGGCCTTTTGCGCGGCGCGCAATTCGGCGATGGCCACCCCCTCGGGGCAGGGGGCGTAATCGGTCACACCGGCGGCGCGGGCAACCTCCGGCAGGGCATCGAGCGCCGCCGCCACGCTGCCGTGTTCGGACAAAAGCCGGTGAAATGTCACCGGACCAACCCGGCGCGAGCGCAAGAGACGAAGCCACGAGACCCGCTCATCTTCCGTGGTGGGTGGGAGTGGGGGGTGAGTGGAAGGATGTGTGACCTTGGGCATCCCGTGACCTCGCCTGCTTGCAGGATCATGGATACCGCCGGAAGGGTTAACGGGCGGTAAACCGAAACCGGGTGGACCGCAGATTTTTCGCGGACTTCCGGTAAGGTATTGAAAATAAGCTTGAACTTATTATTGTATTGGCGGTTTTCGGTTG
Source organism: Roseovarius sp. MBR-79 (assembly GCF_053628555.1). Lineage (NCBI taxonomy): Bacteria > Pseudomonadati > Pseudomonadota > Alphaproteobacteria > Rhodobacterales > Roseobacteraceae > Roseovarius > Roseovarius sp. MBR-79. Next base: position 107,587 of record NZ_JBRJGP010000001.1, on the reverse strand, counting down.
CGATCAAGCAGGCGCCGCGTTTGCTTCATTGGCGCGCCCGCGCAACTTTGCTCCGATACAAACGCATCGGGCGACGCTCAGGATCCAGAGCGTCGCCCGACACGGGTCTCCCGGTTGGCTATGTCACTCAGACGATGTCGAACACCGTGTCGAGCCCGTCGAGCGTTGTCAGGCCCGCCAGCGTGATGCTGGTGCTTCCGCCGAAATCGAGCACGGCATTGCCTCCCACAATCGACCCGAAGGTGCTGACCACGGCGGCCCCGTTCGCAGCCCCCCCAAGAAGGTCGCTGGACAATTCGATCCGGTCACCCGCGCCGATGTTGAAGAACTCGAACACATCCGCCCCGTCGCCCGCGCCGAACACGAAGACATCCGCGCCGGGACCGCCCCAGACCGTGTCATTGCCCGCGCCGCCCTCAAGACGGTCATCGCCCGCGCCGCCGAAGATCAGGTCGTCGCCGTCGCCGCCCAGAACCGTGTCGTTGCCATCGCCTGCGAACACCGTGTCGTTTCCGGCCCCGCCGTCGACCGAGTCGGCCCCGATGTCGCCGCCGATCTGATCCGCGCCGTCGCCGCCGAGCATGGTGTCGTTGCCAGCACCGCCCCAGAGCTCGTCGTCGCCCGCGCCGCCGTCGAGGAAATCGGCACCGTCAAAGCCGCCGATTGTGTCGTTGCCTTCCCCGCCCGAGAGCGAGTCGTTGCCGAGCCCGCCCCAAAGCTCGTCGGCGCCGTCGCCGCCGTCGATGCTGTCGTTGCCGTTGCTGCCGCTCAGCGTGTCGTTGCCCGCGCCACCATCAATCTGATCGTTGCCCGCGCCGCCCCAGACCTCGTCATTCCCACCGCCAGCATTTATCTGGTCATCGCCGTTGCCGCCGCCGATCTGGTCGTCGCCAAGACCGCCCCAGATGGTGTCATTGTCGTCGCCGCCAAAGATTGTGTCATCGCCGTCACCCGCAAAGATCAGATCAAGGCCCGCGCCACCACCGATATTGTCGTTGCCGGCATCCCCGACAATCGTGTCGTTGCCGTCGCCGCCAAAGAGATCCTCCCAGCCGATGCCGCCGATCAGGCTGTCATCGCCCGCGCCGCCGAAGAGGCCGTTGGGCCCGGTCCCGCCGATGAGCGTGTCATTGCCGGTGCCGCCAAAGAGATCGTCGGCCCCGTCGCCACCCTCGATCAGGTCGTCGCCGCCGAGCCCGTTGATGAAATCATCGCCCGCCGTGCCGATGAGCGTGTCGTCGCCTTCGGTCGGCCCGCCGGTATCGACGGTGATGCCGGCCACCTGCTCGGCGGTGAGGCCCGCGAAGGTGATCGAGTTGCCGCCGCCGAAATCCACCACCGCACCCGCGTCCGTGTCGGTCGCATTGGCCATCGCCGCCTGAAGCGCGAGGAACGAGCTTCCGGCGATGCGCAGCACGAGGCTTTCATTGTCGGCATCGAAATCGCTGATGGTGTCGTTGCCGCCGCGATGCACGAAGGTGTCGATGCCGCCACGCCCCTCCAGCCGGTTGTCGTTGGTGTCGCCCGCGATCACGTCAGCGCCGTTCGAGCCGCGCAGCCATTCGATGTTGCTGATCGTGTCGGTGAAGGCGTTGCCGTTCCACAGCCCCGTTACCGTGCCCGCCGCCAGATCGGCGTCGATCCCGTCCACCCCGTTGCGATCATACCGCAGCCGGTCGAACCCGCCGCCGCCATCGATGGTGTCGTTGCCCTGCTGCGAGATGAAGCTTTCATCCGCGGCGCTGCCGATGATCAGATCGTCATTCTCGGTGCCGCGGATCTCCCAGACCGCGCTGCTGCCGCTGATCGTCTCGGTATTGCCGAAGCCGTCATCGGCGATCACGCCGGTGGCGAGGTTCACCTGCGCCCCGCCGGTCGCGCCGGTGAACCCGAAATCGAGCCGCACCAGTCCGGCACCGTTGATCTCGTAGCTGTCCGCGCCGTCGCCGCCGCGAACCGGCATCCACTGGCCTGCGTCGGGTGCGAGGGTAAAGCTGTCGTCGCCCGTGGTGCCGATCACACTCAGCCCGCCATCGCCAAAGCCCGCGTCGAGCGGTTGCGCGACGTCCACAAGCGTGTCGGTGCCGTTCGCGCCCTTGTCCACCGTGCCGGTATTGGCCGCCCCGTCGATGGTCACGGCAATGCCACTGTCGAGCGCGTCGTAGCTGAGCGTCACGAAGCCGTCGACGCCGTCATTGCCCGACATGTCGATCGTGTCATTACCCGCGGAGCCGACCACGAAATCGCCGTTCGGCGCGGCGTTGCCGGTGATGATCAGGTCATCCCCCGCCGTGCCGACAAGCACGTCATCGCCATCCGTGCCTTCGATGGGGTTCACGTCGCCACCGGTGATTTCGCCGCCGAGACTGGTGATGGGGATGTTGACGCCCGGGGCAAAGGCGCCCGATGCGACACCGACATTCGTGATGGAATCGTCGAGCGCGTTGAACCCGGCGACGGTCGTCGGCAGGGTCAGGGGATCGCCGCCGATCTGGAAAATCGCGTCAACGCCCTGAACCGGGTCGAAAAAGGCAAGCAGGACATGGGTGCCCTCGGGGGTCTGGATGAAGCCGAGCGAGGTTTCGATATCGTCATTGTTAAGCACATCGAAACCGTTCACCGTGGCACTGAGCGGCTCGGTGCCCCCGATATCGACAAGGGGAAGATCGCCGGGCTCGGTGCCCGGCAGCAGCGTGTAGTTGAGCACCGCACCGGCATTCGGGAATTGAACGGTGAACGTGGCCGTTCCAACCGATGATGTCGTGTCGTTAACGTCGTCGAATACAACGAAAATGCCGGTGAGGGTCAGGGTTGTCATGGGGTATTCCTTATCAGTTTTGAGTAATGTTGGACCCACCGCTCAAGCCGAGTGCCAAAGTGAAGGTCCACACTGCATGAAAGTTGGAGAGCATAATTCCGATTCGATCAAGATATTGTGTAAACGTCGTTACAAATTAGCAACCCGTGGTTGATAACCCCTATGGGCGCACGCCTGTTCCTTGCAAGACCCCATGCTCCATCGCGTATCGCGTTAGTCCGGCGGTTGAGGAAATCCCCAGTTTGCGCTTGATGTTCTTGCGATGCGTCTCGACCGTGCGCACCGAGATATCCAGCGCCAGCGCCACCTCCTTGTTGGACTTGCCCTGCGCCAGTTGCAGAAGGATCGTCTGTTCGCGGTTGGTGAGTTGCTCGCGATCGGGCGGGGTGAAGGGCGCAAGCGAGCCTTGCGCGCCGGTGCAGAGATAGCGCTCGCCCGTCATCACCGCGTCGATGGCGCACTTGATCTCTTCGGTGGGCACGTCCTTGAGGACATAGCCCAAGGCACCGTGGCTGAGCGCCGAGGCGATATATTCCGGGCTGTCATGCATCGACAGGATGAGAATCCGCGTGCCGGGGCGGCGTTCGAGCAGGATCTCGGTGGTCGAGAGCCCGCCCAGCCCCGGCATGTTGAGGTCGAGCAGGATCACGTCGGGGGCAAGCTCCGCGACCCGGTCGATGATGTCCTGTCCGTTGCAGAACGCGGCGATCACCTCGACATCGTCATAGCTTTCGAGGATTGACTGGATGCCTTCGACGACCATCGGATGATCGTCGACGATGACGACGCGAATGGGGGTCATGCGCGGGCCCTTCTTTTCTCGGGAACCGTCTCGGTCTGGCCCTGCGGTTTGAGGAGGTGCGTGAGCGGCACGTTGGCTTCGATCTCGGTGCCGCCGACCGACGAGCGGATGACGAGCCGTCCGTCGATCTGGTCGATGCGCTCCTGCATGTTGCGCAGGCCCAGCCCGCCCCCCGTGCCGGTGCGCGCGGCGTCGATACCGCAGCCATTGTCGGTGATGCGCAGCGTGCCGCCGCGCGCGTGGCCGCGCAAGTCGATCTCGACACGGGTGGCCCCCGAATGGCGCTCGATATTGGTGAGCGCCTCCTGCGCCACGCGGTAGAGCGCGATCTTGGCCTCGTCGTCGAGCCGGTTGCGGAACACCACGGTGGCAAAGACGGTCTCGATGCCCGTTCGCTTGCCGAACTCCTCCGCCAGCGCCTTGAGCGCGGGACCAAGGCCCAGATCGTCAAGCGCGCCGGGGCGCAGGTCGCGGCTGATGCGGCGCACTTCCTGAATGGCGGTGGTCAGATGCGCCGCTCCGCGTTCGAGCATTTCGGGCGCGCGCGCGTCACCCGCCGCCAGCCGTCGCTGCGCGGTATCGAGCGCATAGCGCGCGCCGACCAGGATCTGGCTGATCCCGTCGTGCAATTCGCGCGCCACGCGCCCGCGTTCCTCTTCCTGGGCGTCGAACACGCGCTGCGTAAGCCGTTTGAGCTTGGCATCGGCCAGCCGCCGTTCGCGGATGGTGATGAAAAGGCCGGTGACGAAGACAAAGAGCAGCGCCGCCAGCATCGCACCCCCGATAAAGAGAAACGTGCGCTGCACGCGCGCCTCGACCTGCTGGCGCGAGGCGGCGACGGCAGCGAGCACATCGTCGATGAAAACGCCCGTGCCGATGGCCCATTTCCAGTCCTGAAGCCCGATCACATAGGCCACCATCTGCGAGCGCTCGCCCGTGGACGGGCGGGGCCAGGCAAAGCTGTGATAGCCGCCGCCGAACCGCGCCAGACGGATCAGCTCGTCGGTAACGGGCACGCCCGACGGATCCTCGAGCCCGGTCCAGTTGCGCCCGATAAGTTCGGTCCGGCGCGGGCTCACAAGATTGGTGCCGTCATAGTCGAACACGAAGAAATAGCCGTCCTGACCGTAGAGCATCGCGGCAAGGATCTGGCTCACCTGCTCCATCGCCCGGTTGTCGTCCGGGGCGGCGCGGCCATAGATGTTGACGAAGGCGGTCCGCGCAAGCGAGAGGTAATTCTTCAGCTCCTCGCGTTTGGCGTTGATCAGCTGAACCTCCAGCGTCTCGATCTCGCGCTCTGCCAGGTGCCGCGATTGCAGTGTCACCACGACCGCCACCGCCGCCGCCGTCAGGATCAGGGGCAGTGTCGCCACCAGAAAGAGCTTCTGGCCATAATTGAGCCTCAGGCGCGCGAACATGACCCATGGGATACGCCCGCATGCGATCGAAATCCAGCGTTTCGCGCGGCTCAGTGCTCGGGGTCGTGCCGGCGGGCCTCGGGCACCGCGCGCCGCCGCCACCGCAGCGCAAGGCCAAGTGCCACGCCCACGCCGATGGCCAGCGTCAGATCGGTCAGCACCGTCAGCACCAGCGTGATCACAAGCAGCACCTGATCCGGGCGCGACGCCGCCAGATGCCTCTTCCAATGCTGCACCTCGGACATGTTCCACGCGGTGATGAGCAACAGACCGGCAAGTGCGGGCATGGCGAGATATCCCGCCAGCGGTGCCGCAAGCAGCATGACGACAAGGATGGTCAGGGCGTGCACCATCCCCGCCACCGGCGTGCGCCCGCCTGCGTGCACATTGGTGGCGGTGCGCGCGATGGCACCGGTTGCGGGCAGCCCACCGAACAGCGCCGAGCCGATATTGGCCGCGCCGTTGGCGATCACCTCGGCATTGGGACGGGTGTTGCCGCCGATCATCCGGTCAGCGACCGTTGCCGACAGCAGCGATTCCACACCGGCGAGAAAGGCGATGATGAGCGCCGAGGGCAGCAGCTCGATCATCCGCGCGACGTTGATTTCAGGTAGCTGCGGCAAGGGCAGCGTGTTGGGCAACGCGCCAAAGCGCGACTGGATCGTATCCACCGGCAGGCTCAGCAGCGCAACCGCCGCGGAACAGAGCGCGATGGCCACGATAAGGCCCGGAAAGCGGGGCAAGAGGCGACGCAGGATCACGATGAGGACCACGGTCGCAATCCCGAGCAAGAGCGCGCGCGGATTGAACGTGCTCCGCGCCTCCCAGAGGACGGCGATCTTGGGCAGGAAATCGGCGGGCAGATCGGCCACGGCCAGCCCGAAGAGGTCACGCAACTGGCTGGCGGCAATGATGATGGCAATGCCGATGGTAAAGCCGTTGATGACGGCTTCGGGGATGTGTTTCACAAGACTTCCGGCCCTGAACCGGCCCGCGATCACGAGAATGACCCCCGCCATCAGCGTCGCCAGCACCAGCCCGTCATGGCCATGTTCGGCGATGATGCCATAGACCACGACGATGAAGGCCCCGGTGGGGCCGCCAATCTGCACCCGGCTGCCGCCAAGCGCCGAGATGAGAAAGCCGCCGATAATCGCGGTGATCAGCCCGGTGACCGGGGGCGCACCGGAGGCAATGGCAATGGCAATGCTGAGCGGCAGTGCCACCATGGCCACGGTGATCCCGGCCAAAAGATCGGCGCGGAACAGGGTGGCGGTATAGCCGGGCAGTGTGGTCAGCAACTTCGGTTTCATGACAAGGTTGAACACCCGCGCCGCGCGACATGCAAGAGGCCCTGCACCCCGGCGTTCTGGTCAGGAGCGCACCGGTGATGGCATCCGCACGACAAAATGACCCGACTACGCAGTTATCGGTATTCTCAGGTTGCGAATCGCGGGCTAAGGTCCGCGCACTTCAACGATCCGCAGGCGCCCCGGAGAGGCGCGCCGCACCAAATGGGGAGGAACCTTAATGGATCGCCGTTCGTTTCTGAAGAAATCCGCACTCGGTGGCGGGGCAGCCGCAGCCAGCACGCTGGCCGCGCCGCTCTATGCCCAGGGCAACCGCACGCTGACCATGGTCACCACATGGGGTCGTGGTCTTGCCGGCGTGTTCGACGCCGCACAGCGCGTGGCCGACAACATCAACGGCATGACCGATGGCAGCCTGACGATCGACGTCAAGGGCGCGGGCGAGCTTGTCGGTGCGTTCGAGGTTTTCGATGCCGTGACCGCCGGTCAGGCCGATCTTTATCACGGGGCCGATTACTATTTCGTCGGCCAGCATCCGGCCTACGGCTTCTTCACCTCGGTGCCCTTCGGCATGACCGCGCAGGAACTGGTGAACTGGTATTATCACGATGGCGGTGCCGCGTTCCACGACGAGCTTGGGCAGATCTTCGGCCTCAAGTCCTTCCTTGCCGGCAATACCGGCGCGCAGGCGGGTGGCTGGTTCCACAAGGAGATCACGGGTCCCGAAGATTTCAACGGTCTCAAGTTCCGGATGCCCGGTCTTGGCGGCCTCGCGCTGGGCAAGCTGGGTGCGTCGGTGCAGAACCTGCCCGGCTCCGAAGTGTATCAGGCGCTTGCCTCGGGGGCGATCGACGGCACCGAGTGGATCGGCCCCTGGGCCGATGAAAAGGCCGGTTTCCAGGAGATCACCAAGATCTATTACACCGCCGGTTTCCACGAGCCGGGCGCGGGCCTTTCGATCGGCATGAACCGCGACGTGTTCGACAGCCTCACGCCGCAGCAGCAGAAGATGGTCGAGATCGGTTGCGCCGAGGCCCACCAGTGGAACCTCGCGCAGTTTCTCTCCAACAACTCGGCCGCTCTCCAGCGTCTGCAGTCGGCGGGCGTCAAGACGATGGAATTCCCGGACAGCGTCTGGGACGCCTTCGGTCAGGCCGCCGATGCGGTGCACCAGGAGAACATGGGCGACGACATCTACAAGCGCGTCTATGACAGCTACATGGCATCGATGAAGTCCTCCTCGGCGTGGATCGCATTGTCTGACGGTGCCTATACCGCGCAGCGCGACCGCGTGCTGGGCTAAGGCCACCGCGACGCCGATACTGGCTCAGGCCCCGGTCTCCGGGGCTTGACGCCGTTCGGGGATTTACCAGCCGCGTGAGGGGAAACCATGCTCGACGCCGTGCTTTGGCTGTTCCAGAACATAGGACTGGCCTTTTATCATTTCGCCTATGCGATCACCCATCCTTCGCTCTGGCTCGACTGGTCGGACAATCAGGCGGTCATGCGGGTCGTCTATTACGGCGGGTCGGTCGAGTTCTTCTTCGTGGTGTTCACGGCGTTTTTGGTGCTCACCGGCGTGGGTATGTGGCGCACGGCGTTCCTCTGGGGGTGCGTGCGGGTGCTCGAGGGGTTTGCCAACACGGTCGGGCGCTTCGCTGCCTGGGCGGGGCTGATCATGGTGCTGCAACAGATCGTCATCGTTTTCATCCAGCGCATCTTCGCCCGGCCTGACATTGTCATCGGTTTCGGGATCCCGCTGCAGTTCGACATCAGCTGGTGGGCGGAAGAACTCAAGCTTTACAACGCTATGGTGGTTGCGCTGTGCTGCACCTACACGTTTGTTCAGGGTGGGCATGTCCGGGTGGACCTTGTCTATGCGCAGGTCAGCCACCGCGCGAAACGCATGATCGACATGGCAGGCAGCCTGATCTTCATGATGCCCATGGCGGTGATCACCTGGATGTATGGCTGGTATTTCCTGTGGCGGCATCTCATCGTGCCCAAGCCCTCGGCCTCGGACAAGCTCGATCAGCTTTTGATGAAGTCGCGCGCGCTGCGCTGGAATATCGAGACCATCGGCTTCAGCCCGAACGGGTTCAACGCCTACTTCCTCTTCAAGGTGCTGCTGGTGCTCTTCGCGGGGATGGTTTTCCTTCACGCGATGGCGTTTTTCTGGCGCTCCTGGCTTGAATGGAAGGAAGGGCCGGAAAGTGCCGGCAAATACCTCGACCGCGACACGCTGGGCGAGGGCGAAGAAGCCTATGAAGGCACGCATTAAGGGGGCGGGATTCCATGCTGTTCGGACTTGACGGGGTCGAGGTCGGCCTGATCATCGTCTTTCTGTGCCTTTTCGGGGGTATTCTCTCGGGTTTTCCGGTGGCCTTCGCCATCGGCGGGGCGGGGGTGGTCTCGTTCGGGATCATCGCAGGGCTCGATAGTGCGGGACTGCTGATCCATCAGGCCATCGACCGATCCTCCGAGGCCTATAACGCGGTGCTGGCAACCGGGGTGCGGGCGGATTCCGTCACCATCTTCCGATATCCTGACCTGCCACGCACCGGCGTGCCGGTCTTTCCGCAGGGCTGGGAGACGGCGCTTGACCGCAACGTGTCGTTCATCGTCAACCGCATCAACGAGAGGGTTCTGGCGGGGGCCGCCATCGAGACGCTGCTGGCGGTGCTGATGTTCGTGATGATGGGCATCACGCTGGAACGCTCCAAGATCGCCAATGACCTGCTGACCACCATGGCGCGGGTGTTCGGCCCGTTGCCGGGCGGGCTTGCCGTGTCGGTCGTGGTGGTGGGCACGTTCCTGGCCGCCTCCACCGGCATCGTGGGCGCAACGGTGGTGACCATGGGCCTTCTGAGCCTGCCCACCATGCTGCGCAATGGCTATTCGCCGCAACTGGCCACCGGCGTGATCGCGGCCTCGGGCACGCTGGGTCAGATCATCCCGCCGTCCATCGTGATCGTGCTTCTGGGCACGCTGGCGGGCGATCTCTATTCCGTCGCGCAGGAAAACCGCGCGATTGCGGCGGGCTGCTCCGATGCGCTGACCTATCTGGGCACGCCTGCGGTCGTGTCGGTCGGCACGCTCTTTCAGGCGGCGCTTCTGCCCGGTATCCTTCTGGCGCTGCTCTATGCGCTTTATGCGTTCGTCTACGCGCTGCTGAACCCGTCCAAGGCACCGGCAGTCACTTTTGACGAGGTGACGGGTGGCGAAATCATCACGCGGCGCGACAGCTTTACCTGGTTCCTCGGTGTGCCGGTCGCGCTCATCGCGGGGGTGATGCTGCTGGGGCAGATCAATGTCGTCGGCTCGCAAAGCCTCATTGTCGACAGCTTTACCGATCAGGGCCAGTCCGCGTCGCTGCGCACCAATGTCGGACCCGACTGCAAGGCCGCGATGATCGAGTTGCACGGGCAAGCGGCCTGGGACGCCGCGGTGGTGCAGCAACAGGAGATCGACGCCGCCGGTGGCGTTGCCGCAAGCGTCCGCCTCAGCCCTGAGGAGATCGCCGAGTTGCGCCTCCAGAAAGAAGCGGATGCGGCCCCCATCGGCACCGGTGTCGCCACGCTCATGGTGATGCTGGGTCTTACCCTCGCGATGGCGCGCGGCGTGGCCCCCTCGGCCGATCCGCGCCCGCTGCTGATCGGTGCTGTGGGGATCGTGCTGGGGCTTCTGGCCGATATCGCGTTCATCCGGCCCTCGACCTCCTCGGGGGTGACATGGCTCATTCTGGCGATCCCCTTCGCGCTGGCCTGTTACGGGGTGATGCACGCAGCGTTGCGCATGGCGAAAAACGATCTTATCCGCGTGGTCTTTCCGCCGCTTGTGCTGATCGTGGCGGTTCTGGGCTCGATCCTTGGCGGGATCACCAACCCGACACCCGCCGCGGCGCTTGGCGCGGGCGGGGCGATCATGCTGGCGGCGTATCGCAAACTGCGCGATCAGGACCGCTCGCCCAAGGTGATCCTGTTTTCGACGCTGGCCGTTGTGCTGGCGATCCTGATCGGCATCAATTTCGATCTCAGGATCAATAACCAGGAGGTGAGTTTCGAATCCTGGGTCGCGTTCTTCTTTGCCTATGCCGCCTATCTCTACGCGCTTTTCGGGCTGCTCTTTGCCTGCTGGGTGCTTTACGCGGGCGGCGTGCTCAGCCCGGTGGTGCGCGAGACGGCCAAGGTCACGAGCATGGTCTTTACCATCCTCATCGGCTCTCAGCTTCTCAACCTCGTGGTGATCTCGTTCGGCGGTGAGCATTACATCCAGGATTTCCTGAAATCGTTTGATAACGAGTTCAAGGTCTTCCTGATCGTGATGCTGGTGCTCTTCATCCTTGGCTTCGTGCTCGATTTTCTTGAAATCATCTATATCGTGATCCCGATCGTGGGGCCGGTCATTTATGGCGGCAGTTTCGATCCGAAATGGGTCACGATCATGATTGCGGTCAATCTGCAAACCTCGTTCCTGACCCCGCCCTTCGGCTTTGCGCTCTTCTACCTGCGCGGGGTTGCACCGCCCGAGGTGACGACCGGCCACATCTACCGGGGTGTCATTCCCTTCGTTCTCATTCAGGTGGCGGGGCTGGCGATCCTGTGGTTCTTCCCGGATATCGTGACCATCTTGCCGGATCTGATGGGATAAGATGCAGCCGAGCGGTGCGGCGCGACTGTGTCCGTCGTGCCGCTTTCGCTTTCAAAGTCGAGTCCGGGCCTCCGAAAATAGTCATGAAATGATCTGTGTCATGGCGCGGATTCCGCATGAGCGCACAATTGCGGGGCGCGAACGGGGTATCCGCGCGCATGGCAACAGGAGGCTGAACATGAAAATCAGACCGGGCACATCTGCAATGTTGGCGACAGCGGCGCTCTCCGCTTTGAGCATTTTGGCGGCACCGATGGCGTGGGCGCAGGACGAAGGGTCGATCGCGCGGGGCGGACAGCTTTATGACAAGTGGTATGCCGAAACCGGGCAGGAGGCACCTGCCGCGTCGCACCCGCTTTATCCGAAGGACGGGCAATACGCCGACAAGCCGGGAACCAACTGGCGCTGCAAGGAGTGTCACGGCTGGGATGGCAAGGGGGCCGACGGGGCCTATGGCAGTGGCAAGCATTTCACGGGCATCAAGGGCGTCATCGGCATGCAGGGCGGCGACCCGGCGGCGGTCGTGGCCCTCTTGAAGGCACCCGCACACGGCTTCGAGGGGCTGCTGTCGGAGGCCGACCTGAGCGATCTGGCGAATTTCGTGGTGTTCGGCGGGTATGGCTATGACGCCTATGTTGCGGATGGCAAGATCGTGGGCGATGCCGAGCGGGGCGGGCAGGTCTATCGCACCGTCTGCGCAGGCTGCCACGGGGCCGAGGGCAAGCTGCCCAAGGACATGGACCCGCTCGGCTCGCTGGTGGGCAACCCCTGGGAATTGATGCACAAGGTCCTCAATGGCCAGCCCAAAGAGGTCATGCCCGCGCTGCGCGCCTTTGATCATCAGGCGGCGGCCGATGTGATCGCCTATATCGCGGCAGAGTTTCCGTCCGAATAGGGCACCGGCAAGGAGGGGGCACCAGCCACGGCGCGGTGCCCCCCCGTCTCAAGCTATTCATGAAAGGACAGGCACGCATGATGCGCGCGATAAAAGCAGTGTGGTCATGGATCACACGTCCGGCGGTGCTGATCGGGCAGGGTGTTCTTCTCGCGATCGGATTTGGCGTCGGCATCATCTTCTGGGGCGGGTTCAACACCGCCATGGAAGCCACCAACACGATGGATTTCTGCATCTCCTGCCACGAGATGCGCGACACGGTCTATGAGGAATACAAGACCAGCGTGCATTACAAGAACGCCTCGGGCGTGCGCGCCGTGTGTTCGGACTGCCATGTGCCCCATGCCTGGGGGCCGAAGATGGTGCGCAAGATTCAGGCATCCAACGAGGTGTGGCACAAGGTTCTGGGGTCGATCAACACGCCGGAGAAATTCGAGGCGAAGCGTGCCGTTCTGGCCCAGCATGTCTGGGATTCCATGAAACGCACGGATTCGCGCGAATGCCGCAACTGCCACAGCTTCGAGGCGATGGATTTCGACAAGCAGGGCCGCCGCGCGCGCGAGAAGATGGAAGTGGTCGCGCAGACCGGCCATTCCCCCGAGGGCAGCACCTGCATCGACTGCCACAAGGGCATTGCCCACAAGCTACCCAAGGTGGAACGCGACGACTGACAGGCCGGGACCCGACCGCGCGGGTCTCAGACCATCATCTCCTTGGTCGCGGTCAGCGTCACATCGGGGTAGTCGCGCGCCACGCGGTCGATGTCCCATTGCAGCCGCGTGAGATAAACAACGTCGCCGTCATTGTCATGGGCGATATGCGCCTTGTTGGCGGCGATGAAGGCCTCGACCTTGTCCTTTGGCCCGCTGACCCAGCGGGCGGAGGTGAATTGCGATGGCTCGAAGCGCACGGGCAGGCCATATTCCAGCTCGATCCGGCTGCCCAGCACGTCAAATTGCAATTGCCCTACCACGCCGACGATAAAGCCCGAGCCGAAAGCGGGTTTGAACACCTTGGCGGCCCCTTCCTCGGCGAATTGCATCAGCGCCTTTTCCAGGTGCTTGGCCTTCATCGGATCGCCCGCCCGCGCGGTCTGCAAGAGTTCCGGCGCGAAGGACGGGATGCCGGTCACGCGCAGCGCCTCGCCTTCCGTCAGCGTGTCGCCGATGCGCAATTGCCCGTGGTTGGGGATGCCGATGATGTCGCCCGCCCAGGCCTCTTCCGCCAGTTCCCGGTCGGCGGCGAGGAAAAGCACCGGGGCCGAGACGGTGATCGGTTTCTTCGCCCGCACATGGGTAAGCTTCATGCCGCGCCGGAAATGCCCCGAGGCGAGGCGCACAAAGGCCACCCGGTCGCGGTGCTTGGGGTCCATGTTGGCCTGCACCTTGAAGACAAAGCCCGCGACCTGCTCCTCCTCCGGCAATATCTGGCGCGGTTCGGCGCGCTGCGGCTGTGGCTCGGGGCCATAAGCACCGATCCCCTCCATCAATTCGCGCACGCCGAAGGAATTGATCGCCGAGCCGAACCATATGGGCGTCATGTGCCCCTCGCGCACCGCGTCCACGTCGAGCGCGGGCAAAAGCTCGCGCGCCATGCCCACCTCCTCGCGCAGCGTCTCCAGCAGGGCAGGGGGCACATGCTCGGCCATTCTTGGGTCGTCCAGCCCGTCGATGCTGATCGATTCCGCCACGCGGTTGCGGTCGGCGCGGTCCATCAGTTCCAGCCGGTCGTGGATCATGTCGTAGCAGCCAAGGAAATCACGCCCCATGCCGATGGGCCAGCTTGCCGGCGTGACGTGGATCGCCAGCATTTCCTGGATCTCGTCGATGATCTCGAACGTGTCGCGCGCCTCGCGGTCCATCTTGTTGCAGAAGGTCAGGATCGGCAGGTCGCGCATCCGGCAGACCTCGAAGAGCTTTTGCGTCTGGCTCTCCACCCCCTTGGCCCCGTCGATCACCATCACGGCGGCATCGACCGCCGTCAGCGTGCGATACGTGTCCTCGGAAAAATCCGAGTGGCCGGGCGTGTCCACGAGGTTGAAGCGGTAGTGCCGGTAGTCAAAGGACATGGCCGAGGCGGAAACCGAGATGCCCCGATCCTTTTCCATCTGCATGAAATCCGAGCGCGTGCGCCGCGCCTCGCCCTTGGCGCGGACCTGTCCGGCCATCTGGATCGCGCCGCCGTAGAGCAGGAATTTCTCGGTCAGCGTGGTCTTGCCCGCGTCGGGGTGGGAGATGATCGCAAAGGTGCGCCGCCGCGCGATTTCGGGCGGCAGGGCGGGGCGGTTTGGGGTCTGGTCCAGCATGAGGCCGCGTATAGTGGGGCCGCGCGCGCGGCGCAATAAGCCGCGCGCCGTCATGCAGGCGCAACAATTCTGTTGTCACTCTGTTGACTGGCGCGGCTAGCATTACGAGGCTGCGATCTGACAGGAGAGCGACTATGCGCGACCATGAAAAAGATTACACCGATCCGACCCAAAGCCCCGATTGGGAGCATGGCGACGAACGCCCCTCCAACACCTCCGCCAACCCTACGTTCTTTGACGTGATCGAGGCGCGCGCCTCGCGGCGCGGTTTTCTCGCGGGCGGTCTGGCGGCGGCCGTGACCGGGATGCTCGGCGCGGGCCTGTCGGCGCGCGGGGCGCTGGCGAGCGCGACCTCGCCGCTTCTGGGCTTCGCGGCGGTGCCGATGAGCGAGGCCGACACGGTCACCGTGCCCGAAGGCTACCGCGCGCAAGTCTTCGCCCGCTGGGGCGACGCAATCAGCGGCGACATGCCTGCCTTTCACGGTGCCAATACGGGCGCGGAGCAAGGCCACCAGATCGGCCAGAACCATGACGGGCAACATTTCTTTGCCATCGACGGCTCGTCCGAGGACGGGATTTACGTGCTCAACCACGAATATATCGAGCCGCGTTTCCTTCATGCCGAGGCCAGCACGGGCAAGGCGCTGTCGAGCAGCGACACGATCTGGCACGACGGCGCGCGCGACGATGACGAGGTGCTCAAGGAAATGAACGCACATGGCGTCTCGGTTTTCCGGGTGCGCAAAGGGGCCGACGGCTGGGAGATCGTGGCCGATCCGCGCAACCGCCGGATCACCGCGCTGACTCCGATGGAGATTGCCGGGCCGGTGCGCGGCACGGCCCATGTGGTGACGAAATACAGCCCCGAGGGCACCGCCACGCGCGGCACGCTCAATAACTGCGCGTATGGCGTGACGCCGTGGAACACCTATCTGGCGGCGGAAGAGAACTGGGCGGGGTATTTCTCCAATACCGGCGAACAACCGCGCGAACAGGCGCGTTACGGCGTCTCGGACAAGCCCGAGGGCGGGCGCTATGGCTGGCATCTGGCCAAGGGTCGCGCGGATGACTGCATCCGGTTCGATGCGCGCGCCACGGGGGCGGAGGCCACGCAGGACTATCGCAACGAGCCCAACTGCTTTGGCTGGATGGTCGAGATCGACCCGTTCGACCCCGACAAGGCCCCGGTCAAGCGCACCCATCTGGGCCGGTTTGCCCATGAGGGGGTGATCTTCAACCGGGCCGAGGCGGGCAAGCCGGTGGTCTGCTATTCGGGCGACGATGCGCGGTTCGAATATATCTACAAGTTCGTCTCGCGCGATGTCTTTCAACCCGGCGAAACCGATGGCAGCATCCTCGACGCGGGCACGCTTTACGTGGCGCGGTTCAACCCCGATGGCAGCGGCGAGTGGCTGGCGCTGGCACCGGGACGGAACGGGCTGACGGCGGATGCGGGTTTTGGCGATCTGGCCGATATTCTGGTGAACACGCGCGCGGCGGCGGATGTGGCGGGCGCGACCAAGATGGACCGCCCCGAATGGGGCGCGGTCGACCCGGTGACGGGGGCTGTCTATTTCACCCTTACCAACAACACCCGCCGCACCGAGGCGCAGGTCGATCCGATGAACCCGCGCAGCAACAACCAGTTCGGCCATATCATCCGCTGGCAAGAGGCGCGCGGCGATGCCGCCTCGACCACGTTCGACTGGGATCTCTTCGTCATCGCGGGCGATGCTGCGCGCAGCCGCAGTTTCGACGGGGCAGCCTTGGGCGAGGACAACATCTTTGCCGCGCCCGACGGGCTCTGGTTCGATCCTGACGGGCGGCTCTGGATCCAGACCGATATTGGCGAATCGTCCCAGAATACCGGCGATTTCGCGCAATTCGGCAATAACCAGATGCTGGCCGCCGATCCGCGCAGCGGTGAAATCCGCCGCTTCCTGACCGGGCCGGTGGGCCAGGAGATCACCGGAGTCTGCATGACGCCCGATCAGCGCACCATGTTTGTGGGCATCCAGCACCCCGGTGCCACCACCACGCCCGAGGATCACGCAGGCGGCAATCTCGTGTCGCATTGGCCCGATGGCGGCGATGCGGTGCCGCGCTCGGCGCTTGTGGTGATCACGCGTGAGGATGGCGGCAAGATCGGGGCCTGATCGGGCGGGGGGGGGCGCGCGCGCCGCGCCCCTTACCGCACCAGCTCGCGCATCCCCCGGTCGATCCCTTCCAGCGTCATCGGCACCATGCGCCCTTCGAAAATCTCATGGATCATGCCGATGGATTGCGTGTGGCCCCAGTGTTTTTCCGGGACCGGATTGATCCACAGATGCGCGGGCCATTGTGCCCGCGCGCGCGCCAGCCAGACCTGCCCGGCTTCGGCATTCCAATGCTCGTTGGCACCGCCGGGATAGGCGATCTCGTAAGGCGACATGCTGGCATCGCCCACGAAGATGCACTTGTAATCGGGGCCATAGGTGTTGAGCACCTCCCATGTCGGCGTTTGCGCATCCCAGCGGCGGCGATTGTCCCGCCACACGCCCTCGTAAAGGCAGTTGTGGAAATAGAAATGCTCCATGTGCTTGAACTCGGCGCGCGCGGCCGAGAACAGCTCTTCCACAACCTTCACATGGTCATCCATCGAGCCGCCCGCGTCGAGAAAGAGCAGCACCTTGACCGCATTGCGCCGCTCGGGCCTTGTTTTCACGTCGAGCCAGCCCTGTTCGGCGGTGGCGCGGATCGTGCCGTCGAGGTCAAGCTCCTCATGCGCGCCGTCGCGCGCCCATTGGCGCAGCCGCTTGAGTGCCACCTTGATGTTGCGCGTCCCAAGCTCCACGCTGTCATCGAGATTGCGGAATTCGCGCTTGTCCCAGACCTTGACGGCGCGGCGGTGGCGGCTTTCATCCTGACCGATGCGCACGCCTTCGGGGTTGTAGCCATGGGCACCGAAGGGCGAGGTGCCTGCCGTGCCGATCCATTTCGAGCCGCCCTGATGGCGGCCTTGCTGGTCGCGCAGCCGCTCGCGCAGTGTTTCCATCAGCTTGTCGAACCCGCCAAGCGCCTCGATCTCGGCCTTTTCCTCTGGTGTCAGGTGCTTTTCGGCCATCTTTTCCAGCCAGTCGGCGGGCAGGTCCACGGCCTCGAGCACCTGTTCGACCGAGAGCGCCTCGAGACCCCGAAAGCTTTCGGCAAAGGCACGATCAAAGCGGTCGATATGGCGCTCGTCCTTCACCATGGCGGTGCGGGCGAGGTAATAGAACCCGTCCACGTCATAGGTCACAAGCCCCGCGCGCATCGCCTCCAGAAAGGTCAGGAATTCGCGCAACGAGACCGGAACGCCGGTCTTGCGGAGGGTGTCGAAGAAAGGCAGGAACATCGCCGCCTCAGAGCAGCGCGGCGCGGTGCAGAATGAGCGTCAGAAACAGCCCGCCAAGCGCGAAAAGCAGCATGTAGACAAAGGCATAGAGCGCGATATCGGCGGGCTTTCCCTTGCGCCGCCAGGCCAACAGCCCGCCGGTCGCGGCCCCCGCAAATGCCCCCAGAATGACGATCATCTTGCCCCGTTCGACCTTCGCAGCGGGTTCAGCGACCCTACCTCGCGCAGTTTGGCCTCTACCGCCCAATCCGCCCCGTAGCCGTAGCGCGCCCAGCCCAGACTGTCCAGCCTCACGGCCTGCGATTCGGCCACGCGCCCTTCCAGCACCAGTGCCTCGGATTGCAGCATCTTGAGCGTCGCCAGAAGGGCCGCGTTCTCGTAACGCTCGGCCACGCCCACGTTGGGGCCGATGAGCCTCAGCGCCTCGTCGCCACGCCCCTGCGCGATCTCAAAGCTGGCCAGTTGGGCCGCAACAAAGGCGCGGTGGAGCGCGGTGCCGGGGGTGCGCGCGTAGAACTGATCGGCCAGCCGGAACTGGTTGTGTGCGAATTCGGGATCGCTCGCCTGCGTAAGGCGGCCAAGCGCGAAATGGCTGAAGGCGCGGCGGTGATCGGTCCAGCCGATCGCCTGCGCGATGCGCACCGCGTCCGCCGCCGCCGCGCGGCGGGCAGGCGCGCGCGCGCCGGGGCCAAGCGCGGTCTGGATCGCCTCGATCCAGGCGCGCGGCGTCGATCCGGCAAAGCGTGGCGCGAGCCTGTCCCCACTTGGATTGAGGCGGCTGAGGACTGCGGGCAACCGTTCTTCCACCTCGCGGCGCGTCATCCCCGCGCGCAGTTCGGGCGCGTAATAGGCGCGCAGGATCAGCATGTCGAATCCGGTCAGAACCGCATGAACATTGTCATCGTTGAACACGCTGTCCGAGAGGCGGTAGAGATCGTTGAGCGGCCCCAGTGCCTGCGCGAGTTCCTCGTGCAGGCAATCGCGGGTTTCCTGCGGGCTGCTGTCGTTGGGCACGAAAATGGCGATCTTCTCGCGCCGGGCAATCTGCGTCCAGTCGGTGCGCTTGGAGCCGCGCGCGCTGCGATAATCCGCGAGGCTCTCGATATTGGGGACCACGAAACAGGCGGCAGACGGCAGGCTGCGGCGGATGTCGTCGCGGCTCACTGCCTCGATGGTGATATTGGCGGGCCCGTCGCCAACACGCCGGATGTCTATCCCCGCCTCGGTGCGCAAGCGGTGGATCACGCGGTTGAGATCGGACATGAGCGTGATCGGCGGCCGCCCCGTTACCCGCACCGTGATCGGCCCTTCGAAACGCGAGAACTGGTGCAGCATCCGCCCCGATTCCATCTGGAACGAGAGATCCAGGAAATCGTGCAGGATGTCACGGTTGGCGCGTTGCGCCGGAATGGGGCGCGGCGCGGAAAACCCCTTCATCGGCGGCATAATGCGCTGTTCGGGCATCGCCGCGCGCGAGGCAGGCGCCTCCTTGTGGAAGCTGCCGGGCACGCAAGCCCCGAGAATCAGGCAGATCGGCAGGATGACTCGGCGCATGGGGCCCCCGAAATGGTGTGTCTCTCTCGCACCCGCATACCGGGTCTGGGGCCAGCTATTCCTTTACATCCTGTTGGGGTTAAGGAGCCGACAAGGCGAAACTGTGACACAGCCCCCAAGTTCGATCAACCCCGCGTTGCCGCCCGCGATGCGTTGCGCGCCATGGGGCAGAACGTGCCGTAAAACGAAACAATCCCGGCCAGATGGCCGGGATTGTCCCGTCGTGAAATCGGGTTGGCCCCCGCAACCGACTTCATGACCGGCCGCGCGAAAGGCGGGGCCGGTCGGCTGCAAAGGGTCACTCCACCAGGAGGCGTGCCTCGTGGCGCTTGAGCGAGCGGCGCGCGGCCTGATAGGCGTCGATTCCCGCCTTGTCGCGCAGTTCCGGGAAGAGCGTGTAGATCTCTTCGCGCGACGACGCGCCCATGCCGTCCATCACCTGCTCACCGGGCTGGAAGCTTTCGGTCCAGGCCCCGTTCGAGAGCACCACCTCGTGCCGGTCGCACATGAAGTGGATATAGGTCACGCCGCTGGCCTGCACCTCGTCGATGCCTTCCATGCCGGTGAGGTGCTTTGCCGCCGCCAGAACCTCGCGCTCGCCAAAGTAGAGCGCGGCGCGCTCGGAGGTCAGCAGCAGGCGGTGTTGCGGGCTGACCAGCATGTCGCGCTCGGGCAGGCCATGGCCCAAGGCACCGGCGCGGATCAGCACCGGTCGCAGCTTGGGGGTCGCCATCAGATCGCCCGCGCCAAGGCTGCGCGCACCGGTCCAGCGGATTTCCTGCAAGCCGTTGTCGCGGGTGATTACCCGGTCGCCTTCGCGCAGGTCCTCCACAGGCACCTCGCCGCGCGGCGTCGCAATCAGCGTGCCGGGGGTGAAGCAGGGGATCAGGTTCTCGATCTCGCCGAAGATCAGCGTGCCGGTTACGGTATCGTCTTGCGCGAGGAAGTTCACCGTGCCCGAGGTCGAGTTGCCGTCCGGATCGACGGTCTGATCCACGATGTCGAACCGGCCCAGACCGCGCAGGTCGAGCGTGTCGAAATCGTCATCGATCCCGTCATCGGTGCTGTCGCCGCTGCCGCCGTCGATGGTATCGCCTGCGCCCACGTCGAGGAACACGTCGCGGTCGTTGCCGCCGGCCATGAAGTCGGCCCCGGCACCGCCGGAAATCGTGTCATTGCCGTTATTGCCGCGCAGCACATCGTCGCCGTCGCCGCCGGACACGATATCGTCCCCGTCGCCGCCGTTGATCACGTCATCGCCCGCACCACCCTCAAGGCTGTCATCGCCATTGAGGCCCCGGATCGTGTCATCGCCATCGCCGCCAAGGACCGTATCGTTGCCGAAATTGCCCTCGAGCGAGTCGTTGTCGATGCCGCCGTCGATGAAATCGTCGCCTGCACCGCCGATGATCGTGTCAGCGTCATCCTGGCCAAAGATCGTGTCGTTGCCCGCGCCACCCGAAATCAGGTCACGCCCGTTATCCGGCACGAGGTCGGTGTCGTCGGGGATGTTGAGCTCGTCCGGGAAGCGCGGGTCAAGCCCGCCATAGATCAGGTCGTCGCCCGCGCCACCAGTGATCGTGTCGGACCCTTCGCCGCCGATGATCGTATCGTCGCCGTCGCCGCCGTCGATCTCGTCGGCGTCAATGCCGCCGTCGATGAAATCATTGCCTGCGCCGCCAAAGATCGTGTCGGCGTCGTCGCCGGTCGTGATGACATCATCGCCATCGCCGCCATCGACGAAATCGCGGTCGTTCTCGGGGTTGGCATCCGCCGGGAAGAGGCCCGGAAAGCCCAGGTCGGGCAGCGGCGTGTCAGACAGCGGCGCGCCTGCATTGATCGTATCGTTGCCCGCTTCGCCGAAGATGCTGTCATTGCCGCGGCCGCCTTCGATTTCGTCATCGGCAAGCCCGCCGAACACGGTATCATCGCCGTCGCCCGCGCGGATGCTGTCGTCATTGGGCGCGGCCCCAGGCAGGATCGCGTCCTCGGCATCGACCCGGTCGCCATCCGGGTCGCCGGTATAGCCGAGGTCGATCAGGTCGTCGCCCGGCGTGCCGCTGACGATCCCGTCGCGCGCGGGCGGCGGCTTGACGCCCACGGTGACCGAAACGGTCGAGGTCGCGGTACCGCCATTGCCGTCATCGACGGTATAGTCGAACGTGTCGGTGCCGGAGAAGCCGTCATCGGGCGTGTAGGTGATGGTGCCGTCGGGATTGACGGTGGTGGTGCCGTTGGTCCCCGGCGTGGCCAAGGAAACCGTCAGCGGGTCGCCGTCCACATCGCTGTCATTGGCCAAAACGTCGATGGTCACAGGCGTCTCGAAATCAGTGGCACTGCTGTCGGGGGCGGCCACCGGCGCGTCGTTCACCGGGTTCACGGTGACCGTGACGGTGCCCGGCGTGGTTCCGCCATTGCCGTCATCGGCGGTGTAGGTGATCGTGTCGGTGCCGTTGAAATCGGGGTTGGGCGTATAGGTTATGGTGCCGTCCGTGTTGACCGTCACCGTGCCATTGGGCGCGGTGGCGTCGGTCACCGTCAGGGGATCGCCGTCGGGGTCGCTGTCGTTGGTGAGCACGTCGATGGTGACGGTGGTGTCCTCATCGGTCGTGGCCTCGTCGGGCTGTGTCACCGGAGCGCCGTTATCCGGCAGGATCAGGTTCTCGATCTCGGCAAAGGTCATCTCGCCGGTCACGGCACCGTCCGTGCCGATGAACTCGATCCGCCCGGAGGTGGAGTTGCCGTCGGGATCGGCGGTTTCCTCGGCCACGCGCAGCGGACCCGCGCCGCTCAGGTCGAGCGTGTCGTTGTCCACGCCGGTGCTGCCGCCATCGACCACATCGCCCGCCGTTCCACCGATGAAGGTATCCTGGTCGTCACCACCCGAGAGCGCATCGGCCCCGGCACCGCCGGTTATGACGTCATCGCCCGCCTCGCCGAAGATCGTGTCGTCGCCGTCGCCGCCGATCAGCGTGTCGTCGCCGGGCGCGCCGGTGTCGATCACCTCGGTCGTGGGGTTGAAGTAGATATCGGTGACGTTGATCCCATCGGAGGTGTCGACCGGATCGGAATAGCGGATCAGGAATTGCGATACCGGTCCGTCGATCGTGACGCTGAGAGAGTTGGCCGCGCCGTCGTCGGTGCCGTCGCCGCTGCCCGCCGCTTCCTCGCCGCTCAGGATGGACACGGCGCTGCCGCCGCTAAGGGTGACGGGAAGCAGATTGTCATCGGCGTCAAAGGCAAAGACCTGCACGCCCTCGGTGCCGTCGAGATCGTTGATCTGAAAGGAGACCGCAGTGACGGGGGCCGAAAACTCGAACTTGAGATCCGTGGTGCCGACATCCTGAAGTGCCGCCGAGAGCGAGCTTTCGGGATTCGCGGGCGCACCGCCGGTTTCCACCCCGGCCACGTCCTGCGCATTGTCGGCAAAGCCGGTGTCCACGGGCAGGGCCGGGTTGAGGAAGAAGCGCACATCGACCGAGCCGGTGTTCTGGAGAACCTCGGAGATCGGATCCCCACCCTCGATCGGGTCGGCATCGTTGGGATCGGGGGCGAGCGACCACTGGAACACCTCACGCCCGCCGGTGGCGTCGGGGTTGTTGCTGTCGCCGAAGATCACATCATCGCCAGCCCCGCCCTCGACCGAGTCGTTGCCCGATCCGGCGTAGACGGTGTCGTTGTCTTCCCCCGCGAGGATCGTGTCATCACCGCCGAAGCCCTCAACCACATCACTGTTGGAGCCGTCGGGCGCGTCGTTGTTGTCGATGCGGTCACCCTCGGGATCGTCGAGGAAATTCTCGTCGATCAGATTGGCACCGTTGTCACCTTCGACTCTGTTAATCGGCATGTCATTCTCCAAACTCTGCGAGGCGATATGCGCGCCCTCTGCGGTCCAATTCTTCCCCGGAGCGAAAATGCCGGCAACAAGAGGCGACCGCTGTGACCGAATGGCGAGTGTAATGCGCTGCCGTTGCGCAGAGGCCTAACCCCTACGCTTGCACAGTCGATCAGATGATCAACGGCGCGGCGATCACACCCGAATCCCGCGACCATGTCGCGCCTCGGATACATGCGGTCGCCCCCGTGACCTATGAGCATCAACCCCCCAGTTGGGCTACCTCTCTTTTAAGTGAAGGTCGCGTTTTGCCCAAGGGGAATTTGGCGGCATTGTGGCTGCGACCTGGGTCAGGACGCGCGGTTTTCGCCATATTTGCCCTGATCTTGCCATGATCGTCAGGACGGATTGTTTCCGCGAACGGGTGCAAAATCGGGTCTTGGGCGCGGTTGCGCTCCTGTCTTCGACGCCAAAGGCGTTTCCTTGCGTCATTTTGCCTGTGGATTGTTTCTCGACAGGCATTTCCGATGCCTCAGCACCATGAAAGTTTGTGGCGAGAATTTATCGTTAACGTGTTCGTTTCCGGTCGCGCAACAATCCTGCACATGCAAGCGCATTGTTGCGTCTTGGCCGGTGGTGCGCCCGATGAGACCGCGCAAACGTGATTCGCTTCATCGCTTTTTCGTGAATTGCGTCGCTGATCCGGATCGCGCGACCTCTGGTCAGGCGGCGTCGATCACGCCTGACCCCTGGCCAAGGCTTGTGCCGCCATGCTGTCGGCTTCGCTCAGTCCCATTGCCGCGCGCGCGGCGTCGAGAACGGCCAGTTCCTCGGGGGCGCTTTCACCGTCGGCGAGTACCACCTCCCAGAGCGCCTCGAGCGCCGCGAGGCGCGCCTCGCGCCGCACTGTCTCGCGAATCACGTGGCCGAAATCCGCCGTGTCGGGGGCCTCGTGTTCGAGCCGCTCGCACAAAGCGCGCATCTTGGCCGCCTCGATCGGTCCCAGCCCGAAAAGGCGCGTCAGCAGCCGGTCGATGCGCTTGATCTCGGCCAGGTCGTAGTGACGGTCGGATTTCGCCACCCGCACCATCAGCGCGCCGAGCGCAAGCTTTTCATCCGGCTCTGGCAGGGGGATCGGCCGTGGTGCCGAAAAGGCGTGGAGGATGCGCGACAACATGACCCAAGCCTAGTCAATGCCCCGCATGTCCCCAAGTAGATTCTCGTGCACGTAACCGTGACCCTGCTCCGGCGCGGCTTTGCCGCAACGCCGCCACGATTGCTCCACACAAACTGCGTTTTGCGCGGCGAGTTTGCGGCATCAGCCCTTGAGGACCCAGCCCGATGCGTGATGACCGCACGAACCTACGCCCCGCCCTGCCGGTCGCAACGCCGGACGGCAAGGCGCGGGCCCCGATCCCTGACCCGCTGACGGCGGTTCTGGCAGCGTCTGACTGGTCGCCGGATGGTCTTGACGATCTGGGCAGGACCATGGCCCGCCGCGATATCGACCTCGGCACCGCCATCCGTGTGTTTTTCGAGGGAGAGCCGGAACGCTTCAACTACATGCCCAAGCGGGACGTTCCTGCCGAATTCCGCAGGACCGTGCGCCTGCTCGACAATATCTGCCAGCGCATCAACAGCGGCTTCTACCTGCCACATCCGGGGCAGCGCCTGCCGTGTTGCGCGGCCCTTGAGACCTGGCTTGGATATCAACGCGCCGACGCCACAGAGAATCGCAAGGGGCGCTGGAGCCTTGACGAACGTGTGCTCGTTCCGCTTTTCGATCCGTCCTGGTGCAGCGCCCCCGACCATGTCCGCCGCCGTGATAAGGCTGCAAGCTTCTGGCACGCGGTCCTGGCTCCGCTGCGCGGCCTCGGGATCGACCGCGACATTCTCAAATACAAGGATCGCTCAGACCAGCCGTGACGTCTCGATCGCCGCGCGCACGAAATCGGCAAAGAGCGGATGCGGCGCGAAGGGTTTGGATTTCAACTCGGGGTGATATTGCACGCCGATGAACCACGGGTGATCGGACCATTCCACGATCTCGGGCAGGCGGCCATCGGGCGACATGCCGGAAAACGTCAGGCCGCAGGCCTCCAGCTTCTCGCGGTATTTCATGTCCACCTCGTAGCGGTGGCGGTGGCGCTCATCGATCGCCGTCGTGCCATAGATCCGCGCCACGCGGGAGCCGTCCTTGAGCACGGCGTCATAGGCGCCGAGGCGCATCGTGCCACCCTTGTCGTCGCTCAGATTGCGCGTGACCTTCTCGTTGCCCTGCACCCATTCCTTGAGATGATAGACCACCGGTTCGAAGCGCTTTCCTCCTGCCTCATGGTCGAACTCTTCGGACCCCGCGTCCTTGAGCCCTGCCACGTTGCGCGCCGCCTCGATGACGGCCATCTGCATCCCGAGACAGATCCCGAGATAGGGAATCTTGCGCGTGCGGGCGAATTCCGCCGCCCGGATCTTGCCCTCGGTGCCGCGCTCGCCAAAGCCACCCGGAACCAATATCGCGTGAAATCCTTCAAGATGCGGGGCAGGGTCCTCGCGCTCGAAGATCTCGGCATCGACCCATTGCACATTGACCTTGACCCGGTTGGCCATGCCACCATGAATGAGCGCCTCCTTGATGGACTTGTAGGCGTCCTCAAGCTGCACGTATTTGCCGACAATGGCGATATTGACCTCGCCATCGGTGTTCTGGATGCGGTCCACCACGTCCTGCCATACGGTCAGGTCGGGGCGCGGTGCGGGGCTGATCTGGAACACGTCGAGCACCGCCTGATCGAGCCCTTCGCGGTGATAGGCGAGCGGCGCCTCGTAGATCGACTTGAGGTCATAGGCGGCGACCACATGCTCCTTGCGGACGTTGCAGAAGAGCGCGATCTTTTCGCGTTCCTTGTCGGGAATGGGCTGTTCGGAGCGGCACACGAGGATATCGGGCGCGATACCGATGCTCTGCAATTCCTTGACGCTGTGCTGCGTCGGCTTGGTCTTCAACTCGCCGCTTGCCGCCAGATAGGGCAGCAGCGTGAGATGCATGAAAAGGCACTGCCCGCGCGGGCGGTCATGGCTGAATTGCCGGATCGCCTCGAAAAACGGCAGCCCCTCGATATCGCCGACCGTGCCGCCAATCTCGCACAGCATGAAATCGACCTCGTCCTCGCCGATGGCGAGGAAGTCCTTGATTTCATTTGTGACATGCGGAATGACCTGGATGGTCTTGCCGAGGTAATCGCCGCGCCGCTCGCGCTCCAGCACGTTGGAATAGATCCGCCCCGACGAGACGGAATCACTCATCCGGGCGGGCACACCGGTGAAACGCTCGTAATGGCCAAGGTCGAGATCGGTTTCGGCCCCGTCATCGGTGACGAACACCTCGCCATGCTCAAAAGGCGACATCGTGCCGGGATCGACGTTGAGATAGGGGTCAAGCTTTCTGAGCCGCACCGAGAACCCGCGCGCCTGCAAGAGCGCCCCGAGCGCGGCCGAGGCCAGACCCTTGCCGAGCGAGGACACAACGCCGCCGGTAATGAAGATGTAACGCGCCATGCGGCTGGCCCCCCGTGATGCAGTTGTCGCTTGGTCAAAGCCCCGGACGGCCCTCAAAAGCCACCCGATCACGGGATTTAACCCATAAAGGATTCGAAGCACCCGCGCAAGGCGGACGCTAGATCATGGTGCGGGCACAAGAGTGCCCGCAAAAAGTTGTGGTCAGTCTGCGCGCGGCGCAAGTGGTGCGGTATCGCCCGCAGGCGGCGGCAGAAGCGAATCCACATCCGGCAGTCCCGGTGCCACCGGCGCGGCGGGCGCGGGTGCCGTGGTGTCGCCAAGCCGGTCGAGCACCGATATGCCTGCCGCGTTCTGCGCTGCGATGATGGTGAGTGTGATCGAGGTCACGATGAAGGCCGCAGCAAGGATCCATGTGATCTTGCCAAGCGCCGTGGCGGCTGCACGGCCCGTGATCGCGCCGCCGCCGCCTCCGCCCATGCCGAGCCCACCCCCCTCGGAGCGCTGCATCAGCACCACGACGATCAAGCCGAAGGCGAGCAGCAGATGAATGGTCAGGACGACATTTTCCATGGGGGCAGGGCCTCTGCTTTACCGGAGTGTTGCGCGCTATCTAGGCAATTCCGCGCGGGGCCGCAAGGCGAGAGACGGGGAAGGGGACAGACGCGCCCGGACGTGTGCAGGCCCGGTGACCCGGAAGCACCATTCCGCCGAAGGGTTGGACGGCAGGCCGCGCCATCGCGCCTTGTTTTCAATGGTTCATACCGGCTTCGACGCGGTTTGTCGCTGCATCTGGGGGCGCGAAATCCCCTCTACCCAAAACCTTGGGGCCGTCCTATAGTGCGTGTGGAGAACCGGGCGTCAGACCCATGGTCCAAGAGGCAGAGATGAAAGAGGGGGACGGCACATGCGCTGCCCGTTTTGCGGAAATATCGACACGCAGGTCAAGGATTCCCGACCGGCAGAAGAGCATGTCTCGATCCGGCGGCGGCGCTTCTGCCCCGCCTGTGGCGGACGGTTTACCACCTATGAGCGCGTGCAGTTGCGCGATTTGGTGGTGGTGAAATCGAACGGGCGCCGCGAGGAGTTTGACCGCGACAAGCTTGAGCGGTCCGTGCGCATCGCGCTTCAGAAACGCCCCATCGACCCCGAGCGCATCGAACAGATGATTTCCGGCATCGTGCGCAGGCTCGAAAGCATGGGCGACACCGATATCCCCTCCAAGGTGATCGGCGAGATCGTGATGGAGACGCTCGCACGGATCGACACGGTGGCCTATGTCCGCTTTGCCAGCGTCTACAAGAATTTCCAGGAAGCCGACGATTTCGACCGCTTCGTGAGCGAGCTGCGCCCCGAAGAGGGCGCGCCCGCCCAAGATTGAGCGCGTGACCGGGGCCGATCGCCGCTTCATGGCGCTTGCCCTGTCGCTGGGGCGGCGCGGGATGGGACAATGCGCGCCCAACCCGGCCGTGGGCTGTGTGATCGTGCAGGGAAACCGGATCGTCGGGCGCGGCAGCACCGCGCCGGGCGGGCGTCCTCATGCCGAGCCGCAGGCGCTGGCGCAGGCCGGGGGGCTGGCGCGCGGGGCCACAGCCTATGTCACGCTCGAGCCCTGCGCCCATCACGGACAAACGCCGCCCTGTGCCGAGGCGCTGATCGCCGCGGGGGTGGCGCGGGTCGTGGCCCCCTTCGACGATACCGATCCGCGCGTTTCGGGGCGTGGCTTTGCCATGCTGCGCGCGGCGGGTATCGCCGTGACCACGGGTATTCTGGCCGATGAGGCCGCGCGCGACCATGCGGGGTTTCTCATTCGCAACGAGGTGGGCCGCCCCTTTGTCACGCTGAAACTGGCGACAAGTTTTGACGGGCGCATCGCCACCGCCTCGGGCCACAGCCAGTGGATCACCGGACCGCAGGCGCGGCGCGCGGTCCATGCCATGCGCGCGCGCCACGACGCGGTGATGGTGGGCGCGGGCACGGCGCGCGCCGACGATCCGATGCTGACCGCGCGCGGCATGGGCGTGACGCGCCAGCCGGTGCGCGTGGTGGTCTCGCGCAGGCTTGATATTCCGCTGATGTCGCAGCTTGCCCGCAGCGCGCGCGAGGTGCCGCTCTGGCTCTGTCACGGGGCCGAGGTGGACGACGCGCTGGCCCTGGCGTGGCGCGGCATTGGCGCGCGGCTCCTGCCCTGCGACGTGGTGGCGGGGCAGGTCGATCCGGCCTCGCTCTTGCAGGCCCTGGGCGCGGCGGGGCTGACGCGGGTGTTCTGCGAAGGCGGTGGGGCGCTGGCCGCCTCGCTGCTCGCGGCGGGGCTGGTGGATGAGCTGGTGGGCTTTACCGCGGGCCTTGCCATCGGGGCCGAGGGCTTGCCGGGGATCGGCGCGTTGGGTCTTGCGCGGCTTGACGAGGCCCCGCGCTTTGCGTTGATCGAGGCGCGCGCCATCGGGGGCGACGTTCTGCACCGCTGGGCGCGCGCCTGAGCTTCGGGCTTGCCCTTGGTGCGGCTGCCGCCTAACAAGACCGCCATGAAGCTGCTTTTTCTTGGTGATGTGATGGGGCGCGCGGGGCGCGCGGCGGTGGCCGAACGGCTGCCGAAACTGCGCGCGGCGTGGAAACTCGATTTCGTGGTGGTCAATGGCGAAAACGCGTCGGGCGGGATGGGCCTGACGGCGGCCCATGCCAAGGGTCTGTTCGAGGCCGGGGCCGATGTGGTGACGCTGGGCGATCACGCCTTTGACCAGAAGGACATGCTGCAAGAGGCCGAGCGCGAGCCGCGCATCATCCGCCCGCTCAACTTTGCCAAGGTGGCGCCGGGGCGCGGGCACCGTGTCTTTACCGACGGACGCGGGCGGCGGGTGCTGGTGGCGCAGGTGCTGGGCAATGTGTTCATGCGCCGCGCCTATGACGATCCGTTCTCGGCCATCGACACGGTGCTGCGCACGCACCCCCTGGGCGGCGCGGTGCAGGCGGCAGTGGTCGATGTGCATTGCGAGGCGACCAGTGAAAAGATGGCCATGGGCCATTTCTGCGACGGGCGCGCGAGCCTGGTTGTGGGCACCCATACCCATATCCCCACGGCGGACGCGCAGATCCTGCCCGGCGGCACCGCGTTTCAGGGGGATGCGGGCATGTGCGGCGATTACAACTCGGTCATCGGCATGGACCGCACCGAGCCGATGCGCCGCTTCGTGACCGGCATGGGCAAGGAACGGTTCACGCCCGCCATGGGGGCGGTCACGCTGTCGGGCGTCTATGTCGAGACCGACGATGCGACGGGCCGCGCCACGCGCATCGAGATGGTGCGGCAGGGCGGGCGTCTGGTGCAGGCAGGCCCCGGCGACTGAGGCTGCCACCTGAGCCGTTGCCCCGCGCGCAGCAAGCGGCTAAAAGGCCCGGAAATCGCAAGCATCCCACAAGAGGACATTATGGCCGGCCATTCAAAATGGGCGAATATCCAGCATCGCAAGGGGCGGCAGGACGCCGTTCGCGCCAAGCTTTTCTCCAAGTTCTCCAAGGAGATCACCGTCGCGGCCAAGATGGGCGACCCGGACCCCGACAAGAACCCGCGCCTGCGCCTTGCGATCAAGGAGGCCAAGGCGCAATCCATGCCCAAGGACAATATCGAACGCGCCATCAAGAAGGCGCAGGGCGGCGATGCGGAGGATTACGAGGAAATCCGCTATGAGGGCTATGGACCGAACGGCGTGGCGGTGATCGTCGAGGCGATGACCGACAACCGCAACCGCACCGCCTCGAACGTGCGCTCGACCTTCTCCAAGAATGGCGGCAACCTGGGCGAGACCGGCAGCGTCGGCTTCATGTTCGAGCGCAAGGGCGAGATCACCTATCCCGCCGATGCGGGCGATGCCGACACGGCGATGATGGCCGCGATCGAGGCGGGGGCCGAGGATGTGGAAAGCGGCGAGGACGGCCATGTGATCTGGTGCGGCGATACCGATCTGGGCGAGGTCGCGGCGGCGCTTGAATCCACGCTTGGCGAGAGCGCATCCACCAAGCTGGTCTGGCGACCCACCACGACGACGGAGATGGACCTCGAGGGCATGCAGAAGCTCATGAAGCTCATCGAGGCGCTGGAGGATGATGACGACGTGCAGCGCGTCACCACCAATTTCGAGGCCTCCGACGAGACCATGGCGTTGCTCTGAGCGGCAGGCGCGAGATTTCGAGTATTTTCGGAACGATGAAACGCCGGGTCTGTTTTCGGACCGCGCGCCGGGCTATGCTCGGGGCAACGAGACCGGAGACCGGCATATGGGCAGTTCCTTTCTGAAATGGCTGGTGGCGGGGCTGTGGCTTTGGGGCGCGCCCATGGTGGCGGCGCAGGAGTTCAGCGCGCTGGCGCGGCTCGATCTTGCCGCAAGCGGGATCGACGACCACGGGCGCGGGGTGGAGCTGCGGCTGTCGCTCACGCAGGGGGTGCCGTGGCGGGTGCTGACGCTGGAGGCCCCCGAACGGCTGGTGCTCGATTTCCGCGAGGTGGACTGGCAGGGGGCCGAGGGGGCACTGGCCGTTGCCACGGACCGGGTGCGGGGCTTGCGCATGGGGCAGATAAGGCCGGGCTGGTCGCGCATGGTGATCGATCTGGCGGGGCCGCATGTGTTCGAGGGGGCCGGGCTCGAGGTGGACGGACAGAGCGGCGCGGCGATGCTCCGGGTGCGTCTGGGGGCCGAGGACGCGGCGCGCTTCTCGGCCACGGCGGGCGTGCCCGAGGGGCCGGGATGGGAGGCGGCAACGCCACCTGCGGCGGTGCTCGCCCCCCTGCGCGACCCTGACGCACCCCTTCGGGTGATGATTGATCCGGGCCATGGCGGCATCGATCCGGGTGCCGAGGTGGACGGGCTTCAGGAAAAGCACCTGATGCTGATGCTGGCGCGCGAATTGCGCGAGGCGCTCTTGCGCGCGGGCGGCTTCGAGGTCTGGCTCACCCGCGAGGGGGATGAATTTGTCAGCCTCGAGGGCCGCGTGGCGTTGGCGCATCGGGTGGGGGCGGACGTGTTCCTGTCGCTCCATGCCGATGCGCTCTCGGATGCGCGCGCGCGGGGGGCGTCGGTCTATACGCTAGCCGACAGCGCCTCTGACGCGGCAAGTGCGGCCCTGGCCGAGCGTCACGACCGCGCCGATATTCTTGCCGGTGTTGATCTGAGCGGCACCGACGATGTGGTGGCGGGTGTGCTGATGGATCTGGCCCGGCAGGAGACGCAACCGCGCGCCGAGGAGCTTGCCGGCACGCTGATAGAGACCTTCCGCGCCGGGGCCATCCCGCTTTTGTCGCGGCCCATGCGGCATGCGGGGTTTTCCGTGCTCAAGGCGCCGGATATCCCGTCGGTGCTGATCGAGACCGGGTTTCTGTCCAACGAGCGCGACCGCCGCCACCTGAGCGATCCCGCCTGGCGTGCCGATCTGGTGGCGGCGCTGCGCGCGGCGCTGGAGACCTGGGCGCGCGAGGATCGCGTGCGCGCCGGTCTGGTGCGGCAATGAGGCGGAAACCGGCCTGCCGCGATCACGTTTGTGTTTTGACGGCTGCGCCACGGGCCCTTATATCGGGCGCAGCGTCGATGAGGAGAGTGCCGTGCTGCGCCCTGTGATTAGCCTTCTGGGCAGCCTGTTCAGCCTGATCACCCTTGTCGTGGTCATCATCGGGCTGTCGATCGGTGCGGTGCTGCATATCTATGGCAAGGACCTGCCGAGCCATGAGAGCCTTGCCAATTACACGCCCCCCACGATCAGCCGGATCTATTCCGCCGAAGGGCGCATCATCGACGAGTTCGCCCGCGAGCGGCGGCTGTTTACCCCGGCCGAGGACATTCCCGATCTGGTGAAACAGGCTTTCATCAGCGCCGAGGACAAGAATTTCTATTCCCATCACGGCTATGACGCCATGGGCATCGCCTCGGCGATCTATGACGCGGTGAAATCGCGCGGCAAGAACGTGCGCGGGGCCTCGACCATCACGCAGCAGGTGATGAAGAATTTCCTGCTGTCGGGCGACCGGCAGATGGAGCGCAAGATCAAGGAGATCATCCTCGCCACCCGCATCGAGGAGACGCTCAGCAAGGAGCAGATCCTCGAGCTCTATCTCAACGAGATTTTTCTCGGGCAGAACAGCTATGGCGTGACCGCCGCCGCGCAGACCTATTTCAACAAGTCCTTGCGCGCGCTGGCCCCGCACGAGGCGGCGACGATCGCGGCCATGCCCAAGGCGCCGAGCGACTATCACCCGGTGCGCGAAAAGGAGCGCCTGCTTGACAGGCGCAATTTCGTGCTGCGCGAGATGTGGGAGAACGGCTATCTGACCGAGGCCGAGTATCGCGCCGAGCGCGAGATGCCGCTGCGCTCGGTTCAGAACGGCGATTTCACCCCGTTCAGCGCCGAATTGCCCCCGCGCGACTATTTCACCGACGAGATCCGCCGCCAATTGAGCGAGATCTACGGCGAGGGCGAGTTCTTTACCGGCGGCCTGACCGTGCGCGCCACCATCGACCCCGAGATGCAGGTTCATGCGGCGCGCGCCCTGCGCCGTCAGCTCGAGGCCTATGATCGCGGGCAGGGGCGCTGGCGCGGCACCGGTGAGAGCCTGCCCGAGGAGGTGCTGGGGTCCGAGGCCGACTGGCAGGCGGCGCTCGCGGCCTTGCGCGTGCCGCGCGACATCGAGCTTGACGGGCTGTGGTTTCCTGCCGTGGTTCTGGAAACCGGCGATCAGGCCATGCGCATCGGCATCGAGGGCATCGACGGCATTCAGGAGGTGCCGCGCAGCGATATCCGCTGGCTGCCGGGCGATTTCCGCGCGACCTTTGCCCGTGGCGATGTGGTGCATGTGCGCGCCGTCACGAAGGACGGCGCCTTCGAGAACTGGAGCCTGCGGCAAGTGCCCGAGGTGCAGGGTGCCTTCATGGCGATGGACGTCAACACGGGCCGCGTGATTTCGATGCAGGGCGGGTTTTCCTACCAGCATTCGGTGTTCAATCGCGCGACGCAGGCGATGCGCCAGCCGGGATCGAGCTTCAAGCCCTTCGTCTATGCCGCCGCCCTCGACAGCGGCTATTCGCCCGCCACCATCGTCATCGACGCGCCCATCGAGATCAACACGCCGCAGGGCCTGTGGCGGCCGCGCAATTCGTCGAACAAGTTCTACGGGCCCACGCCGCTGCGCACCGGGATCGAGCAATCGCGCAACCTCATGACCATCCGCCTTGCGCAGGAGGTGGGGATGGATCTTGTCGGGCGCTATGCCGAACGCTTTGGCGTCTATCAGAACATGGGGCAGTTTCTGGCCAATTCGCTGGGGTCCGAGGAAACCACGCTCTACAACATGGTGGCGGCCTATGCGATGTTCGCCAATGGCGGCGAGCGCGTGCGCCCCAGCCTTGTCGACCGGGTGCAGGACCGCCATGGGCGCACCGTCTACCGGCAGGACACCCGCGACTGTGTCGATTGCCGCGATCCGGGCATCGCGCGCGACCGTGGTCCCCGGATCGTCTCGGACCGCGAGCGGGTGATGAACGCGATCACCGCCTATCAGCTTACCTCGATGATGACCGGCGTGGTGGAGCGCGGCACCGCCAAAGGTGCCATCAACTTGCCGGTGCCCGTTGCGGGCAAGACCGGCACCACCAATGACGCGCGCGACGTGTGGTTCGTGGGCTTTACCAGCAATATCGCCGCTGGCTGCTATATCGGCCATGACCAGCCGCGCGGTCTTGGCCGGTCGGCCTATGGCTCCTCTCTCTGCGCGCCGGTGTTTCAGGAATTCATGCAAGAAGCGGTGCAGAAATACGGCGGCGGCCCGTTCGAGATCCCGCCGGGCGGGCATTTCATCAAGATCGACCGGTTCACCGGCGCGCGGCTACCCGATGACGCCACCGGCGATTACGTGGTGGCCGAGTATTTCCGCGACGGGGAAGAGCCGTTCTTTGGCGTGGCCTATGACGGTGGCTTTGCCATGGGCCGCGATCTTGACCTTTTCGCGCGTGGCGAGGGCGAGCAGGTGCGCGAGGTGACCACCTCGACCGGCCAGAAGGCGACGGTAGGGGGCCGCGCGAGTTTCGGCTCGATGAGTTCGGGCGGGCTCTACTAGCGGTCCCTTGTCCATATCCCGGCGCTGCGGTATCAGGCGGCTCTGATCAGCCGAGGACAAGACCGACCATGCGCGCCGAAACCCAGACCCTCGTTTCCGAGATCGAAAAATCGCTGGAACTTCTGCGCCAGCGGCTGGGATGGGAGACCGCGCGCCACCGGCTCGAGGAATTCAACGCGCGGGTGGAGGACCCAACGCTCTGGGACGACCCCGAGCGCGCCCAGACGCTGATGCGCGAGCGTCAGGCGCTGGTCGATGCGCTGGACACGCATGACCGGATCAAGCAGGAGCTTGACGACCATCTCGGCCTGATCGAGTTGGGCGAGATGGAGGGGGACACCGAGGTCGTGACCGAGGCCGAGGCGGCGCTCAAATCGCTTGCCAAGGTGGCCGCCGCCAAGGAGCTGGAGGCGCTTCTGGATGGCGAGGCCGATGCCAACGACACCTTCCTCGAGATCAACGCGGGTGCCGGCGGCACCGAGAGCTGTGACTGGGCGTCGATGCTGGCGCGCATGTATGTCCGATGGGCCGAGAAACGCGGCTACACGGTCGAGTTGCAATCGGAATCACCGGGCGAGGAAACCGGAATCAAGTCCGCCGCCTACAAGATTTCCGGTCATAACGCCTATGGCTGGCTCAAGTCCGAATCGGGCGTTCACCGTCTCGTGCGGATTTCGCCCTTTGATTCGGCAGCCAAAAGGCACACTTCGTTCTCCTCGGTCTGGGTCTACCCGGTGGTTGACGACAATATCGAGATCGAGATCAACCCCTCGGATATCCGCATCGACACCTACCGGTCCTCGGGCGCGGGGGGGCAGCACGTCAACACCACCGACTCGGCGGTGCGGATCACCCATATTCCCACCGGGGTTGTCACCACCTCCAGCCAGAAATCGCAGCACCAGAACCGCGATATCGCCATGAAGGCGCTGAAATCGCGGCTCTACCAGATGGAGCTTGACCGCCGCAACGCCGCCATCAACGAGGCCCATGACGCCAAGGGCGATGCGGGTTGGGGCAACCAGATCCGGTCTTACGTGTTGCAGCCCTACCAGATGGTCAAGGACCTGCGCACCGGGCACGAGACCTCCGATACCAAGGGTGTGCTCGATGGCGACCTCGATCCGTTCATGGCCGCCACGCTGGCGCAGAACGTGTCCGGCAAGAGCCGCGCCGAGGCCCAGTCGGACGAATAGCGCCCGCGCGATTTGCGCATGCGGGGTGGATTGGTCCTTTCATCGGGCGCGACGAATGTCTAGATAAAGGCAATCAAGGGTCCGGGGCGGCACGGCCCCGAGCAAGGGAGAGAAGAGATGCTCAACAATATCGGCCTTCCCGGCATTCTGCTGATCGCCGTGGTGGTGCTGGTCCTTTTCGGGCGTGGCAAGATCTCGGCCCTCATGGGCGAGGTCGGCAAGGGGATCACCTCGTTCAAGAAGGGCATCGCCGAGGGCAACAAGGAGCTTGAGGATACCAGCGAAACCGCCCAAGAGGCGCGCGACGTGACACCCGCGCAAGAAAAAGACAAGGTCTGAACCCTGAATGTTCGACCTTGGCTGGACCGAGCTTCTGGTCATCGGGATCGTGGCGCTGATCGTCGTCGGCCCCAAGGACCTGCCCGGCATGTTCCGGGCCGTCGGCCGGTTTGTCGGCAAGGCCAAGGGCATGGCGCGTGAATTCAGCCGCGCGATGAATGACGCCGCCGACCAGTCCGGCGTGGGCGACATCCAGAAATCGTTCAAGGCCGCGTCGAACCCGATGAAGACGGCGATGAACGAACTCAAGAAGACCACCGAGGACGTGACCCGCGACCTTGAAAAGACGGCGCGACCGCCGCTTGATCCCGAGGTTCAGGCGCGGGCGGACGCGACCCGCGAGAAGGCCGAGGAACTGGCCGCCGAGCGTCGCGCCGCCGAGGCAGCCGCCGCCCCGGCAAGCGCCGACAAGGGCACCGGGGACAAGGCATGAGCGTGCCCGAGGACGACATAGACGAGTCCAGCGCCCCGCTGATCGAGCACCTGGCGGAATTGCGCACGCGGCTGATCCGATCGGTCATGGCCTTTGTCGTCGGTATCGTTCTGGCCTTCACCGTGGCCGAGCCGATCCTGCAATTCCTGCTTGGCCCGATCGAGGCCACGTTGCGCGAAATGGGCGACCCGTCGCCGACGATGCAGTATACCAGCCCGCAGGAATACCTGTTCACGCTGTTTCGCATCTCGATGGTGTTCGGCTTTGCGCTGGCCTTCCCGGTGATCGGCTTCCAGATGTGGCGGTTCGTGGCACCCGGCCTCTATAAGCAGGAAAAGAACGCGTTCCTGCCCTTCATGATCGCCTCGCCGGTGATGTTCCTGTTGGGCGCGTCGTTTGCGCATTTCGTGGTGACACCGCTGGCGATGGCGTTTTTCCTTGGCTTTGCCGATGTGCCCTCGATCATCGCCGACCTGATGGGCGGGCTTGTTGACTCTGACGCGGTGCCAGCGGTCCCCGACGCCCCGGCGGCCAGCGACGGCATTCGCATCACCTTTTTCGGCAAGGTCAACGAGAGCCTCGATATAACGCTGAAATTCATCGTGGCCTTCGGTCTGTGCTTTCAACTGCCCGTTCTCCTTACGCTCATGGGCAAGGCCGGGCTGGTCAGCGCGGTTGGTCTCAAATCGGTGCGCAAATACGCGGTGGTGGGCATCCTCGTGCTGGCCGCTCTGGTGACGCCGCCCGATGTCATCACCCAGCTGATCCTTTTCGTGGTGGTCTATGGCCTCTACGAGGTCTCGATCCAGCTTGTCGCGCGTGTCGAGAAGAAGCGTGAAAAGGAGTTGCGCGCGCAGGGGCTGTGGTTCGATGACGAGGACGAAAGCGACCCTTCTGACGAGATCAAGAGCTAGGCCATGGACCCGATTGACCGTATCGCCGCCGCGCTGGAGCGGATGAGCCCCGCGCCGCTGACAGCGCCCGATTTCGACGGGGCGGAGGCGTTCGTCTGGCACGTCTCCCCCGACCGGCTGGAGCCGGTGCGCGAGGTCAGCCGCGTCGATATGGGCCTTCTCGTGGGCATCGACCGCGCGCGCGACACGCTCCTGGCCAATACCCGCCAGTTCGCGCGCGGCCTGCCCGCCAACAACGCGCTTCTGTGGGGCGCGCGGGGCATGGGAAAATCGAGCCTCGTGAAGGCCGTGCACGCCGCCGTTCTGGCCGAGGGCCTGCCGCTCAAGATCGTGGAGTTGCAGCGCGAGGATCTGCCTTCGGTGGGCCGCCTGCTGAACCTGTTGCGCGGCGCGCAGGCACGCTTCCTGCTGTTTTGCGACGACCTGTCGTTCAGCCATGACGACCAGCATTACAAATCATTGAAGGCCGTGCTCGATGGCGGGATCGAGGGGCGGCCCGATAATGTGGTGTTCTACGCGACCTCCAACCGCCGCCACCTCATGCCCCGCGACATGATCGAGAACGAGCGCTCCAGCGGCATCAACCCTTCCGAGGCGGTCGAGGAAAAGGTCTCGCTCTCGGACCGGTTCGGGCTCTGGCTCGGCTTTCATCCCTGTGATCAGGACGAATACCTGTCCATGATCCGGGGCTATTGCGCGGCTTACGGGGTCGGGATCGACGACGCGGCCTTGCGCGCCGAGGCGATCGAATGGCAGGCCACGCGCGGCGCGCGTTCGGGCCGCGTGGCGTGGCAGTTCTTCACCGATCTGGCGGGGCGGCACGGGGTGCGCGTCTGAGCCTCGTCACCGTGCCGATCACCAGCACGGTGAGCAGGATGCGGTAAATGTGGTGCAGCGTGACAAAGGCCGGGTTGGCCGAGAGGCTGAGCGCGACCAGCGCCATTTCCGTGACACCCCCCGGTGCCAGGCTGATCACCAGCACATCGACCGGCTCTCCCGTCACGGCGTGCAGTCCAACGGCAAGTGCTACACCCACCGCCAGCATCCCCGCGACCGACACGACGGCCAGCCCCGCCCCGCGCAGCATCAGCCCCCGGTTCAGCCCGGTGAACCGCATCCCCAGAGCGGTGCCAAGGATCACCTGCGCCAGATTGACCAGCCATTGCGGAATCTCGAACCCCAGCAAGCCCGAGAGTGACAGCGCCGCCGCCACCGCCATCGGTCCGGTCATCTGCCCCGCCGGCAGGCGCAGCACCCGGCCCAAAGCCAACCCGCCCAGACATGCCAGCATGATCAGCGGCAGGTCCGACCACGGCACCTCTGCGCGCGCAAGGCTCATGCCCGCAGCACTTCCCACCGGCGCACCCAGCCAGAGCGAAAGGCCAAAGGGCAAAAGCGTCACCACCGCGATGATGCGCAGGAATTGCTGCATCATCAGCCGCGTGACATCCGCCCCCGCCGCCGTGCCCATCTCGATGCTTTCATAGAGGCCGCCGGGGGTGCTGGCGTAAAACGCCGTCACCCTGTCATAGCCCCCCAACCAGCGGAAGACCCCGTAGCCGAGGCCATGGGCCAGCCCCACAAAGAGCGTCACCGCCCCCAGCGTCAGCGCATAATTGTGGGCTTCGGAAAACAGGGCGGGCGTGACCTGCGCGCCGATCATCAGCCCGATGATGGCGATGAACGCGAGCCGCACAGGCTCGGGAAAGCGATAGCCCTCCGGCAGCCGCTCGGGCAGCACGGTGGCAATGAGCGCCGAGACGACAAGCGGCCCGATGAGGAAGGGCAGGGGAAAGCCTGCCGCCTGCGCCCCGACCCCGGAAAGGCCCGCAATCGCCAGAAGCAGGAGGGTGGTCACAAGCGTCGGCATGACCCTCTTGAAGCACCGCGCGCGGGCGGGGGCAAGAGGCGCTCAGACAAAGCCGATATGCGTGTCGAACGGCATTTCGCGCAGCCGTTTCCCGGTCGCGGCAAAGATCGCATTGGCGAGCGCCGGCGCGGCGGGGGGCACGGGCGGTTCGCCCACCCCACGGATCCGCTCGCCGTTTTCCAGCCCGCGCACGGTGATCTCGGGGCACTGATAGAGGCGCATGGCGCGGAAGGTGTCAAAATTCGTCTGTTCGGTCACGCCGTTCTCATAGGTGATTGCGCCATGCATCGCGTGCCCCAGACCAAAGACCACGCCGCCCTTCACCAGCCCGTCGAAATTCACCGGATCGAGCACGCGCCCGACCTCGGCGGCCACATGGACGTGGTCGAGGCGGATGCCCTCCCCGGTCGCGCTCACCGCCACCACCATCGCGCAGGGCACCCCGAACGACAGGCAGAGCGCCACGCCGCGCCCGCGCCCCGCCGTCATGGGCGCGCCCCAGTCCGACATTTCGGCCACCGCCTCCAGCACCTTGCGCGAGGGCGCGTGATCGCAGAGCCGCAAGCGCTCTTCCAGCGGGTCGGCCCCGGCGGCGTGG
This sequence comes from Roseovarius sp. MBR-79, assembly GCF_053628555.1. Lineage (NCBI taxonomy): Bacteria > Pseudomonadati > Pseudomonadota > Alphaproteobacteria > Rhodobacterales > Roseobacteraceae > Roseovarius > Roseovarius sp. MBR-79. The sequence goes on along the minus strand of NZ_JBRJGP010000001.1, from coordinate 67,669 downwards.
ATCACCTCGTCCAGCAGGCTCTCGTGGAAAAATCCGTTGGTCGAGGCCCCCACCGAGCGCCACGAGGAAATCGGGGCCAGTTCCGGCGCGCGATAGCCCGTCACCCGGTAATGCGGTATGGCATAGGGCTGATCCCAGGCCCCCGCCACGATCTGAAGATCGGGGCCGGGGGCGGGGATGTTCTGCCGCCCCATCTGCGAGGCGATGACCGAGGGCATGGCGATGCCCAGATCGAGCGCCTCGACCCGTCCCCCGGCCACGCGGCCCCGCCCGCGCGCCATGGCGATCTGACGGGGAAAGTCATGGCCCATGTCCTCTTCGCGCGAATAGGTCAGCTTCACCGGACGCCCCGGCACGGCCATGGCGATGCGCGCGGCATGGCGCACCGCCTCATCCTCCAGCCGGTGCCCGAAGCTGCCGCCGATCATCTGCGCGTGGACATGCACCGCCTCGGGCCCAAGGCCGGTGATCGCGGCCACGTTGGTCTGGACAAAACGCGGCACCTGCGTGCCCGTCCAGACATCGACACGCCCGGGCGTATGGAGCACCGTGGCATTGAGCGGCTCGAGCGGCGCATGGGCCAGATAGGGCGCGCGGTATTCGGCCTCGACATCCGTTGATACGGCCAGCGCGGCCGCCACATCGCCGGCATCGCGGAATTGGCTGTCTTGTCGCGCGCTGTCAAAGCTGTCCGAGAGCGCCTGCCAATGCCCCGCCATGCCGGGCGGAAACGGGGTGGGGCCATGATCGAGCGTGATCGCCTGCGCCCCCTGCATCGCGTGCCATGTGCTCGTGGCGACGACGGCCACGCCAGCGGGGAGCGCGACAATCTTTTCAACCCCGCGCATCGCCTCGGCGCGGGTCGCGTCATAGCCCCGCAACGCCGCGCCCTGCGGGGCCAGCCTCACAGCGGCATAGAGCATGTCGGGCCGCGTCACGTCGATGCCATAACCTTGCGTTCCGGTGGATTTCGCCACGATATCAATGCGCTGCATCGGCTTCGTCAGCAGCCGCCAATCGGCCGGGTCGCGCAGCGTGACCTCGGTCACCGGCTCGGTCCGCGCCGCCTCGGTGGCCAGGCTCCGGTAGCTGAGCCGCGTGCCATCCGGCAGGATCACCGCGCCGCGTTCGGTCGTGAGGCTTGCCACCTCGACCCCGTGAAGGCGCGCCGCCGCCGCCTTCAGCGTCTCGCGCGCCACCGCGCCTGCGCGGCGCAGTTTCTCATAGCCATCCGGCACGGTGGTCGATCCGCCGGTGATCTGCATCCCCAGAAACTTCATCGGGGCGGCCATCGCGCCGCGCGCCGCCTCGGCCAGCCAGCCCTCGTCGGTCGCGCGGAACGGCACCGCCTCGGACGAGAGCGCCGTGTTCCAATAGGCGCGGTCCGGCGGGCCGGGATCGGTCATGATCTGGTCAAGGTCGACATCCAGTTCCTCGGCGATGAGCGCGGCCTGCACCGAGGTGGCCCCTTGCCCCTTGTCGGCGCGCGGCGTGATCAGTGTGATCGCTTCGGCGGTGATGATCACATAAGGCGTGAGCGCCGCCGCCCCCTCCGGCAGGTCGCGCAGGAGCGGGTTCGCATAGGGCGTCCTGAACCGCCAGACGCCAAAGGCCACGCCGCCCGCGATGGCCGCTGATCCGATGAGAAATGCCCGCCGGGCGATGGTTTTCGCGCGCCCCATCTCAGGCCCCCTTCATCGCGCGCGCAGCGGCCCGGACGGCCTCACGGATGCGCGGATAGGTGCCGCACCGGCAGAGGTTGCCCGACATGGCGTCGTCGATCTCGGCATCCGAAGGCTCTGCCACCTCGGCCAGAAGGCTCGCCGCCTGCATGATCTGCCCTGACTGGCAATAGCCGCATTGCGCCACCTGGCGCTCGATCCAGGCCGCCTGCACCGGGTGCGGGGCCGCTGGCGTGCCCAGCCCCTCGATGGTGGTGACCGGTCCCCAGACATCGCCAAGCGCCACCTGACAGGACCGCGTGGCGACCCCGTCCACATGCACGGTGCAGGCCCCGCATTGCGCGATCCCGCAGCCGTATTTCGTTCCCGTCAGGCCCAGCACATCGCGCAGCACCCACAGAAGCGGCATGTCGGGATCAAGCCCTTCGGTGGGAAAATCGGCCCCGTTCACGGTCAGCGGCATGGCGGCTCCTTCCTGTTCTGTGGCGGAAGATAAACCGTTCGGTTCAGGTGTAAAGCGGGATTTTCGGCGTGGCCGGGCGCGGGCCGAGGCTGGCCGACCTGATGGGCGCCAGCGAAGATGATGTGCCGGCCTGTATCGGGCTCCCGCCCGTTCTGGCCTCAGACTGTCCACCGGACAGTCTGCCGACCTTCGGCCCTGATGCCGCGCCGGGAGCAGCAACCGAAGGTCTGTTTCAGCCCAAAAGCCAGCCGGGCCGCGATCCCCTTGCGGGCCGCGTCACCCCCACCCCACATCCCCCAGAAAGATATAGCCCGCGCCGTAGATCGTCTTGATCAGGCGCGGGTTCTTGGGGTCTTCGCGCAGCTTGGTGCGCAGCCGCGAGATGCGCACGTCCATGGCCCGGTCAAAGCTCTCGCCCGCCGCGCCGCCAAGCGCCTCCTGCATGGCCTGCCGGGATATAAGCCGCTTGGGCCGCTCCAGAAACAGCCGCAGCACCTCGCCCTCGGCATGGGAAAAGGGTGTCTCGGTGCCGCTGTCATCCTCCAGCACATAGCGGTCGAAATGCGCCACCCAGCCGTTGAAGCGCGCCACCTCGCCGGTCTGGGTGCTGGGCGTGCCCCGACGCAGGCGGGCGCGGATGCGGGCGACCACCTCGGCGGGATCAAACGGCTTGATGATGTAGTCATCCGCCCCAAGCTCAAGCCCCGTGACCCGGTCCTGCACCTGCGCTCTTCCTGAAATGATGATCACCGTCGCCCCCTGTTCGAGCGCGAGGCGATGCACGAGGCCGAGCCCGTCGCGGTCGGGCAGCGACAGGTCCACGAGACAGACATCGGGCGTTGTGGTCCGCAGCGCGGCCTCGAACTCGGTCGCGCGGCCAAAGGCCATGGTGCGAAACCCCGCCTCGTTCAACGCGTCGGCCAGCATGGTGCGAATGGCCGGCTCGTCGTCCAGAATGGTCACCAGCGGGGCGGTTGCGGCGGGTGTGGTCATGGGCGGTCTCCGGCAGTGAGCGCGGCGTCAAGCTGTGCTGCGGTGAAGGGTTTGCGCAGCACCGGGGCTGCGGCGGCGGCGGCCCGGTAAAGCGGGTCGTCGGGCGGCAGCGAGGTCATGAGCACCAGCGCGCAGCCCTCGGGGCGGGGCAGGCGGGCAAGGTCGATCCCGGTGCGCGCGCCTTCGAGCACCACATCCGAGAGCACGGCGGAAATCTCGGGCAGATCGTCGAGCAGGGCGGCGGCCTCCTCGACGCTGGCAGCCTCGATCACGCTGTGGCCCGCACTGCGCAGCATGTCGCGCAGGGTGGAGCGCAGGTCGGGGCTGTCCTCGACCAGAAGCACCAGACCGGGCGGGCGCGCATCCCCCGCAGGCCGCAGCGGCAGGCGCAGCACCACCTGCCCGCCCTCACTTGTATTGCCCAGCACGATCCGCCCGCCCGCGAGCTTGGTCATGTCATAGACCATCGACAGGCCAAGCCCCGACCCCTCGCCGCCCTTGGTGGTGAAGAACGGATCAAGCGCATGGTCGAGCGCCTCCACCGAGAAGCCGGGCCCGGTATCGCGCACGATGAATTCCAGCCATGTCCCCTGAAGCGGGCGCACCGAGAGCGTGATCCGGCCCGTGGGCGCGCAAGCGTCGCGGGCGTTGAGGATGAGGTTGAGCAGCGAATCCTGCAACATCCCCGCATCGAGCAGGTAGCGCCCGCCCGTCCCGGCCTCGACCCTGAGCGCGACACCCGAGGGCAGAGCCGAGCGCGCAAGGGTTTCGAGATCGGTCAGAAAGGCGGCAAGGTCGGTGGGCACGGGTTCGTGCTCGCGCGGGCCGGTCATGTCGGCGATACGATTGAGCAACCCGCCGCCGCGCCGCGCCGCCGCGATGGTGGCGTCGATCAGCGCGCGCGCCTCGGCGGCCAGCCCCATGCGGGCAAGGCGCGACTGCATTCCCAGAATGATCGTCAGCAGGTTGGAGAAATCATGCGCCAATCCGCTGGTCAGTTGCGCCGCCATCTCGCGCCGCCGTGTCTGTTGCAGCGCGGCGCGGGTCTGGCTTTCCTCGGTGATGTCCATCGACAGGATATAGACCCCGCCGCTGGTGGGATCGGGCGTGAGCGCCACGCGGATGCGGCGCGAACTTGGCTCATGGGTGAATTCAAAGACCGAAGAGTGCCCACGATACGCCTTGTCAAGTTCGGGGTCGAGGACCGCCCATGTCTGTGGCCCCAGAACCTCTGCCGCGTGCACGCCAATGAGATCGGCGCGCGATCCGGGCATGATCGCGGTCAGCCGCCGGTTGGAATAGGTATAGCAGCGGTCCGGCCCGATATGGGCGATATGGGCGGGCATCATCTCGGCGGTGAGGCGCGTGCGCGCCTCGGCTTCGGTGATCTGGCGCTTGGCCTCTTCGAGGGCGGTGATGGTGGCCTGCAACTCGCGGTTGGCGGTGGCCAGCTCCTCCGAATAGGTCAGGATCTGGTCCGAGAGTTCCTCGGAGCGTGCGCGCAACAGCGCCTCCTGGCGTTTGGCGGGGGTGATGTCGGTATAGACGGTGACCCAGCCGCCTTGCGGCAGGGGCGTGCCCTCGACGGAAATGGTGCGGCCATTGGCGCGGGTGCGCTCCATGTAATGCGGCTCAAACGCGCGGGATATTTCGACGCGGCTGGCCACGAAGCCCTCCACGTCGCCCACGTCGCCGTAATCGCCGCGCGTGGCGAGATACCGGATGGTGTCGGCGAAATCGGCCCCCGGCGTTACCAGCGCATCGGGCAGGGCGAATATCTCCTGAAAGCGCCTGTTGCACACGGCCAGCCGCAAATCACGGTCATAGATGGTCAGCGCCTGCTGAATGAGGTTCAGCCCGGCCATGGTCATGGCATCGCGGTCGGCGTGGTTGGCGCTCATCTCCGTCTCCTCCGCCTTCTTCGCTAGCACCGCCCCCTTGGCACGCAAAGACCCTATCGCGGCCTGTTACAATTCGTAAGTTTTGCGACATGTTCAGGAAAAAGTTGACCGCCAACCATAAACGCGCACCCTTGAGGCAATGAGAATCGCGCCTTGGGTGCGGCCCGTCGGAGGGGACGGGCGAAAGGGAGGAATGGGATTTGGCACAACCGTCACAACCGACGGAGGGGATGGACTCCATCCCGGCACTTCTGCAACGCAACGCCACGCGCTTTGCGAACCGCGCCGCCTACCGCGAAAAGGAATACGGCATCTGGCAAAGCTGGACCTGGGCCGAGGCGGAAAAGGAAATCGAGGCGCTGGCGCTGGGCCTGATCAATCTGGGCGTGAACGAGGGCGATTTCATCGCCATCATTGGCCGCAACCGGCCCTATTTCTACTGGTCGATGGTCGCCGCGCAATCGGTGGGGGCGATCCCCGTGCCGCTCTATCAGGACGCCGCCGCCCCCGAGATGGAATACGTGATGGAGCATTGCGGCGCGCGCTTTGCCATCGTGCAGGATCAGGAGCAGGTCGACAAGCTCATCGAGGTGCAGGAACGGCTGCATCAGCTTGAGCATATCATCTATGTCGATCCCCGCGGCCTGCGCAAATACGACCACCACAAGCTGCACCGTTTCATCGACATTCAGGAGCAGGGCCGCGCGGCCTATTACGAATGGATCGAGGATCTGAAGGCGCGGCGCGAACGGCTGACCTATGACAGCGTCTGCGTCATGCTCTACACCTCCGGCACCACCGGCAAGCCCAAGGGCGTGGTGCTGAGCAATCGCAACATCATCGAGGCGTCGCGGTCATCCTCCGAGTTCGATCATCTCACCAAGGACGAGGAGGTGCTGGCCTACCTGCCGATGGCTTGGGTGGGCGATTTCATATTTTCCATCGGGCAGGCCTATTGGTGCGGCTTCTGCGTCAACTGCCCCGAAAGCCCCGAGACGATGCAGCTTGACCTGCGCGAGATCGGGCCCACGTATTTCTTCGCCCCGCCGCGCGTCTTCGAGACGCAACTGACCAATGTCATGATCCGGATGGAGGATGCGGGCCGCGTCAAGAAATGGCTGTTTCATCACTTCATGGCGCATGCGCGCCGCGTCGGCCCCGCGATCCTTGATGGCAAGCCCGTCGGGGCGATGGACCGGCTCAAATACCGGCTCGGGTCGCTTTTCGTCTACGGCCCGCTCAAGGATACGCTGGGTCTTGGCCGGGTGCGGGTGGGCTATACCGCCGGTGAGGCGATCGGGCCGGAGATTTTCGATTTCTACCGCTCGCTCGGCATCAATCTCAAACAGCTTTACGGCCAGACCGAGGCCAGCGTGTTTATCACCCTGCAACCCGATGGCGAGGTGCGTTCCGACACCGTGGGCGTGCCCGCGCCGGGCGTGGAAATCCGCATCAGCGACACGGGCGAGGTGTTCTATCGCAGCCCCGGCACCTTTGAATATTACTACAAGAACCCCGACAGCACCGCCTCGACCAAGGATGCCGAGGGCTGGGTCGCCACCGGCGATGCGGGTTTCTTCGAGGAAGGATCAGGCCACCTTCGGATCATCGACCGCGCCAAGGATGTGGGCAAGATGGCCGATGGCCGCCTGTTCGCGCCGAAATACGTGGAGAACAAGCTCAAGTTCTATCCCAATATCCTCGAGGCCGTGGTGTTCGGCAACGGGCGCGACAAATGCACCGCCTTCATCAATATCGACCTGACGGCCGTGGGCAACTGGGCCGAGCGCAACAATATCGGCTATGCCTCCTATCAGGAACTGGCGGGCCACCCTCAGGTGCTGGAGACGATCCGCGGCCATGTCGAGGAGGTCAACCGCAGCCTTGCCGATGATCCGATGCTGTCGCACAGCCAGGTGCATCGCTTCCTCGTGCTGCACAAGGAACTGGATGCCGATGACGGCGAGATGACGCGCACCCGCAAGGTGCGGCGCAACGTGATTTCCGACAAGTTCGGCGATCTGGTGACCGCGCTTTACGATGGCTCCGACGAGATATTCACCACCACCGAAGTCACCTACGAGGATGGCCGCAAGGGCGCGATTTCGGCGACGCTGAAGATCGTGGAGGCGCAGGTGGTTCAGATCCAAGAGCAGAAGGTGGCGGCGGAATGAACGAGATGACCCCCGAGACCACCCTCACCGCCGATGGCCGCAAGATCGGCGGTGTGGTGATGGAGATGAAGAACATCACCCTGCGTTTTGGCGGGGTGGTGGCGATCAAGGATATCTCGTTTGACATCCGCGAGGGCGAGATCCGCGCCATCATCGGCCCCAACGGTGCCGGCAAATCCTCGATGCTCAACGTCATCTCGGGCTTCTACAACCCGCAGGAGGGCGAGGTCTGGTACAAGGGCCAGAAGCGCCCGCCGATGAAGCCCTATGAGGTGGCGCAGCAGGGCATCGCGCGCACCTTCCAGAACATCGCGCTTTTCGAGGGCATGAGCGTGCTGGACAACGTCATGACGGGCCGCATCCGGCAGATGAAGACCGGGCTTCTGGCGCAGGCGATCTGGAAGGGCCGCGCGGAGCGCGAAGAGGTCGAGAACCGCGCGGCGGTGGAAAAGATCATCGATTTTCTGGAAATACAGCATATCCGCAAGACCCCCGTGGCGCGGCTGCCCTACGGTCTTAAAAAGCGGGTGGAACTGGCGCGCGCGCTGGCGGCCGAGCCGTCGATCCTGCTTCTGGATGAGCCGATGGCGGGCATGAACGTCGAGGAGAAAGAGGACATGAGCCGCTTCATCCTCGATGTGAACGACGAATTCGGCACCACGATTGCCCTCATCGAGCATGACATGGGCGTGGTGATGGACCTCTCCGACCGCGTCGTTGTGATGGATTACGGCAAGAAGATCGGCGATGGCACCCCCGACGAGGTGCGCAGCAATCAGGCGGTGATCGACGCCTATCTCGGGGTGGCGCATGATTGATTGCGCGGCGCGACATCACCCTGGACGCGCTCCGGGGTCTCTGGCCCTCGGCGCGGCGCTTTTGATGACGCTGCCTGCCATGGCGCAGGCCGGGGCCTGGGCGGATTTCGAGACGCGGTGCGTCTCGGCGCTCGAAAACCTGACGCCGCCGGTGGTGGCGGGGCTGGGGCAGGGCGCGCGCGAGGGGGATGTGACGCGCTACGCGCTGGCGGAGGGCCGCGTGCTGATCGTGGACCGCGCACCGGGTGACGGCATTTTGTCCTGTGCCGTGCGCGACCCGGACGGGGTGCCGGTGGTCGGTTTCGACGACTGGATCGCGGGCGCGGTGCACGAGGGGCGCTATGTGCCGGTGGCCGAGGGACGCTGGCACAGCAACCACTGGATCGAGCCGATTCTGGAAATTCAGAAAGACAGCGGCACGGACGGCCTCACGCTGCGGATCGTGGAGACCGGCCTTGAAGCCTGAGACAGCGCAAGAGACCGCAACGAACAGGGAGACAACCCATGCCTGACAGCGTGATTTTCGGAATGGAGGTCTTTCTCAACGGCCTCATGGCGGGGGTGCTTTATGCGCTCGTGGCCCTCGGCTTCGTGCTGATCTACAAGGCGTCGGGGATCTTCAACTACGCCCAGGGGGTGATGGCGCTTTTCGCCGCGATGACGCTGGTCGGGATCATGGAGGGGCAGGTGCCCTTCAGCCACCTCATCAACGCGGTTCTGGGCACCGAGGTGCATCATTTCGGCTGGCATGTGCCGGGGCTTCTGGCCATCGCGCTCACCGTGGTGGTGATGATCGCGCTGGCCTGGGTCGTCAACAAGCTGATCTTTCGCCACCTTGTCGGGCAGGAACCGATCATCCTTTTCATGGCCACCATCGGCCTTGCCTATTTCCTCGAAGGTTTCGGCGACGTGATGTGGGGGGCCGATATCAAGAAGCTGGACGTGGGCCTGCCGCAAGGCATGAACAGCGCGATTGACGAAGTGACCTTCGGGATCTTCGGCTACGGCTTCTTCATCGACAATCTCGACATCGTGGCCACCGTGGTGGCGGCGCTGCTGGTGGCGGCGCTGGTGATGTTCGCGCAATATTCCAAGCATGGCCGCGCCATGCGCGCGGTGGCCGATGACCATCAGGCCGCGCTCTCGGTCGGCATCTCGCTCAACTTCATCTGGGTCATGGTGTGGTCGCTGGCGGGCTTTGTTGCGCTGGTCGCGGGCATCATGTGGGGCACCAAGATGGGGGTGCAATTCTCGCTCTCGCTCATTGCGCTCAAGGCGCTGCCGGTTCTCATGCTGGGCGGCTTCACCTCGATCCCCGGCGCCATCGTCGGCGGGCTGATCATCGGGGTGGGTGAAAAGATGTTCGAGTTTGCCATCGGCCCGCTTGTGGGCGGGGCTACCGAGAACTGGTTTGCCTATATGCTGGCGCTCATTTTCCTCGTGTTCCGGCCGCAGGGCCTGTTCGGCGAAAAGATCATCGAGCGGGTGTGAGAGCGATGAAAAAACTCATTGCCATTGCCAATGTCGTCGCATGGGGGGGCTTCTGGGCCTTTGGCTATCTTGCCCTGACGACCGCGCCGGAACAGTCGGGCCGGATGGTCACGGCGGCGGTTCTTGCCGCCATCGGCGGCGGGACGGGGATGCTCGCCTTTCTGTGGCTGGTGCGCCATGCCGAAGCGACAGGTTATGCGCGACGGCCCAACCGGGCCGTCAAGCGCCACGACGATGAAATTCATGGGGAGGTGATCTGATGTTTTACCGTGAGGCGGGGGATTTCAAGACCTCCTATGTGGACGACAACCAGACCTTCCCGATCAAGTTCGACCGCTACCGCTATTACGTGGTGCTGATCGCGGCCTTTGCCGTGGTGCCGCTTGTCATCAATGACTACTGGGTGAACGCGGTCTTTCTGCCGTTCCTGATCTATGCGATCGCCGCGATCGGCCTCAATATCCTCGTCGGCTATTGCGGGCAGGTCAGCCTTGGCACCGGCGGGTTCATGGCCGTGGGGGCCTATGGCTGCTATAAGCTGATGACAGCCTTTCCCGATATCAACATCTTCTTTCATATCATCCTTGCGGGCGGGATTACATCGGCGGTCTGCGTGCTCTTCGGCTTGCCGTCCTTGCGGATCAAGGGGTTCTACCTGGCAGTGGCGACGCTGGCTGCGCAGTTCTTTCTTGTCTGGCTCTTCAACCGGGTGGGCTGGTTCTACAACTACTCGGCCTCGGGCCAGATCAACGCCCCCGAGCGCACGGTGTTCGGCGTGGCCGTGACCGGCGCTCAAACGGCGCCCTGGGCGGCCTATCTCTTCTGCCTTGTCTTTACAGTCGCCTGCGCCATCCTTGCCCGCAACCTGACGCGCGGCATGGCGGGCCGCAAATGGATGGCCATTCGCGACATGGACATCGCCGCCGAGATCATCGGGGTGAACCCGCTCAAGGCAAAGCTCACGGCCTTTGCCGTCTCGGGGTTTTTCGTGGGTATCTCGGGGGCGCTGTTCTTTTCGGTCTATCTGGGGGCGGTCGAGGTGGGCGAGGCGTTCGGGATCAACAAATCCTTCCTCGTGCTCTTCATGGTGATCATCGGCGGGCTTGGCTCGATCTTCGGCAGCTTTGCCGGGGCGGCGTTCCTCGTGCTCTTGCCGGTGCTCCTCAAGAACGTGCTGGTGGGCGGGCTTGGCTGGCCCACGGACCTTGCGGCGCATCTCGAATTCATGATCGTGGGCGCGCTGATCGTGATCTTCCTGATCGCCGAGCCGCACGGGCTGGCCCAGCTTTGGCGCGTCGCCAAGGAGAAACTGAGACTGTGGCCCTTCCCCCACTAGGGGCGGGTATCGGTGGGGTAAAACCCACCTATCGAAATTGGGCGCGGGGCACCGCGGTCAAGACAAGACATCGGATAAACCAAGGGAGGAAAATACCGATGAAACAGAGACTCATGGCAACCGCGCTGGCGGCGGCGCTGATGGCGGGGCCGGCGCTGGCCGATCTGACCATCGTCGATACCAGCTATCGCACCGGGCCCTATGCCGCGAACGGCATTCCGTTCTCGGACGGCTACCAGGATTACTTTACCCTGCTCAACGAGCGTGACGGCGGCATTGGCGGGGAGAAGATCAACCTTGTCGAATGCGAGACCGGCTACAACACCGAAAAGGGGGTGGAGTGCTACGAGGGCACCAAGGGTGCCGGCAATGGCGCGCTGATCTATCAGCCGCTCTCGACCGGGATCACCTATCAGCTCATTCCCAAGGCCAGCGCCGACGGCATCCCGCTTCACACGATGGGCTACGGGCGCACCTCGGCCAAGAATGGCGGCGTGTTCGAGTGGGTGTTCAACTACCCGGCCAACTACTGGGACGGGGCCAGCCACGCCATCACCCATATCCTCGACCAGAATGGCGGTGATATCAGCGGCAAGAAGATCTCGCTCGTCTATCACAACTCCGCCTATGGCAAGGAGCCCATTCGCACGCTGGAAGAGCTGAGCGCCAAGCACGGCTTCGAGCTCGTCCTGCTGCCGGTCGATCACCCCGGCCAGGAGCAGAAGTCGCAATGGCTCCAGATCCGGCGCGACCGGCCCGACTATGTGATCATGTGGGGCTGGGGCGTGATGAACCAGGTCGCCATCCAGGAGGCCGTGAACATCCGCTTTCCGATGGAGAATTTCATCGGTATCTGGTGGTCGGGTTCCGAGAATGACGTGAAGGCCGCCGGTGCCGCCGCCAACGGCTACAAGGCGCTGACCTTCCACAACCTCGGGCGCGACTACCCGGTTTATGCCGACATCCAGAAACATGTGGTCGATGCCGGCAAGGCCGCCGGTGCGGGCGATCAGGTGGGCACCGTGCTTTACAACCGGGGCATGTATGCCGCCATGCTCGCCGCCGAGGCGATCAAGACCGCGCAGGAGATGCACGGCGTTTCGGCGATCAACGCCGCACAACTGCGTGATGGCATGGAAAACCTCGAAATGACCGAGGCCAAGATGGCGGCTCTTGGCCTGCCGGGCTTTGGCCCCGAGTTCAAGGTGTCGTGCGAGAACCACGGCGGCAACGGCTATGGCGCCGTGTCGCAATGGGATGCGGCGGCCGGTGAGTTCACGCTGATCACCGACTACTTCCAGTCCGATCAGGAGATCATCAACAAGCTGGTGGCCGAGGATTCCGCGGCCTTCGCCGCCGAGAACGGGATCACCCCGCGCTGCTGAGACCGGTCCCCGGCTGCGGCGCGCGCCGTGGCCGGGGAAATTTGAGTATTTTTGGAACGATGAAGGGCGCGGTCGCGCGCCTGCCGCCAAGGAGAGTGTCGATGCTGGATGCCGCACCGAGTGACGAGACCCTGCGTGACGAGACCCTGCTCGAGGTCAACAATATCGAGGTGATCTACAATCACGTCATCCTTGTGCTGAAGGGCGTCAGCCTCAAGGTGCCCAAGGGCGGGATCACCGCGCTTCTGGGTGGCAATGGCGCGGGCAAGACCACGACGCTCAAGGCGGTGTCGAACCTTCTGAAGTCCGAGCGCGGCGAGGTCACCAAGGGCACGATCACCTATCGCGGCGAGCGGGTGCAGGACCTGCTGCCTTCGGATCTGGTGCAGAAGGGCGTGGTGCAGGTGATGGAGGGCCGGCACTGTTTCGAGCACCTGACCATCGAGGAGAACCTGCTGACCGGGGCCTATACGCGAAGCGCGAGCCGGGGCGAGATCGACGCCGAGCTGAACAAGGTCTACGACTATTTCCCCCGCCTCAAGGAGCGCCGCAAAAGCCAGGCAGGCTATACCTCGGGCGGTGAGCAGCAGATGTGCGCCATCGGCCGCGCGCTGATGTCGCGCCCCGAGACGATCCTGCTCGATGAGCCGTCCATGGGCCTTGCACCGCAGCTTGTGGAGCAGATCTTCGAGATCGTGAAATCGCTCAATGAGCAGGAGGGCTATACCTTCCTTCTGGCCGAGCAGAACACCAACGTGGCGCTGCGCTATGCCCATTACGGCTATATTCTGGAATCGGGCCGGGTGGTGATGGACGGGGCCGCCGCCGCGCTGCGCGAGAACCCGGACGTGAAGGAATTCTACCTCGGCATGTCCGACGAGGGGCGCAAGTCATTCCGCGACGTGCGCAGCTATCGCCGTCGCAAGCGGTGGCTGAGCTGACCCGCACGCCCCATACCCAGCCCGAGGATTGATCATGACCCGCCCTTTCGACGACCTGGAAATCCGCAGCCCCGACGCCCGAGAGGCCGCGCAACTGGCGGCGCTCAACGCGCTTCTGGCGCAAGGGGGCTTGGCCCCGCTGTCGTCGCTCACTGAGCTTGCCCGTCTGCCGGTGCTGCGCAAATCCGATCTCGTCGCGCGCCAGACCGAGGCCCCACCTTTCGGCAGCCTGCCGGTGGGCGATGTGGCCCATGTGTTCCAGTCACCGGGGCCGATCTACGAGCCGGGCGGCGTGACGGCGGACTGGTGGCGGATGGGGCGGTTTCTGCATGCCTGCGGGATCGGGCCGGGCGACATCGTGCAGAACTGCTTTTCCTATCATCTCGTGCCTGCGGGCATGATCTTCGAGAACGGCGCGCGGGCAGTGGGGGCGCGGGTGCTGCCCGCAGGCACCGGGCAGACCGAGTTGCAGGCGCGGGCCGCGCATGATGTGGGTGTCACCGCCTATGCGGGCACGCCGGATTATCTGAAAGTGATCCTCGACAAGGCCGATGAGATGGGCCTGCCATTGAAAATCACCAAGGCCGCCGTCGGGGGCGGCGCGCTCTTCCCGTCGCTGCGCGCGGAATATGCCGAGCGCGGGATCACCTGCCTGCAATGCTATGCCACCGCCGATCTGGGCAATATCGCTTATGAAAGCCCCGCACAGGAGGGGATGATCGTCGATGAGGGCGTGATCGTCGAGATCGTGCGCCCCGGCACCGGCACGCCGGTCGCCCCCGGCGAGGTGGGCGAGGTGGTGGTGACATCGCTCAACCCCGATTACCCGCTATTGCGCTTTGCCACCGGCGACCTGTCGGCGGTGATGGAGGGGCAAAGCCCCTGCGGGCGCACCAACATGCGCATCACGGGCTGGATGGGCCGGGCCGATCAGACCACCAAGATCAAGGGCATGTTCGTGCGCCCCGAACAGGTGGCCGCGCTGGTGGCCAAACACAGCGAGATCGCCCGCGCCCGCGTCATCGCCACCCGCGAGGGCGAGGCGGATGTGATGACCGTACGGATCGAGGCGGCGGGCGGCGATGCCGCAGGCTTTGCGGGCAGCGTCACCGAGACGCTGAAGCTGAAAGGCCGGGTCGAGATCGTGCCGCCGGGTAGCCTGCCAAATGACGGCAAGGTGATCGAGGATCTGCGCAGCTACGATTGAGGCGGTGCTGGGGCGGCTTCGGCGCGCCCTACGTGGCGTAATCCGACCCCTCTGCATCAAGCAGGGCCTTCAATTCACCCAGATGCCGCTCGGCCTGGCCGGGATAGTCCTCCAAATCGCGCGCGGTCTTTTCGGCCACCTCGTCGGAGAGCACGCGCAGGGGCTGCCCGGTCTGGAGCGCGCGGATATAGGTCTCGGCGGCGCGCTCGAAATAATAGAGCCGGTTGAACGTGTCGGCGACCGTGTCGCCGATCACCATGACCCCGTGATTGCCCATGATCATGACCTTCTGCTTCGGGTCATGGAAAAGCTGCGCGCAGCGCGCGCCCTCGTTCTCGAAGGCGAGGCCACCATAGCCCTCGTCGATCACATATCGGTTGAAGAAGGTGGCGCAGTTCTGGTCGATGGGCGGCAGGCGGCTGTCGGCAAGGCTGGCCAGAACCGTGGCGTGGATCGAGTGGACATGCATGGCGCAGCGCGCTTGGCGGCAATGCCGGTGCAGCCCGCCATGCAGCCCCCAGGCGGTCGGGTCCGGGGCGCCGGGCCGGCTCAGCGTCTTGGGATCGTTCGCATCCACCTCGATCAGGTCGCTGGCGCGGATGCGGGCGAAATGCATCTGGTTGGGGTTCATCAGGAAGCGCGTGCCATCCTCGTTGACCGACAGGCTGAAGTGGTTCGCCACCGCCTCGTGCATGTCGAGCCGCGCGGTCCAGCGGAACGCGGCGGCGAGGTCCACCCGTTCCTGCCAGTGGTCCATGTTGGGGCGCAGGTTGGTCACGGTCATGTGTCGCTCCTTTCAAGATCGGTCAGCGGGCGCGAGGCGACCCAGGCATAGCCTGCGGGGCTGAGGATGCAGCATTCGCGCAACCCGTGGGGCTTGTTGGCGGGCGCTTGCAGGACATGGCCGCCTGCGGCGTCGGCGCGCGCGGCGGCCGCGTCCGGGTCAGTGTCAAATAGATGCAGCGACGCGCCTGCACCGCGCGGTGCGTTCTCGGGCAGAAGCGCATGCAGCGGATGGCGGGCATAGGTCGCATCTGCGTGCAGTTGCAGGACCTCGTCACCATAGGTCAGAATGGCGAAATCGGCGCTGAGGCGATGCGCCCTCATGTCGAAGACGGCCCCGAGGAACGCCGCCTCGGCGCGCACGTCCCGCACCAGAAGGTTGAGGCCGAGGCCGCGCAGGCGGCTGCCGAAATCGGCGGGAGAGATCGTGTCATAGTCCATGGATCGGCAGCTTGATTGCGGCTGTGGCCCGTGTCAACCTGCGCCCGACTCCTCTGGAAGGACCGCCCCATGAATCCCCCGTTGCTCCGCCCGCCCGCGCGGGCACCGCAAAGCTTTACCGAGGCGCGTCCGGCGGTGGATATGCTCTGTGCGCTTTACGCCGAGGCGGTGGCGTTTCTCACCGCGCGCTTTGACGAGGCGTTGCACGGCGTTTTGCCCGCCGCCCGCGTGCGCGCCTTTTACCCCGAGATACGCCTTGTCACCACGAGCCATGCCAAGATCGACAGCCGGCTCAGCTTTGGCCATGTCTCGGGTCCCGGCACCTATGCGGCGACGATCACGCGGCCCGATCTCTTTCGGGGCTATCTCGAACAGCAAGTGGCGCTCTTGCTTGAAAACCATGGCGTGCCGGTGACGGTGGCGGTCTCGGACACGGCGATGCCGGTGCATTTCGCCGTCGCTGCGGGCGAGGGGCCGGGTGTGCCGCAGGAGGGGGCGGCGGAATTCCCGCTGCGCGATCTTTTCGACGTGCCCGACCTTGCGGCGATCAACGACGACATCGTCAATGGCACATGGGTGGGGACGGGCGCGCGCCCGCTTGCGCCCTTCACCGCGCAGCGGGTGGATTACTCGCTGGCGCGGCTCGCGCATTACACCGCGACCGATCCGGCGCATTTCCAGAATTACGTGCTGTTTACGAACTATCAGTTCTACGTCTCGGAATTCGAGGCCTTCGCCCGCCGCGCGCTGGCCGATCCGGCCAGCGGCTATACCGCCTTTGTCAGCACCGACAATGCCGAGATCACAGACCCCGATGCAGCCCTGCCCGCGCCCGAGCGCCTGCCGCAGATGCCCGCCTATCACCTCAAGCGCGCGGATGGGTCCGGCATCACGCTGGTGAATATCGGAGTCGGCCCGTCGAACGCCAAGACCGCGACCGATCATGTTGCCGTGCTGCGGCCCCATGCCTGGGTGATGGTCGGCCATTGCGCGGGGCTGCGCAATTCGCAATCGTTGGGGGATTTCGTGCTGGCCCATGCTTATTTGCGCGAGGATCGCGTGCTCGATGCCGACCTGCCCGCCTGGGTGCCCATTCCGGCGCTGGCCGAAATCCAGATCGCCTTGCAAGAGGCGGTGGCGGCGGAAACCCAGCTTGAGGGGTTCGACCTCAAGCGGATCATGCGCACCGGCACCGTGGCCAGCGTGGACAACCGCAACTGGGAATTGCGCGACCAATCGGGGCCGGTGCAGCGCCTGAGCCAGTCGCGCGCCATCGCGCTGGACATGGAAAGCGCCACCATCGCGGCCAACGGGTTTCGCTTCCGGGTGCCTTACGGCACGCTGCTTTGCGTGTCGGACAAACCCCTTCAGGGCGAGTTGAAACTGCCCGGCATGGCCTCGGATTTCTATAAATCGCAAGTCGCACGCCACCTGATGATCGGGATTCGCGCCATGGAATCACTCCGCCGGATGCCGCTGGACCGCATCCACAGCCGCAAATTGCGCAGCTTTGAAGAGACGGCCTTTCTCTGAAAGGGCAAAAAACCGCACAAAATAAGTGGAAAGCCCTTGCTTTTGCCCACCAGACGTTGTGTTTGACCACATCATGACGTTTAATTGACGGTGCGAGGCCCCAGTTACGGGCAGTGATACGAAGGAGACCTGAAAATGGCGAAACCGATGACCAAGACCCAGCTTGTGGCCGCGCTGGCGGAAGAGATGGGCAGCGACAAGAAATCCGCCGGCGGCGCGCTCGATGCCGTCGTGGCGATCATCACCCGCGAAGTGGCGGCGGGCGGGGCGGTCACGCTTCCGGGCGTGGGCAAGTTCTATTGCCGCGAGCGCCCCGAGCGCATGGTGCGCAACCCCGCCACCGGCGAGCAGATGAAAAAGCCCGCTGACAAGCAGGTGAAGGTAACCGTCGCCAAGGCGCTCAAGGACAGCGTCAACGGCTGAGACCCCGCGCCGCCCGGCCTGACCGGGCGGCCCGATTCGCGCGGGGGCGCAATTCAACGCTTGCCCTTCGCGCGCACCTCTTCTATAGCAACAAAATTCGCGTCGCCCCGCCTGTCGGGGATTCGCGTGTTGAAATCCCATCCACCGGGGAACAGGTGACCCTGAGCCAACCGTCAGGGGCCAACCGGTGTATTGAGAAAAGGAAAAGGCGATGAACGCCAGCGAACTGCGTGACAAGACCCCGGATCAGCTCCGGGACGAGCTTGTCCGGCTCAAGAAAGAGCAATTCAACCTGCGCTTCCAGGCGGCCACCGGCCAGCTTGAGAATGCAGCCCAGATGCGCCGCGCCCGCCGCGATGCGGCCCGCGTCAAGACGATCCTCAATGAAAAGGCCCGTGTGGCCGCCGTGCAGGGAGCCTGACCCATGCCCAAACGTATCCTGCAAGGCACCGTCACCTCGGACGCCAACGCCCAGACCGTGACCGTCTCGGTCGAGCGTCGCTTCAAGCACCCCGTGCTTCAGAAGACGATCCGCAAGTCCAAGAAATACCGGGCCCACGACGAGAACAACACCTTCAAGAAGGGTGATGCGGTGCGCATCATCGAATGTGCGCCGAAATCCAAGACGAAACGCTGGGAGGTGCTGGAGGCGTAAGCCGTCAGCGCCTTTCGACATTATCGAAACCCTGGGGACAAGGCATTGCATCGCCCCCCATAGGTCGGGAGAAACCAAATGATCCAGATGCAGACCAATCTGGATGTAGCTGACAACTCCGGCGCGCGCCGGGTTCAGTGCATCAAGGTTCTCGGCGGTTCGCACCGTCGATATGCCTCGGTCGGCGACATCATCGTGGTGTCGGTGAAAGAGGCCATTCCGCGCGGTCGCGTGAAAAAGGGCGACGTGCGCAAGGCCGTCGTCGTGCGCACCGCCAAGGAAGTCCGCCGTGAAGACGGCACCGCCATCAAGTTCGACCGCAACGCCGCCGTGATCCTGAACAACGCGGGCGAGCCTGTCGGCACCCGTATCTTCGGGCCGGTCGTGCGCGAATTGCGCGCCAAGAACTTCATGAAGATCATCTCGCTCGCCCCGGAGGTGCTGTAAGATGGCCGCAAAACTCAAAAAAGGTGACACAGTCATCGTCCTTGCCGGCAAGGACAAGGGTCAGAAGGGCATGATCACCAGCGTCGATCCCAAGGCCGGCAAGGCCGTGGTCGAAGGCGTGAACATGGCCATTCGCCACACCCGCCAGAGCCAAACGAGCCAGGGCGGCCGCATCCCCAAGGCGATGCCGATCGACCTCAGCAACCTCGCCATGCTCGACAAGAACGGCAAACCCACGCGCGTCGGCTTCAAGATCGAAGGCGACAAGAAGGTGCGTTTCGCCAAGACCACGGGGGACGTGATCGATGCTTGATACCGCAACCTATACCCCGCGCCTCAAGACGCATTTCCGCGAGGTCATCAAGCCTGCTCTGAAAGAAGAGTTCGGCTACAAGAACGACATGCAGATCCCGCGTCTGGACAAGATCGTGCTCAATATCGGCTGCGGTTCCGAAGCGGTGCGCGATTCCAAGAAAGCCAAGTCGGCGCAGGAAGACCTGAGCACCATCGCGGGCCAGAAGGCCGTGACCACCATTGCGCGCAACTCGATCGCGGGATTTCGTGTCCGCGAAGGGATGCCGCTGGGAACCAAGGTCACGCTGCGTGGCAACCGGATGTATGATTTCCTCGATCGCCTGATCACCGTGGCCATGCCGCGCATCCGCGACTTCCGCGGTGTGTCGGGCAAGGCCTTCGACGGGCGCGGCAACTATGCCATGGGCCTCAAGGAACACATCGTTTTCCCCGAAATCAACTTCGACAAGGTCGACGAAGTCTGGGGGATGGACATCATCATCACAACCACGGCGCAGACCGACGCTGAAGCCAAGGCGCTGTTGAAGCTTTTCAACATGCCCTTCAACAGCTGAGCCGGGGGAGGATAGATTAATGGCTAAGAAATCCATGGTCGAGCGCGAGAAGAAGCGCCAGAAACTGGTGGACCGTGACGCCGCCAAGCGCGCCGCGCTCAAGGCGATCATCAGCGATCAGTCCAAGCCGATGGAAGAGCGTTTCCGCGCCTCTCTCAAGCTTGCCAAATTGCCGCGCAACGGGTCGGCCACGCGCCTGCACAACCGCTGCCAGCTTACGGGTCGTCCGCACGCCTATTATCGCAAGCTCAAGATCAGCCGGATCATGCTGCGCGAGCTGGGTTCCGCCGGGCAACTGCCCGGTGTCGTGAAATCGAGCTGGTAAGGAGGGCAGAGACATGAACGATCCTATCGGCGATATGCTCACCCGTATCCGCAACGCCCAGATGCGCGGCAAGTCCACGGTGATGACCCCCGGCTCGAAGATGCGCGTGCGCGTTCTCGATGTTCTGGCCGCAGAGGGCTATATCCGCGGTTACGAGATGAGCACCGATGAAAATGGCCATTCCGCCATTGAAATCAGCCTCAAGTATTTCGAGGGCACCCCGGTGATCCGCGAGATGAAGCGGGTCTCCAAACCCGGTCGCCGCGTCTATCTGGGCGTGCGTGACATTCCGTCGGTCCGTCAGGGCCTCGGCGTGTCGATTGTCTCCACCCCCAAGGGTGTGATGTCGGATGCAAGCGCGCGCGCAGCCAATGTTGGCGGCGAAGTGCTCTGCACGGTATTCTGAGGAGGCGCTGCAAATGTCTCGTATCGGCAAACAACCCGTGGCCCTGCCGGATGGTGTCTCGGCCACGATCTCGGGCCAGACCGTCGAGGTGAAGGGGCCCAAGGGCACAAAGACCTTCACCGCGACCGACGATGTGACGATCACCGTTGCGGATGGCGTCATCTCGGTCACGCCGCGCGGCAGTTCCAAGCGCGCGCGCCAGCAATGGGGTTTGACCCGCACGGTCATCGCCAACATGGTGCACGGTGCCAAGGACGTGTTCCGCAAGGAGCTTGAAATCCGGGGCGTCGGTTATCGCGCCGCGATTCAGGGCAATGTGATCCGGCTCAACCTCGGATATTCGCATGACGTGGATTTCCCGATCCCCGACGGCGTGACCGTCACGGCGCCCAAGCAGACCGAACTGGTGATCGAGGGCACCGACAAGCAGCTCGTCGGACAGGTCGCGGCCAATATCCGCGACTGGCGGCGTCCCGAGCCCTACAAGGGCAAGGGCATCCGCTACAAGGACGAGTTTATCTTCCAGAAGGAAGGCAAGAAGAAATAAGGACGCGACAGATGGCAAACAGCAAGAGAAAACTGTTCCTCAAACGCCGCCTGCGCGTTCGGAGCAAACTGCGGCAGGTGAATGCGGGGCGCGTGCGCCTCTCGGTTCACCGGTCCAACAAGAATATCAGTGCGCAGCTCATCGACGATGTGCAGGGCGTGACGCTGGCTTCGGCCTCGACCCTCGAAAAGGATCTTGGCTTTGTCGGCAAATGCACCGTCGAGGCGGCTGCCAAGGTCGGCGAGATCATCGCCGAGCGGGCGAAGAAGGCCGGCGTGAGCGAGGCCTATTTCGACCGTGGCGGGTTCATCTATCATGGCCGTGTCAAGGCCGTGGCCGATGCCGCGCGCGACGCCGGCCTGAAGATCTGAGGAGACGAGAGTTATGGCAAGAGAAGACAACCGCCGCGACCGTCGCGACCGCGACGAAGCCCCGGAATTCGCCGACCGTCTCGTCGCGATCAACCGCGTGTCGAAGACCGTGAAGGGCGGCAAGCGCTTCGGGTTCGCGGCGCTCGTGGTCGTGGGCGATCAGAAGGGTCGCGTGGGCTTTGGCAAGGGCAAGGCCAAGGAGGTCCCCGAGGCCATCCGCAAGGCCACCGAAGCCGCCAAGCGAGCGATGATCCGCGTGCCGCTCCGCGAGGGGCGCACGCTGCATCACGATATGGAAGGCCGCCATGGCGCGGGCAAGGTCGTGATGCGCACCGCCCCGCAGGGCACGGGCATCATCGCCGGTGGTCCGATGCGTGCCGTGTTCGAGATGCTGGGCGTTCAGGACGTGGTCGCCAAGTCGAACGGGTCGCAAAACCCCTACAACATGATCCGCGCCACGCTGAATGGTCTCCACAAGGAGACCAGCCCGCGCATGGTCGCGCAGCGGCGTGGCAAGAAGGTGGCCGACATCCTGAGACGGGGTGACGAGGCGCCGACCGCGCAAGCGGCAGAAGCGTAAGGAGACCTGAGACATGGCAAAAACCATCGTGGTCAAGCAGATCGGCTCGCCGATCCGCCGTCCGGACGTGCAGCGCCGCACGCTGATCGGTCTGGGACTGAACAAGATGCACAAGACCCGCGAGCTTGAGGATACGCCCTCGGTGCGCGGCATGGTCAACAAGATCCCGCATCTGGTCCAGATCATCGAAGAAAAGGGCTGACCGCCGTTTTCTTGAAAAGATAACGTCCCGGAAACTTTTCAAGTTTCCGGCAGCGTGGCAATGCGCCCCGGCCTCGCAGGCCGGGGCGCTTTACGTTATACCATTACGCGAGTCTTTTGTCGCGCTGCCCGCATCGGGGGCGGGCATGATACCCTCTGACGGTGTCGGGGTGGTGGCGCGCCGCCGACGCGTTCGCGCGGCCCGGTCCGCGCCCGCTCAGGGAGGAGCCTCGATGTCCAGATATTCCGGTGGATGCAGCCATATCCACACCCATGCCGATCACGAACCGGTCGACAACCACACCTGCCATTGTTCCGTCTGCAAGGGCGTGACCGGGCAGGACACCACCCATGTGGTGTTTTTCCGCCACGGCGATGTGGTGGTCGATAACGAGGCGGGGCTGAAGCGCCAGCCGTTCAACGCCAAGAACCCGGACGGCCCGCTGGAGCTTTGCACCTGTGGCGAATGCGGCGCGCCGATCATGCTGGATGACAAGCAAAGCCGCATCCGCGTCATCGTGCCGAACCTCATGGGCTATGGTGATCAGATCGCGCCCGCGCCCTATCATGCCTTCTACGATCCGGCGAGCGGGGTGCCGCGCCCCGATGACGGGCGGCCCGTGCATGAGGGGCTGCGCCCCGATTTCGTCTGGCCCGCGCCGTCCTGAGCGCGCGGGTATCCGCAACAATCATGCCTTTTGCCCCGGTCAGCGATGGCCGGGGCAGTTTTCTTCCTGTATGACATCAACGCGGGTTGGTTCCGGCCCGGCGCGTGTGTCACCAGAGCCTGTCGTGAAAGACGCAGATGCCCACAGTTGATGTTGCCTCTCTCGTCCGGGAATTCATCACGCTTTTCGTGGTGATCGACCCGATCGGAACCTTGCCGGTTTTCTATTTCGTCGCCGCGAGCGTCCCCGAGGCGCTGCATTGGCGGCTGGCGGTGCGGGCGGTGCTGGTTGCGGGTGCCGTGCTTGTGCTGTTTCTTGTCGGCGGGCAGTTCGTGCTGGAAGGGGTGGGGTTGCGCCTTGGCTCGTTCCAGATCGCGGGCGGGATGATCCTCTTTCTGTTCGCGCTGACGATGATCTTTGGCGATGCCAAGCCCGCCCGTGAAATAGAAGAGGCAGAGCGCGATCACATGGCAGGTGCGGTTTTTCCGCTGGCGATTCCCGCCATCGCCTCGCCCGGTGCGATGCTGGCCATCGTGATCCTCACCGACAACAACCGCAATTCCATCCCCGAACAGGCGCTGACCGCAGGTTTGTTGCTTTTGGTGCTCGGGATCACGCTGCTGCTCTTGCTGCTGGCTGGGCGGCTCAGGCGGGTGCTGGGCAATACCGGGGCGAGCATCATCAGCCGGGTGATGGGCATGATCCTTGCCACGGTTGCGGTCGATTCGGTTCTGAGCGGGCTGGAGCTGGTCGGCGCGGTCACGCTTTTGTCCTGACGGGGGCTGTCCCGGTCTGCCCGATCAGCGCGCATCCCAGGGTCACGCGTAGCGCCTCGACCAACTCGCCCACCGTTTCGGTCGCCACGTAAAGCCCGCCCGTGGCGTCCGAGAGGCATTTGGCCACGGTCTGCCCGTCGAAAAGCCCGGCCTCGGGGCTGTTCCACGAGAACGGATCATGCACCACGCGAAAGCCGATCACATGAACGGTAAGGCCGGGCCGTTCTGCCGCCAGCCGCGCACCAAGCGCGCAGGGCGTGCCGCCGCAGGTTTCATTGCCGTCCGTCACGAGAACCACGATGCCGTCGGGCCCGAGCACCTCGGCGGCCGCTGCCACCGAAGCCGCCAGAGGGGTCAGCCCGCCGGGGGACAGCGCGTCGATCCCCCTGGTCACCGCCGCCGCGGCACCGGCCATGGGCGCGAAGTGCAGCGTGAGGCCCGAACAGCTATCTGCGCCGCCCGGCCCATAGGTCAAAAGCCCGATCCGGCGCAATGGCGCGATATCGGGCAGGGCGTCCTGCACCGCCTGCCGCGCCTCCATGATGCGGGTGGGCGCGGTCGGGTCATGGCCAAGCTCGCCCATCGAGGCCGACCCGTCAAAGACCAGCATCGCATCGCGCGCGCACCCCGCCGAGGCAACGGCAGAGGGCAGGGCGGCCAGCAGGCCAAGAAAAAGGGGCAGGGCGCGCATCGGGTCTCCTCCGGGTGCCGTCAGTGTAGGCCCCGCGCGCGCCCGGTCCAGAACAATCCCGCGTGACCCCGCCACCCCGGGTGCCGTCATCCTCACGCTTGCCTCCGGCTCTCCTCCGCCATAGGCTCGGGGCATGAGCGTGATCCACTATTACTACTCGGCCCATTCCGCCTATGCCTGGCTGGGGGCGCGGCGGCTGCATGAGATATGCGCGGCCCATGGCGTGCGGCTCGAACACAAGCCGATCGAGCTGTCTCCGGTGGTCGAGGCGGCGGGGGGCCTGCCCTTTGCCGCGCGCACGCAAGGGCATGTCGATTACTTCTTCGGGCGCGAGATCGAACGCTGGTCCGAACTGCGCGGCGTCGAGATCATCCGCCACCGCCCCACCCATCACGACGCGCCGCTCTCGCTGGCCAGCGGCGCGATCATCGCCGCCGGGGACCGGGCCGATGCGCTCTCCTACGCCATCCTTCAGGCCCATTGGCGCGACGATGCCGACATTTCCGATCCCGGAACGCTGATCCCGCTGGTCGCGGGCTGCGGCCTCGATCCCGACACGATCCTGAGCGCCGCGCGCAGCGAGGACATACAGGCGATATACCGTGCCAATACCGCCGAGGCGATTGCCCTGCCGGTCTTTGGCTCGCCCACCTATGTGGTGGCGGGCGATCCGTTCTACGGGCAGGACCGGCTGGACCTGGTGGAGCGCGCGCTTGTCACCCCCTTTGCTCCCTCCTGCTGGCGCAATCCTCCGGTCGGTTGAGGTGTGGCGCAGGCCCTCTTGCACTCTTCGGGCGGAGCGCGTATAGCACCCGCTCATTCCGCCGGTCCGGCCAGATGTGGCATGCCGAGGCTGGCGATTCTACCGACCGAAAGAGGAGCCGGAAATGCCCAAGATGAAGACCAAGTCGAGCTGCAAGAAGCGGTTCAAGATGACGGCCTCTGGCCGCATTGTGGCCGCACAGGCCGGCAAGCGCCATGGCATGATCAAGCGGACCAATAAATTCATCCGCAACGCGCGTGGCACCACCACGCTCAGCAAAGCCGACGAGGGGATCATCAAGCCGATGATGCCCTACGCGCGTTAAGGAGGAATCAGGATATGTCACGCGTCAAAGGTGGGGTTGTCACCCACGCCCGTCACAAGAAAGTCATCAAGGCCGCCAAGGGCTACTATGGCCGCCGCAAGAACACCTTCAAGGTGGCCGCTCAAGCCGTCGACAAGGCCAACCAATACGCCACGCGCGACCGCAAGAACCGCAAGCGCAATTTCCGCGCGCTGTGGATCCAGCGGATCAACGCCGCCGTGCGCGCCCATGACGAGGGGCTGACCTATTCGCGCTTCATCAACGGTCTGGCGCTGGCCGGGGTCGAGGTGGATCGCAAGGTTCTGGCCGATCTCGCCGTGCACGAACCGGCGGCGTTCAACGCCATCGTCGATCAGGCAAAGCAGGCGCTGACCGCCTGAGGCCAGTCGCGGATGAGGGACAAGGATGCGCCGCCCGGATAAACCGGGCGGCGTTTTCCGTTTCAGACTTTGTCGGTCTCGGCCACGGGCACGTAAAGATCGCCGCCTTCGCGGAATTTCTCGGCCATCGCCGCCATCCCCTCTTTCTGCGCCTCGGCGCGGATGTCGTGGCTGATCCGCATGGAGCAGAATTTCGGCCCGCACATCGAGCAGAAATGCGCCACCTTGTGGGCCTCTTTGGGCAAGGTCTGATCATGGAAATCGCGCGCGGTTTCGGGATCGAGCGAGAGGTTGAACTGATCCTCCCAACGGAATTCGAAGCGGGCGCGGCTGAGCGCATCGTCGCGCCGCTGCGCTCCCGGCAACCCCTTGGCGAGGTCGGCGGCGTGGGCGGCGATCTTGTAGGTGATCACGCCGGTTTTCACGTCGTCGCGGTCGGGCAGGCCCAGATGTTCCTTGGGGGTGACATAGCAGAGCATCGCACAACCGAACCAGCCGATCATCGCAGCCCCGATGCCGCTGGTGATGTGGTCATAGCCGGGTGCAATATCGGTGGTGAGTGGCCCGAGCGTGTAGAACGGGGCCTCGTGACAGCACTCAAGCTGCTTGTCCATGTTCTCCTTGATCTTGTGCATGGCGACATGGCCGGGGCCTTCGATCATCACCTGGCACTCCTTGGCCCACGCGATTTTCGTGAGTTCCCCCAATGTCTCCAACTCGGCGAATTGCGCGGCATCGTTGGCGTCCGCAATGGAGCCGGGGCGCAGCCCGTCGCCCAGTGAAAAGCTCACGTCATACTGGCGGCAGATGTCGCAAATCTCCTCGAAATGCTCATAAAGAAAGCTCTCGCGGTGATGATGCAGGCACCATTTGGCCATGATCGACCCACCGCGCGACACGATCCCCGTCACCCGGTTCACCGTCATCGGCACCATGTGCAGGCGCACGCCCGCGTGGATGGTGACATAATCCACCCCCTGTTCGGCCTGCTCGATCAGCGTGTCGCGGAACACTTCCCATGTGAGGTCTTCGGCAATGCCATTCACCTTTTCCAAGGCCTGATAGATCGGCACGGTGCCGATGGGGACGGGGGAATTGCGGATGATCCAGTCGCGGGTGTTGTGGATATTGCGCCCGGTGGAAAGGTCCATCACCGTATCCGCCCCCCAGCGGATCGCCCAGACCAGTTTTTCCACCTCCTCCTCCATCGAGGAGGTAACGGCAGAGGTGCCCATGTTGGCGTTGATCTTCACAAGGAAATTGCGCCCGATGATCATCGGCTCCAGTTCCGGGTGGTTGATATTGGCCGGGATGATGGCGCGGCCCGCCGCGATCTCGGCGCGCACGAATTCGGGGGTCACATGGTCTGGGATGCTGGCCCCCCAGTCATTGCCGTCGCGCGGTGCCGCATCCGCCTCGCGCAACTGATTCTCGCGGATGGCCACGAATTCCATCTCGGGCGTGATGATGCCCGCGCGCGCATAGGCCAGTTGCGTGGGGGCCGCACCGCCCGTGCCACGAAGGGGTTGCCCCCGCACCGGGAATTCCGGCACCAGCCGGTCGCCGGTGACAAAGCCGTTATCCTCGGGCCTCACATGGCGGCCCTCATAGGCCGCCACATCGCCGCGCGCCATGATCCAGCCGCGCCGCAGCGCGGGCAGGCCGCGCGCGATGTCGGTTTGCGCCTCGGGATCGGTATAGGGGCCGGAACTGTCATAGACCGGCAAGGGGGCCTCGCCCGCCGTGGGATGGGTGGAAATCTCGCGCATGGGCACGCGGATATCGGGGTGCAGGCTGCCCGCCACGTAAATCTTGCGCGACGCGGGCAGGGGGCCGGTGGTCACGCTGGGGGCGATGGTCTGGGTGGGGATGTTCATGTTGGTGCTCCTCGAGCCAAGCTTTACAAAGACACCAGATGAGCCGTGGACGGGGAGGCGTGGGGAAGGGTCCCCCTTCGGAACAGACAGACCGCCATGCGGCGCGCGGTTCCCGAGCTTCCTACGCCAGTATCAACTGGATCAGGTTCAAAGGGTCGCCTCACCGGTGTCACCACCTGTCAGCCTCTCAGTCCCCAAGGCGGGACTCCCCTGCAAGGGTGAGGGTAGAACGACGATCTGCGCAGTTCAAGCGAATGTGGCGTCCCGACGGCGGTCTCTTGTCGAGAGGCGGCATTGATTGATAGACCGCGAGGGGCCGGGGCGGGTCATGTCCCCGGAAAGAGGGGGCGCATGACGGACAGGGCGCGCGCGCCGGTTCTTCTGACCGGGGCATCGGGACGGGTCGGACGGATGGTGTTGTGGCACTGGCCGGTTTCGGCTGTGCCTGTCGTGCCACAATATCGTCGGATGGTGCCGGCGGGGGCGCTTCTGTGGGACCCGATGGAGGGGTCGCGCGCACTCATCGACCATCAGGCGCGGAGCGGACAGACATTCCGGGCGCTGGTGGCGCTGGCGGGGGTCGTGCCGGGCGCGGGCCACGATCTGGCGCACAACCGGATACTTGCCGAGGCCACGCTTGCGGCGGCTGAAAGCGCGGGCATCACGCGGGTGTTGCTGGCCTCGTCTTCGGCGGTTTACGGATCGGGCGAGCATATCACCGAGGACACCGCTTGCGCGCCCGCCAATGCCTATGGCGCGGCCAAGCTGGAGATGGAAGCGGTGGGGCGCGCGTGGCGTGACCGGGGGCTTGAGGTCTGCGCGCTGCGGATCGGGAATGTGGCGGGCGCGGATGCGCTGCTTCTGAACGTGGCGCGGGGGACGGGGGAGATCACGCTTGATGTCTTCGCTGATGGCGCAGGGCCGCTGCGCTCCTATATCGGGCCGCGCACGCTGGCGCAGGTGCTGGTAACGCTGTGCCTGCGTGACGGAGCGTTGCCATCCGCGCTCAACATCGCGGCCCCCGCTCCCGTGACCATGGCCGCACTGGCACAGGCGGCGGGGGCAAGCAGCCGGCCCCGCCCCGCCTCTCCGACGGCGCATCAGCGCATCACCCTCGATTGCACCCGGCTTGCCGCGCTCCACGCCTTTGCCCCCGAGGACAGCACACCCGGCGAGATGGTCCGCCAATGGCGGGCGGTTGCCTCATGACGCCTGCGAAACGCGCCTTCGACCTTGTCTTTGCGCTGGCCCTCGGGGTGCTTCTGGCGCCAGTGATGGCGCTCACCGCGCTGGCCGTGCTGGTGCTGGATGGGCGGCCTGTCTTCTTCCGGTCCGAGCGGATGAAGACGCCGACCGAGGGGTTTTTCCTTCTCAAGTTCCGCACCATGACTCCGGCAGAGGCAGATCAGGGCGTGTCGGGCGGCGACAAGGCGCATCGCATCACCCGCGCCGGGCATCTTCTCAGGCGGACCCATCTTGATGAGGTGCCGCAATTGTGGAACGTGATCCGTGGCGATCTGAGCCTTGTCGGCCCGCGCCCGCCGTTGCGCAGCTATGTGGACCGCTTCCCGGAGACCTATGCGCAGGTCTTGCGCTCGCGTCCCGGCCTGACCGGGCTGGCAACCCTGCGCTATCACGCCCATGAGGCGCGGCTGCTGGCACAGAGCCGCAGCGCCGCCGAGACCGACGCCATATACTGCCGTGCCTGTGTGCCGCGCAAGGCGCGGCTCGACCTGATCTATCAGCGCCGCCGCACGCTCTGTCTTGATCTGCTGCTGCTCTGTCAGACCGTGGTCAAGGGCTGGCGGTAACGCGTTTTGGCGCAATTCCGGGCCGAAATGGTCCATCGGCCCTGTCTGAAATTTCCTTAACCCCGGCGCAGCAGCTGAAACGCCGCCGAGGCCCCCCATCCCGCCGCGATCGCGATGGCAATCGACAGAAGGCCATAGACCAGCGGCTGCTCGCGCGAGAGCGTGAAGAGCCAGCGTTCCAGCCCGACCTTGTGCACGTCGATGGCCGTCTCGAATTGCGACACGACCCGCCCCTCGCGCGTGAGGAAGATGCGCGTGGGATAGATGCCCTCGGTCAGGTTCGCAGGCAGCCGGATCGCGGTGCGGAACAGCGTCTGCTCGTCGAGAGCGACAGTGTTTTCCAAGAGTTGATAGGCGTCCTGCCCGCGCCGGATGCGAATGAGCGCCTCGGTGAAATTCTCGACATCCTCGGCCATGCTGGCCGCGCCCACGGAGCGTATCGCGCGCGGGATCGACACGCGGTGGCGCAGGTCCTCGGTATTGGTCAGAACCTGATCGAGCGGCCCGGTGGTGGCGACGGCGTAAAAGGTCGGGGCCGCATCCAGCCGCACCTCGTCGGTATTGACCCAGATGCCGAAGCGCCGATCCTTTCGCCGCACGCTCACCGGCAGGGATGGTCCCGCCACGGTGATCACCACGTCGAGCGGGATATCGGGAATCGCGACCTCGCGCTTGACCGCGCCGAACACAAGGATTTCCGACCCCTCGAAGGTGGCCGTGATCGCCACCTTGTCGCTCGACAGGCCCAGAACCACCTCTTCTGCCTTCAGGGGGAGGGCGGCAAGGCACAGGGCAAGCGCCAGCAGCCGCATCAGTGCCCCCCGCCCGCGCCGGAAGCAATGGAATAAAGCTCTGACGGCATCAGCAGCAGGTCAAGCGCCAGCTTGCCGCAGACCGCGAGCACCATGATCGCCAGAAGAATGCGCAACTGCTCTGCCCGCAGCCGCGTGCCGATCATCGCCCCGATCTGGGCCCCGATCACCCCGCCGACGAGCAGCAGGACCGCAAGCGCGATATCGACGGTGAAGTTGGTCGTGGCGTGCAGCAAGGTGGTAAAGGCGGTCACGAAAATGATCTGGAAAAGCGAGGTGCCCACGACCACCTTTGTCGGCATCCCAAGGATATAGATCATGGCCGGGACCATGACAAAGCCACCGCCCACCCCCATGATCGCGGCCAGGATGCCCACGCTCACGCCCACGATCATCGGCGGAATGATCGAGATATAAAGGCCCGAGGTTCGGAACCGCATCTTGAGCGGCAGGCGATGCACCCAACCGTGTTTCTTGCGCTTGGGGGCCACGCCGCGCCGGGTCTGGCGGATCGCGCGCAGGCTCTCGACGAACATCATCGCGCCGATCACACCCAGAAAGACGACATAGCAGAGCTTGACCAGAAGATCGACCTGACCCAGGGATTTCAGGTAGTTGAAGATGACCACACCGATCGCGGCCCCGATCAGCCCGCCGACAAGCAGCACCGTGCCCATCCTCAGATCGACTGTCTTGCGCCTCAGATGCGCCAGCACGCCCGAGAATGACGAGGCCACGATCTGATTGGCCTCGGTCGCCACGGCGACGGCGGGCGGGATGCCGATGAAAAAGAGCAGCGGCGTCATCAGAAAGCCGCCGCCGACGCCGAACATGCCCGACAGAATTCCCACGATTCCGCCAAGTCCCAGAAGCAGGAAGGCGTTGACCGATACCTCGGCGATGGGAAGGTAGATCTGCATGAATATCCATAGCCTTATCTGCGCGGGTCACGCAAGCGGGCGACGGCTGCGCGGGGCCTGGCGGGCGATCAATTCTTGTTATACGGATTCAGGTTTCGTGATTGCCGAAACTGTCGGGCGGGCGGCGCTTGCCGGATCACAGGTGCTTTTGCATCACCACGGCCGTGCGCCCGCCGGGGTAATAGCCCTCCCGCCGGGCGGTTTGCGCAAACCCGGCACCGGCATAAAGCGCCAGCGCCGCCGCGTTGTCCTCGGCCACCTCGAGGAACGCCGTTTCGGCACCGCGCGCGCGCGCCTCGGCGGCAAAGGCGCACAGGCAGGCGCGGGCGTGGCCCTGACGGCGATGGCCGGGATCGGTCGCCAGCGTGAGCAATTCCGCCTCATCCGCGATGACACGGCCAAGGGCAAAGCCGCGCGCATCGCCACTGACAAAGACATGGGGCGAGGCCAGCAGCGCGGCAAACTCGGCCGCCGACCATGCGCGCCCCTGACCGGCAAAGGCGCGGGCATGGGTGTCGGCCAATGCCTCAGGCGTCATCGAGAAGGGCCGGCGGCGCGTCGCGGGCAGGCGCGGCATCGGCGGGGCGCAGGTAGAGCGGTGCGGGCGGCGGGCTGTCGTTTGGCGCGTCTTGAGCAATCCGTGCAATGGCCTGGGCGAGAAGGGCGGGCGCAGGCGGCCAGAGCGGGTCCGCCACGCTCTCGACCGGCAGAAGCGCCGGGGTGGCGACATGCACCATCCCGTGCGGGGCCGGGACAGCGGGCGTGCCGGCCCCCCCCCCGGCACGGATCGCGTCAAATGTGCTCACACCGATGGCGGGTATGTCGAGCGCCAGCGCGAGGCCACGCGCGGCGGCGACGGAAATGCGGATGCCGGTGAAATTGCCGGGTCCGATACCCACGCCGATGCGGGCAAGGTCGCGCCATGTGACGCCGCCCTCGGCCAGCACCTCCTCCAGAAGCGGCATGAGGCGTTCGGCCTGCCCGCGCCCCATCTCCTCGGCGCGCGTCACCAGCACACGCCCGCCGCCAAGCAAAGCGGCCGCGCAATGCGCGGCCGATGTGTCAAAGCCCAGAACGAGGGGGTCAGATCCCGACAGGGCGCACCTCGGTCACTTCGGGGATGTAGTGACGCAGCAGGTTCTCGATCCCCATCTTGAGCGTGATCGTGGACGAGGGGCAACCTGCGCAGGCACCTTGCATATGAAGGTAGACGACGCCGCGCTCGAACCCGTGAAAGGTAATGTCGCCGCCATCCTGCGCCACGGCAGGGCGCACGCGGGTATCAAGCAACTCCTTGATCTGGTTGACGATCTCGGAATCCTCGCCGCTATGCGCGGCATGGCCCGAGGCACCGCCGCCCTCGCCCGACATGACCGGCTGGCCGGATTGGTAATGCTCCATGATGGCACCCAGAATGGCCGGTTTCACATGGTCCCATTCGGTCGCTTCCGCCTTGGTGACGGTGACGAAGTCATTGCCGAGAAACACGCCCGTCACCCCGGGCACCTTGAAGATGCGTGTCGCCAGCGGCGAGGCATCGGCCCCCTCTGCGCTCGGGAAATCGGCCGTGCCCGTGCCAAGCACCGCCTGACCGGGCAGGAATTTGAGCGTGGCCGGATTGGGGGTGGATTCGGTCTGGATGAACATGGCAACGCCCCTTTTTGTTCGCTTCTTGAGATATGCGCGCCGCGGTGCCCCGAGTCAAGGTTTGGAACGGTTCTAAACTCTGTCCGCTCAGGTGCCCGCTCAGGTGATTGCCTCAAGCCGTTCCTTGGACAGGTCGCCGGGCACGATGGTGATCGGCACCGGCAGCGTGCCCGCGTTGCGCGTCAGTTGGGTGACAAGCGGGCCCGGCCCCTTCTTGCTTGAGGCGGCCCCAAGAACGAGCACGCCGATGTCCGGGTCGTCCTGCACATGGGCGATGATCTCGGGCACGGCCTCGCCCTCGCGGATCACAAGTTCGGGGTCGATGCCCTGCTTGTCACGCATCCACTTGGCAAAGACCTCGAAATGCGCCTCGATGCGCTCGCGCGCCTCCTGCCGCATGAGATCGCCGACACCGATCCAGTGGTTGAACTCCTCGGGCGCGATCACCGACAGGATCGCCACCCCGCCACCGGTATGGGCAGCGCGCATCGCGGCGAACCGCATCGCGTTGAGACATTCGCGGCTGTCGTCGAGCACCACCAGAAACTTGCGCATGATCCGATCCCCTCAGGCGCGCATCATGACGCGGAACGCGCGGCAGGGCAACAGAGGTGATGGGTCTCAGACGAGCACGCCCCAGAGGTCATAATCTCCGGCCTCGTCCACTTCGACGGTGACCATATCGCCGACACTCAGCGCCTCGGTGCCCTCGTCGATGAAGAGATTGCCGTCGATCTCGGGCGCATCGGCCTTGGTGCGGCAGGTGGCCACGCCATCCTCGTCGATATCGTCCACGATCACCGCTTGTCGGGAGCCAACCTTCGCCGCAAGTTTATCCACGGAAATGGCCTGCGCCCTTTCCATGAAGCGATCCCAGCGGTCCTGCTTGATCTCTTCGGGCAGATGATCGGGCAGGGCGTTGGAGCGGGCCCCGGCGACGTCCTCGTATTTGAAGCAGCCGACCCGGTCGAGCTGCGCCTCATCGAGCCAATCCAGAAGTGTCTGGAATTCCGCCTCGGTCTCGCCGGGATAGCCCACGATGAAGGTCGAGCGCAGGGCGATGTCGGGACAGATGGCGCGCCATGCGGCAATCTCGTCCAGTGTCCTGGCCGCCGCCGCGGGCCGCGCCATGCGCCGGAGCGTGTCGGGATGGGCGTGCTGGAAGGGAATGTCGAGATAGGGCAGCACCAGCCCTTCCGCCATCAGCGGGATGAGGTCGCGCACATGCGGGTAGGGGTAGACGTAATGCAGCCGGACCCAGGCGCCCAATGACCCCAGACCGCGCGCCAGATCGGTGATATGGGCGCGGTGGCCGTTCGCTTCGGCGTGTTTGATATCGACGCCGTAGGCGGAGGTGTCCTGGCTGATGACCAGAAGTTCGCGCACGCCGCTTTCAACCAGCTTTTCAGCCTCGCGGATCACCGCATGAGCGGGGCGGCTGACCAGACGCCCGCGCATGTCGGGGATGATGCAGAACTTGCACTTGTGGTTGCAACCCTCTGAAATCTTGAGATAACTGTAATGGCGCGGGGTCAGGCGCACGCCGGAGGCGGGCAGCAGGTCAATGAACGGATCGGGCGAGGGCGGGACCGCCAGATGCACGGCATCGAGAACCTGTTCATATTGATGCGGGCCGGTCACGGCCAGAACGCGGGGGTGCGCCCCGGTGATATAGTCAGGCTCTGCCCCGAGGCAGCCGGTGACGATCACACGACCGTTCTCGCGCAGCGCCTCGCCGATGGCCTCAAGGCTTTCGGCCTTGGCGCTGTCGAGAAAGCCGCAGGTGTTGACGATCACCGCATCGGCGCCCGCGTAATCGGGCGAGATGCCGTACCCCTCGGCGCGCAGGCGCGTGAGGATGCGCTCGCTGTCAACAAGCGCCTTGGGACAACCGAGCGAGACCATGCCGATCCTCGGCTGGCCCTCGCGGGCCATCTCGGGCAGGCGCGCGCGCGGCGCGAGGTCGGGGCGAAGATCGGGCGGGTTTTGCGACATGAG
This sequence comes from Roseovarius sp. MBR-79, assembly GCF_053628555.1. Taxonomy (NCBI): domain Bacteria; kingdom Pseudomonadati; phylum Pseudomonadota; class Alphaproteobacteria; order Rhodobacterales; family Roseobacteraceae; genus Roseovarius; species Roseovarius sp. MBR-79. The sequence goes on along the minus strand of NZ_JBRJGP010000001.1, from coordinate 33,029 downwards.
GCGCGATATAGCGGTCACGACCGCGCGCGGGAAGGGCAAAAGCGGTTGCCGTCCGGGGGTCGCCGGCCCTAGACTCAGGGGGGCTGGCAAGAAGGGGTGTCTCATGCGGTGGATCGTGCGGTTGATGGGGCTTGTGGCGGTGCTCGCGGCCTTTGTGCTGGGGGCGCTGTTTTTCCTGCCCGGAGAACGGATCGCCAGGATCGCCGCCGAGCAGATCACCAAGGCCACGGGCCGCACCGTCACCATGAGCGGCGAGACGCGGCTGAGCCTTTATCCGGTGCTGGGTGTCTCGACCGGCGCGGTGGAGATCGCCAATGCGGACTGGTCCGACAGGGGTCCGATGCTGCGCGCCGAAAGCTTCAAGCTGGGCGTCGATCCACGCGTGCTTTGGGGCGGGGATATCCGCATCACCGGGCTGGAGGCGGTCAATCCCGAGATCCGGCTGGAGCGCGCCGCCGACGGGCGCGTGAACTGGGCGCTTGGTGTCGAGGGGGTGGCCCCCTCGGGGCAGTCCGAGGCGGGCACGCCGGCGCAATCCAAGCGGCTTGGCCTGACGCTCGACCGGGCGCTGATCACCGGCGCGCGGCTCTCGCTCATCGATCACGGCACCGGCGAGGTGCAGGAAATCTCCGATCTCGATCTCGATCTGCGCTGGCCGGACTATGACGGCACCGCGACGCTCAAGGCCGCATTCCGGCGCGGCGGCGGGCCGGTGGCGGTCTCGGGTCATCTGGATGAGGTGGGCGCATTTCTCGACGGCGGGGTGACCGGGGTTTCGGCCACGCTCTCGGCGGGGGGCGGTTCCGTGGCCTTTGCCGGGCGCGCGGGGCTGCGCCCCGAGGCGCAGGGTCGGCTTGATCTCGATATCGGCGACACGGGCGCGTTTCTGGCGGCACTTGGTGTCGGCGGCGTGGATCTGCCGCAGACTCTCGGGCAGAGCGTCAAGGGCCGTGCCGACCTGACGGTGACCGAGGGCACGCAGGTGGCGGTGCGCGACATGGCGCTTGGCCTTGGCGGCAACAGCCTGAGCGGGGCTGTCGATCTTGACCTTTCGGGCGACGTGCCGCGCTTCAACGCGCAACTGAACGCCGGTGCGCTCGATCTGTCGAAACTGGCCGGGGCGGATCAGACCGGCGGAGGTGGCGGCAGCGCCTCGGGCTGGTCAACCGAGCGGATCGACGCAAGCGGGCTGGCGGCCGCCAATGGCGAGATGGCCCTTGTCGCCGAAAGCGTCAATCTGGGCGATCTGAAACTGGGCAAGACCCGTGCGCTGATGACGCTTGATCGGTCGCGCGCGGTGTTCGAGCTGCGCGAGGTGCGCGCCTATGACGGGCTGGTGACCGGCGAGTTCGTCGTCAACAACCGGTCGGGCCTGTCGGTGGGTGGCACGACGCGGGCCGAGGACATCAACCTCGAGCGGTTCCTCGCCGATGCGATGGGGATCACGCGCTTCGCCGCCTCCGCCTCGGGGGAGGTCAGTTTCCTCGGGGCGGGCGCGTCGGTCGATGCGATCATGAAAAGCCTCAGCGGCAAGGGGCGCGCGGCCACCGGGCGCGGCGTGATCTCGGGCTTTGATCTCGACCGGCTGATGCGGTCGGGCGATGTGACGGGCGGCACGACGATATTCGACGCGATGAGCGCGTCCTTTACCATGGAGGGCGGCAACCTCCTCAATCAGGATCTGGCGATGACACTGCCGCTGGCGCGGGCCGAGGGCCGGGGGCGCATCGGACTTGGGGCGCGCGATATCGACTATCTCTTCACCCCGGTGCTGCTCGAGGGGGAGACCACGCGCGGTTTTGCCATTCCGGTGCGCATCAAAGGGTCATGGGACAACCCCAAGATCACGCCCGATCTGGAAAAGGCGCTCGAGATGAACCTCAAGGCCGAGCGCGAGGCGCTGGAAAAGGAGGCCGAGGAACGACTGGAACGCGAGGTGCAGCAGCGGCTTGGCGTCACCCCCGAGGAGGGCCAGAGCACACAGGACGCGATCCAGCAGAAGATCGAGGACAAGGCGATCAAGAAGCTGCGCAAGCTTTTCGACTGAGGGGCGGGAGTTGAGTATTTTCGGAACGATGAACCGGGGCGCGCAATGAGCGGGGTCCGCGCGCAATACGAGGCCTATCCCTATCCGGCGCGCGATCCCGAGGACGAGCGCAAGCGGCTGATCACCGGCTCGCCCTCGCATGTGCTCGAGGTGGATCATTTCGTGTTTCAGGGCGCACGCGACTGGTCAAGGCCCCTGCGCGTGCTGGTGGCGGGCGGCGGCACCGGCGACGCGCTTGTTCAACTGGCGCAACAGATGACGGATGCCGGGCGGGTGGCCGAGATCATCTATCTGGATCTCTCGACCGCGTCGCGCGCCATCGCCGAGGAACGGGCGCGGGTGCGGGGGCTCACGGGGATAGAGTTCGTGACCGGCAGCTTGCTGGACGCTGCCGAGTATGGTGCGTTCGATTATATCGACTGCTGCGGGGTGCTGCATCACCTGCCCGACCCGGCGGCGGGGTTTCGTGCGTTGCTGGCGGCGCTGGCACCGGGGGGCGGGATGGGCTTCATGGTCTATGCGCCCTATGGCCGGTCAGGCGTCTACCCGTTGCAGGAGGCATTCGGAACCCTCTTCGAGGGCATGGCCCCCGAGGCGCGGCTGAGGGCTGCGAAGAAACTGGTGGCGGGTTTGCCCGAGGGGCATCCCTTTGCCTGCAATCCCAATCTGGGCGATCACAAGCAGAGCGACGCGGGGTTCTACGACCTGCTGTTGCATTCACAGGACCGCGCCTTTGACGTGGCGGCGCTGATGGCGATGCTGGAAGGGACGGGCTGGCACCTGTCGGGCTTTACCATGCCCGCGCTCTACGATCTGGCGCGGATTGCCGACGCGCCCGCGCCTCTCGATCCGGTGGCGCGCATGGCGGTGGCCGAGAAGCTCAACGGCACGATCAAGACCCATGTGGGCTATGCCGTGCGCGCCACCGAGGCGCGCGGCCCCGCGAAAGGCACCAACCGGGCGTTGGTGCCGCATCTCAAGGGCGCGCGCGCCGCCGATCTGGCGCGCGCGGTGGCGGCGGGCCAAGGCCCGAAGCTGGGGTTTGGCGGGTTGAACGCGCGGCTGACGCTGCCGCGCGAGGCCGCGCGCCTGATCGCGGCGGTGGACGGGCGGCGCAGCCTGAGCGAGATTGCGCAGGCCACCGGCACCGACCCGTTGGCGATGGGGGCGCTCTGGGCGCGGATCGAGCGGGAATTGGGCGATTACGGGCTGATGCTCTATTCCTCGATCCTGCGGCGCTGAAGCATGGTGAGGCCAAAGCGCGGCAGGCGCAGCGCGAGCCGCCAGAGGATGCCCGAATACTCCGCCTCGCCGGCCATCTGCGCAAGAAACATCCGCCGCAGCGTGGTGGAGCGGGCGAAGGCATGGGCAAAGGCCGGTTCGGTCGCGGGCAGATAGAGGAGCGGGCGCAGGAGCCGGGCCATCCGCAGATCGCGGTGCAGCGGGCGCAGCGCCGTGCTGTAGAGCGTGATCGCCGTGTCGGGACGACCACGGCCAAGCGCGTCGACGGCTGCGTGTGCTGCCATGCCGCCACTGGCCATGGCATGACCGATCCCCTCGCCGGTGATCGGATCCACGAGCCCCGCCGCGTCGCCCGCAAGCAGCACCGCGCCGCGACCGGGATGGGCGCGCACATCGCCGAAGGGCAGGAACTGGCCCTTGAAACCGGCCTCGGGGACCTTCAGTCCGAGCATGTCGCAATAGGCGGCCATGGCGCGTTTCAGGTCGGGGTTTTTCCCCAGAAGGCCGCCCACGCCGATGGTGGTGGACTGCCGCTTGGGGAAGGCCCAGCCATACCCCCAAGCTGCGGCGGCAAGGTCGATGCGGATGGTGTCGCGGTCGATCTGCGGCGCGTCCGCCTCGATTTCCAGCCCGAAGCCGATGCGCGCGTGATCGAAGCTCTGGCCGAAAAGCGCGCGTGCGATCTGGCTGTTGACCCCGTCCGCACCGATGAGCACGCCGTAGCCGAGCACCGGGCCGGTGCTGAGGGTGAGGCGGCGCGTGGCGGTATCGAGCGTCGCCACACCCTGCCCGGTGAAGTCCTGCGCCCCGGCGCCAAGTGCCTGGGCGCAAAGTGCTGCATCCATCTCGCGGCGCATGGTGGCGCAGAGCGGGGGCGCATCGGCGATGACCCCGGCTGGGCGGCCGCGATGGTGGAACGCCACCACCGTCTTGCGCTCCTCGGGGGCAAAGGGCATGGGGTGTCCGAAGATATCGGCATAATGCGCACGTGCGCGACCGGTCACAAGGCCGCCGCAGAGCTTGTCGCGCGGAAATGTCTTGCGGTCCACGAGGGCCACGGAAAGCCCCGCACGCGCCGCACGGAACGCCGCCGCAGCGCCCGCGGGACCCGCCCCCACCACGATCACGTCAAAATGCACCATCGCCTCAGACCTCGGGCAGCGCATCGCGCCGGATCATGGTGCGCAGGGCAAAGCTTGACCGCAGGGCGCGGATGCCGGGCGTCTGCATCAGGCCATCCTCCAGAAACCGGTCGAAAGAGGTGAGGTCGGCGGCCACCACGCGCAGGAGAATATCGCGCGTGCCGGTCATGAGGTAGCATTCCATCACCTCGTCGAAGCGCCGCAGCCGGTCCTCGAAGGCGCGGATCGCGTCGCGGCTGTGATGTTCAAGCTCCACGAAAACGAAGATGTTGAGCGGCAGGCCGAGCCGCGCCTGATCGACGCGCGCGCCATAGCCGGTGATCACGCCGTCAGCCTCCAGCCGGGCAATGCGGCGCGCGAGCGGCGTGGGCGAAAGCCCCGCCTCGGTCGAGAGATCGGCGAGACGCGCGCGCCCGTCGCGTTGCAGCGCGGCGACGATCCTGCGGTCGATCCTGTCCATTTTTTCCAATTCTCCGGGCCTTCTTGGCGGAAATCCCCAAAACTCACGCCGAATTGAGCAAGGTTTGCAGTTTTTCGGCGCTGCTTTGCTTCTACCTTGGATGCAAGGAGGATTCCACCATGCTGACACGTCTGGCATCTGCCACCCATGAAGAAGTTTACCGCGTCGAGGATCGCGACAGCGGCCTTTGCGGGTTCATCGCGCTGCACTCCACCCGGCTTGGGCCGGCGGCGGGGGGCCTCAGGATGCGCGCCTATGAGAGCGACGAGGCCGCGCTTGCCGATGTGCTGAACCTTGCGCGCGGGATGAGCTACAAGAACGCGGCCGCCGGTTTGCCGCTTGGCGGGGGCAAGGCGGTGATCATGGGCGATGCGGCGCGCGACAAGACCCCCGCGCTCTTGCGGGCCATGGGGCGGGCCATTGATGCACTTGGCGGGCGCTACTGGACCGCCGAGGATATGGGCATGTCGCCCGAGGATATGGCCGAAATCGCGCGCGGCACGCGCTTTGTCGCGGGGCTCGACAGCGGGGCGCATGCCAGCGGTGATCCCTCGCCGGTGACGGCGCGGGGGGTGCTGGGGGCGATGCGCGCAGGCGCGGCGCGGCTCTGGGGCAGCGATGACCTCGCGGGGCGCACGGTGGCGGTGCAGGGGCTGGGCCATGTCGGCTGGCATCTGTGCCGGTTGCTTGACGAGGCGGGTGCGCGGCTGATCGTGGCGGATATGGACCCGGTGCGCGTGGCCGAGACGGTGCGCGCCTTCGGCGCGCGGGAGGTGTCGCCCATGGCGATCCACGCCGTTGAAGCGGATGTATTCGCGCCCTGCGCCATCGGCGGGGTGCTCAACGCGGCAAGCATCGCGGAGATCCGCGCGGCCATGGTCTGTGGTGCGGCCAACAATCAGCTGGCCACGCCCGAGGACGCGGACGCGCTCCATGCGCGCGGCATTCTCTATCTGCCCGATTACGTGGCCAATGGCGGCGGGATCATCAACGTGGCCGCCGAGATTCTGCGCATCGGCGACCGGGGGCCCTGGGTCGAGGAGCGGTTGGCGGCGATGCGCGCCACGATGGAGCGGCTCTTGGCGCGCGCGGCGGGCGAGGGGACAAGCCCCGCGCCGATGGCCGACCGCATGGTGGAAGAGGCGCTTCTGGCGCGTGCGGGATGAATTGAGGGGCGGGCGCGGGTCTGCTAGGCTGAAGGCTGATGCCGGAGGACCCGCCATGCGCCTGCTCTCGATGATCGGATTGATGGCCGCCCTTGGCAGTGCAGCGGCGGCATCGGAGGTGCGGCTGAGCGAGCACGTCACGCTGGCCCATGGCAGCTATGACATCGGTGGCGGCATGACCGTGGCGGCGGAGTTGCGGCGCACGGCAAGCGGCGGCACCGCGCTGTGCGGGGTCTGGGCAGAAAGTGCGGCGCTCGCCGCCGTAACCGTGGGAGAGGCGCGCCGGAGCCTGTCCCTGGCCAGCGTCTATGTGGACGGGCGGCGAACCGCGCAGGATCTGGGCTTCATGCCGAAGGTTGCGCCGCGCCTTGATTATGCGGGCGCGCCCGCAGTTTGCCGCCGCGTCGATCTGCCCTGGCGCGCGGGGCTTGTGCCCGAGGTGTTCCTGCCGCGCCGGACGATCCAGCCGGGAAACCGCGACACGCTCGGCAACCGGGTGGGGTTTCGCCAGACCGGCACGGGTGCGATGAGCGGCGCGCTCGAGGTGATCCCGCTGCTGCGCCGCCAGATCGGAACGGTGCCGCTCTCGTCGCTGGCGACGGTGGTGGAAGGGCGTTACAACAGCGGCGGCGGGCTGCGGCTGGCCGCCGAGATCGTTGCGGTGAACGGAGAGGCCGCGCTTTGTGGCGCGTGGTCGGACCTGCCGGTGCAGGTGGCGCAGACCGGGCCGCTGGGGCGTGCGGTTCTCGCGGAGGCGGCTGTGACACTCGGGCGGCAGCGTCTCGATGTCGATCCTGGCGCGTTCCGGCGGGTGCGGGCGCGCGGTGATTACACGGGTGCCACCGCGAATTGCCTGGCCACGGGCCTGCGCTGGACGCCCGAACTTGGGCGCGCGCGGCTTGGCATCGCCTTGCCGGACCTTGTGGTCTATCGCACCACCACGCCACGGGGCGCGCAGCTTATCCGCTTTGCCCCGCGCCGGTAGGGCGCGCTATTCCGCCAGATGACAGGCCACGCGCGCGCCGCCCAGTTTGCGCATCTCCGGGCGCTCGCGCCGGCAGCGGTCGACAGCGATGGGGCAGCGCGGGTGAAAGGCGCAGCCCGAGGGCGGGTTGATCGGGTCGGGGATCTCGCCCTTGGGCGGCTCGATCTCGCGGCCGAACCCGTCCATGCGCGGTGCTGCGGCAAAGAGCATTTGCGTGTAGGGGTGGCGCGGGCTGGTGAAAAGCTCTTCGCGCGGCGCTTCCTCGACCAGCCGCCCGAGATAGAGCACGCCGATCACATCGGCCATGTGCTGCACCACGGTCAGATCGTGGCTGATGAAAAGATAGGTCAGGCCAAACTCCTCGCGCAGGTCGCTCATCAGGTTGAGAACCTGCGCCTGCACGCTCACGTCAAGCGCCGAGGTGGGTTCGTCGCAGACGATGATGCGCGGCTCGGACGCCAGTGCGCGGGCGATGCAGATGCGCTGTCGCTGGCCACCGGAAAACTCGTGCGGGTATTTGTCGGCATCAATCGCCGCAAGACCCACCTGCTCCAGCAGCCGCTCGGCAAGGCCCTGCGTGTCGCCGCCCTGCACCGACACCGGCTCTTCGATGATGCTGCGCACCCGCCAGCGCGGGTTGAGCGAGGCGAAGGGATCCTGAAAGATCATCTGGATATCCGCGCGCACCCGCGCCACGGCCCCGGTATCATGCGAATTGGCCAGATCCACCCCGTCCACCTCGACCGCGCCCGACGAGGGCCGCAAGAGGCCCACCACCATCTTGCCGATGGTGGATTTGCCCGATCCGCTTTCGCCCACAAGCGCATAGACGGATTTTTCCGGCACCTCGAAAGAGACATCCGAAACGGCCGTGAGATGCGCCTTCGGCAGCCGCTCGATCACCCGGTTGAGCCAGGGTTTCGACACGTCGAAAACGCGGGTAAGGTTTTTCACCGAAATGAGCGCGCTCATGCCACGTCCTCGGCGGCGGAGTGTGTCAAAGGATGCCAACAGGCCGCGCGTCCACCGCAGCCCGTGACCGTGGGCGCAGGGTCCTGGAGGCATTGCGCATCGGCCCGCTCGCAGCGCGGGTGAAAGGCGCAGCCATCGGGCAGCGCATCGAGGCGCGGCATGGCACCGGGGATCTGCCGCAGGCGCTCCCGCCCGACGCTCGCCAGCGGGGTCGAGGCCATCAGCCCCGCCGTGTAGGGGTGCGCGGCGTTCTGGATCACCGCGCGCACCGGCCCGATCTCGGCCAGCCGTCCGGCATAGACCACCGCCACCCGGTCGACGGCCTCGGCGATCACGCCCATGTCATGCGTGACCAGCATCACCGCCAGCCCCCGCTCGCGGCAGAGCCGCCGCAGGAGGGCCACGATCTGCGCCTGCACGCTCACATCGAGCGCGGTGGTGGGCTCGTCGGCAATCACAAGTTCCGGCTCGGCGCAGAGCGCGAGCGCGATCACCACACGCTGCCGCATGCCGCCCGAGAACTCGAACGGGTAAGAGCCAATCCGCGCTTTCGCCGCCGGAATGCCCACCTCGTCAAGTGCGGCCACCGCGCGGCGCAGGGCCTCGGCCTCGGACACGCGAAGGTGCAGGCGGATCGTCTCCGAGAGCTGCTCACCCACCGTCAGGAGCGGGTTGAGCGAGGTGAGCGGGTCCTGAAAGATCATGCCGATCCGCTTGCCGCGAATGCGCCGCATCTCCTCGGTGGGCAGGTTGTCGATGCGCGCGCCCTTGAGGCGCACCTCGCCCCCGGTGATCCGCGCGGGACGCTCCAAGAGGCCGATGACGGCATTGCCGGTCATGGATTTGCCCGCGCCGGATTCGCCGACCACACCCAGCGTCTCGCCCGCCGCGATGTCAAAGCTCATCCCGTCCACGGGGCGCAGAACGCCGCGCCTTGTGGGGATTTCCACGGTGAGGTTTCGGACGGAGAGGATGGGGGTGGTCATGTGCGGCAAACCTTGGATTGTGCATATTTGGCGTGACGCTCAGGAATGCCGCGGACGGATCGTGATAACCTCGCAACAGGCCTGCACGGGTCGGCGGATACTGGACCCCGCGCGGAATCAAGGCGTGCTTGCACGCCGCCGCGCGAGCGCCCGACCGCCCCCTCGGGCGGGCGCTTTTGCAACGGTGCGATCCGCTCAACCGTCGAAGTATGTGGCACCATAAAGCGCGAACCAATTAGGTTGCTGCGCCCACCCGGCGGTCGGGCCCCCGCGCGACTATGCCACACCGCTTGATCCAGCGGAGATGTGGCTATGTTCTGCCGGATAGACAACACTACCTCAACCTCGGGTTCAGCGCATCGCGCAGCCAGTCGCCAAGCAGGTTCACCGAGAGCGCCAGCGCCAGCAGGGTGATCGCCGGGAAAAGCAGGATCCACCACTCGCCTGAAAAGAGGAACCCCTGACCGATGCGAATGAGCGTGCCGAGCGAGGGTTGCGTGGGCGGCGCGCCGACGCCCAGAAACGACAGCGTCGCCTCGGCGATGATCGCCAGTGCCAGCGAGATCGTGGCGATGACCAGCACCGGGTTGAGCACATTGGGCAGGATATGGCGCAGCATGATCGAGACGGGCGTGCGCCCGATGAGCCGCGCCGCCTGCACGTATTCGCGGCTTTTCTCCACCATCGTCGCGCCGCGCACCACGCGCGCGAACTGCACCCAGTCGCTGAGGCCAATGGCGAGGATCAGCACCCAGATCGCCATCTGGTCGCGGTGCTCGGGCGGGGTGATCCCCTTGGCGATGCCGAAGATCAGCATGGCGACAAGGATCGCCGGAAAGGTCAGCTGCACATCGGCCACGCGCATGATGATGGTCTCGGTCCAGCCGCCGAGATAGCCCGCCAGCAGCCCCAGCGTGACCCCGATCAGCAGCGCCAGCATCACCGCGGCGAAGCCCACGAAAAGCGAGATCCGCATCCCGTAAAGGATGGTCGAGAACACGTCGCGGCCCTGATCATCGGTGCCCATCAGGAACACCTCGCCGGTAAAGGCATTGGGTTCCATCGGCGCGGTAAACCCGTTCATCAGGTTGAGCGTAGCGGGGTTGAACGGGTTGTGCGGCGCGATGAGGGGGGCGAAGACGGCCGCCAGAACAAGGATCAGAACCACCGCAGTTGCGGCCATCGCCACCGGCGCGTGGCGGAACGACCAGATCAGATCGCTCTCCCAGGCGCGGCGCAGGCGCGAGGGGGCGGCGGGGGGTGTCAGGGCCTCGTCGCTCATGCCTTGGCCTCCGTGCCGCGATCGAGCCGCAGGCGCGGGTCAATGGCGAAATAGAGCAGATCGACGATGAGGTTGATGCCCACGAACATCACCGAAATCAGCATCAGATAGGCCGCCATGACGGGGATATCGACGAATTGCACCGCGTTGATGAAAAGGAGCCCCACGCCGGGCCATTGAAACACGGTCTCGGTGATGATCGCAAAGGCGATGATGGACCCCAGTTGCAGCCCCGTCACGGTGATCACCGGCACCATGGTGTTCTTGAGCGCGTGGCGGAAATTGACCGATTTCTCGCGCAGGCCCCGCGCACGGGCAAAGCGGATATAGTCCATGCGCAGCACCTCCAGCATCTCGGTGCGCACCAGCCGCATGATCAGCGTCATCTGATAAAGCCCCAGCGTGATCGCAGGCAGGATGATCGCCTTGAGGCCGCTTTCGGTGAGAAACCCGGTGGTCCAGCCACCGATGCGGACCACCTCGCCGCGCCCGAAACTGGGCAGCCATTTCAACTCGACCGCGAAAATATAGATGAGCAGGATACCGATAAGGAAGGTGGGCAGCGACACGCCGATCAGCGACACGGTCATGATCACATTGGCGGCCACGCCCCGCCGCCTTATCGCGGTAAAGACGCCAAGCGCGATGCCCCCCACCAGCGCCATGATCCCCGACACGAAGGCCAGCTCCAGCGTGGCGGGCGCGCGCTCCAACAGGATATCGGTGACGGGCCGCCCCTGCCGGTAGCTCAGCCCGAAATTGCCCTTCGCGGCCTGATTGAGGAATTTCCAGTATTGCACCGGAAAGGGCCGGTCGAGGCCAAGCTCGGCGGTCAGCCGCTCGATATCGGCCTGGGTGCGCTCCTGCCCCAGCATCGCGTCGACCGGGTCGCCGACAAAGCGGAACATGGCAAAGGCCACCAGCCCCACGACCAGCAGCACCAGCACCGATTGCCCGACACGGCGGAGGATATAGGCCAGCATCGCGCACCCCTTCCAAGGATCGGGCGGCGGGGTGTCCGCCGCCCGGTTTCGATCACTTCATGGTGAAGTATTTCATCTTCGGGTCGTCCTCGGGGCTGACCTCGATGCCAACCTTGTCCGTCATCCCCCAGTTCAGAACCTGGTGGTGGATCGGCAGATAGAGCACCTCGTCCTGAACCGTGCCCCAGATATCGGCGATGGTGGCGTTGCGCTTGTCCAGATCGGTTTCCGACGACAGGCTCACGATCTTGGCGTCAAGCTCAGGGTTGGAATAGCCGGTGCCGTTCCAGCTTCCGCGCTGCTCACCGCGCGTGTGCACGAGGAAGTTGAAGATATACTCGCTGTCATAGGTCGGAACACCCCAGCCCAGCATGTAGAAATCCGTCCCGCCGGAAGAGATCAGCGGGAAATGCTGCGCCTTGGGCTTGGCATCGAGGTTCACCGTGACACCGATCTGGCCGAACATGCCGACGGCGGCCTGACAGATCGCCTCGTCGTTGATGTAGCGGTCATTCGGGCAATCAAGCTGGATCGAGAACCCGTCGCCATAGCCCGCCTCGGCCATCAGCGCCTTGGCCTGCGCGACATCGGTCTCGATCCGGTCCATCTCCTCGGTCCAGCCGTTGACGAAGGGGGGCGAAATGATGCCTGCGGGCTGGCTCTGGCCGCGCATCACCACCTGTTTGATGGCGTCGCGGTTGAGCGCAAGGTTCATCGCCCGGCGCACGCGCACATCCGACAGCGGGTTCTTGCCCTCGACATTGTCGTTGGCGATATCGTCCGGCCCGAGGTTCAGCCCGAAAAAGATCGTCCGGTTCTGCGGGGCGGTCTTGACGACAAGGCCGTCGGTGGCGGCCACGCGCTGGAGATCCTGCACCGGCACGTCCTGGATGAAATCCACCTCGCCCGAGAGGATGGCGGCCACCCGCGTGGCGGCGTTCTGGATCGGGGTATAGACGATCTCGCTCACGTCGAGCGGGAACTGGCCCTTGCCCCAATAATCCTCGTTGCGCGTCAGCACCGTCTTCACGTCCGGTTCGCGGCTCACAAGCTTGTAGGCGCCGGTGCCGTTGGTGTTGGTGGCGGCGAAGGTGCTTTCGCCCGCATCCATGTTCTGCACCTCGACCGCGCCATTGGCCTCGGTCCAGCCCTTGTCCATGATGAAGAGGTTGGTGAGGTTCGACGGCAGGATCGGGTTCGGCCCGTCGGTGACGAATTCGACGGTGTGATCATCCACCGCGCGCACCTCGACGACCGAGGACAGCAATTCCTTCATCCGCGAATTGTCGGATTTGGCGCGGTTGATGGAGAACACGACATCCTCGGCGGTGAAATCCGCGCCATCGTGGTATTTGACGCCTTGCCGCAGGGTGAAGACCCAGACGGTCGGATCGTCCGCCTTGGGCGCCCAATCGGTCGCAAGTGCGGCCTCGAAGGCGCCGGTCATGTCGCGGATGATCAGCGGTTCGTAGATCTGGTGGGCCAGCGTATGCGTCGGCCCCTCGTTCTGCGCGTGCGGATCGAGCGTGAGCGAATCCCCCGCGCGTGCCCATCTCAGGGTCTCGGCGGTGGCAGGCAGGGCCGTCGAGGCCATCAGCGCGGCAAGCGCCAGTCCGGTCAGTCTGGTCATGGTGATCTCCCTTCCTTGTTTCCTGGGCTCATCCGGCCCGGTGTGAGGCAGAGCCTAGCCGCGCCCCGGCCCCGGGGCAAGCGCTAGCTGGGGGCGTGAAGGCTGGGGGAAAGACGCGCGCGAAACCGGTGCCCCGTCATCCCCGCGCAGGCGGGGATCTGGCGGGGATCTCTTGCGGGCCAGAGACCCTCGGACCACGCCCGAGGGTGACGCGCACGGCGTATCTCGCGGGGCGACGAAGCGGCAGTGGCTGAAAACCCCGCTCAGTAATGCGGCGGGCGCTCGTCGCCGAGCATGATGCCGCCTTCGCCCTCGCGCGACCGCTCCGCCTCGCGGCGGCTGAGCAGGGCCACCGTCGTGCGCAGCCGCTCGATCTCGCGGTCCTGCCGCGCGACCACCTCGGAGAGGTCATCGACGGCACGGATGAGATGGGCCAGTCTTTCCTCGATCCCGGTCATGGCGCGGGCATACGCGCCTGCCACGTCCCGGTCAACTGTGCCCCGGTCAACCTTGCCCCCGCCTGTCCCTTCGGCTAGACCGCGCCGCGAGTTCCCCGCGAAGGACCAGACCCCATGGCCAAACCCGCCAAGACCCCCCGCCCGAGGGCCGAAACCCCCAAGGGCTTCCGCGATTATTTCGGCGCCGACGTGGTTGAGCGCGCCGAGATGCTGCGCGCCATCGCCGGGGTCTATCATCGCTACGGGTTCGACGCGCTGGAAAGCAGCGCGGTGGAGACGGTCGAGGCGCTTGGCAAGTTCCTGCCCGACGTGGACCGGCCCAACGAGGGCGTCTTTGCCTGGCAGGACGAGGACGAGAAATGGCTGGCGCTGCGCTATGACCTGACAGCGCCCTTGGCCCGCGTCTACGCGCAGCACCGCAACGACCTGCCCACCCCCTACCGCCGCTACGCCATGGGCCCCGTGTGGCGCAACGAGAAGCCGGGGCCGGGGCGGTTTCGGCAGTTCTATCAATGCGATGCGGATACGGTCGGCACGAGCAGCATGGCAGCGGATGCCGAGATCTGCGCGATGCTGGCGGATTGTCTGGAAGAGGTGGGGATCGAGCGCGGCGATTACGTGGTGCGGGTGAATAACCGGAAGGTTTTGAACGGGGTGTTGGAGGTTGCGGGGTTGCTTGATCCCGCTGAGCCAGAACGCTTTGCAGAAGAACGTGGGATTGTTCTTCGCGCGATTGACAAGCTGGACCGTTTAGGGACCGAGGGTGTCAGTGCTCTTTTGGGTGCGGGTCGAAAAGATGATAGCGGTGATTTCACCGCAGGCGCAGGACTCGATTTTAAGCAAATAGAGACAATACTGCTGTTTGTTCAAGCGACCGAGGCGCTCTCGTTTGCATTCGAAGGGAAGTTTTCACTTTCGGATGCAAAGGACGGTATCGAGGCAATCGCAGCGAGTGCAGTTGAAATGGCAACCACAGCGACGAAAGATCCCCAAAAAGCTTGGAATTTCGCAGTAATATCTTATCTCAAATCCCTATGCGGTGAGTCAAGTGTGGGTAGTGAGGGCGTTAATGAGTTGGTCGCAATCGGTGATCTCCTCGCTGCTCAAGGCTACCACTCCGACCGCATCTTGATCGACCCCTCCGTCGTGCGCGGCCTCGGCTACTATACCGGCCCGGTCTTCGAGGCGGAACTGACCTTCGAGATCACGGACGAAAAGGGCCGCCCCCGTCAATTCGGCAGCGTCGCGGGGGGCGGGCGGTATGACGATCTGGTGGCGCGGTTCACCGGGCAGCAGGTGCCGGCCGTGGGGGTCTCCATCGGCGTCGATCGCCTGCTCGCCGCGCTTCAGGCCAAGGGGCGCGCGGGCGGTGAGGCGCAGGGGCCGGTGGTTGTCACCGTCATGGACCGCGCGCGCATGGCCGACTATCAGGCCATGGTGGGCGAATTGCGCCGCGCGGGTATCCGCGCCGAGGTCTATCTCGGCAACCCGAAGAATTTCGGCAACCAGATGAAATATGCCGACCGGCGCGGCAGCCCGGTGGCGATCATCGCGGGCGAGGATGAGTTTGCGCGCGGCGTGGTGCAGGTCAAGGACCTGATCCTTGGCGCGAAAATCGCGCAAAACGCGACGCTGGAGGAGTGGAAGGACCGCCCGAGCCAGTATGAGGTGCCGCGCGACGCCCTTGTGGACAAGGTGCGCGCACTGCTTGCGGAGCAGGGCTGATGGCCCCACGCGCCGCGATCCTGGCCGAGGCCGCCCGCCTGCGCGGCATTTTCGAGGCGGCGGGGGCCGTGCCGGTGGAAACCGCGATCCTGCAACCCGCCGAGGTGCTGCTTGACCTTTATGGCGAGGATATCCGCGCGCGCGCCTACGTGACCTCGGACACGCTGCGCGGCGAGCAGATGCTGCGCCCCGATTTCACCGTGCCGGTGGTGCAGATGCACATGACCGACGGGGCCGAGCCCGCCCGCTATACCTATGCCGGCGAGGTGTTCCGCCGTCAGGAGGAAGATGCGCGCCGCGCCAACGAATATATTCAGGTGGGCTTCGAGATTTTCGCGCGGGAGGCGCCCGAGGCCGCCGATGCCGAGGTTTTCGTGCTCTTTTGCGACATCCTGCGCCCCTTGGGCCTGCGCGCGGCCACCGGCGATATCGGTATCCTGATGGCCGCCGTCGCGGGGCTGCGCACGACCGGGGCGCGCAAGACGGCCCTTTTGCGCCATATCTGGCGTCCGCGCCGGTTTCGCGCGCTGATCGACCGTTACGCGGGCCGCACGCCCGTGCCCGAGGCGCGCGCGGCGCTCCTGGCGGCGAGCGACCCGATGGCCGGGGCAGCACCCCTGATGGGGCTGCGCGGCCCCGACGAGATCGCCGCGCGCATCAAGGCCCTGCACGAGGATGCCGCCGCAGGCCCGCTCTCGGGCACCGAGGTGGAGCTGCTCGACGCGCTGCTCGCGGTGCGCGAGACCTGCCCCAACGCGCTCGAAAACCTGCGCGACATCGCCGTGGACCTGCCCGCCATCGTCCCCGCCGTGGACCGTCTGGCGCGCCGCCTCGACGCGCTTGCCGCGCGCGGGCTTGACGTGACGCAGCTTGATTTCGAGGCCAGCTACGGGCGCACGCAGATGGAATATTACGATGGCTTCGTCTTTGGGTTCCATGCGGAGCAACGCCCCGACCTGCCGCCGGTGGCGACCGGCGGGCGCTATGATGCGCTGACCCGGCAGTTGGGCCGGGGCCGCGAAATCCCCGCCGTGGGCGGCGTCATCCGCCCCGGTCTGGTGCTCGATCTCGGAGGTGCGGCATGAGCCTAAAGCTGGGCGTGCCCTCCAAGGGGCGGCTGATGGACAAGACCGTGGACTGGTTCGCGCGCCACGGGATCGACCTTGGCCGCTCCGGGTCCGAGCGCGAATATGCGGGCTATGTCCGGGGGATCGAGGGCGTGGAACTGGTGCTGCTCTCGGCGGGCGAGATCCCGCGCGAACTGGCCGCGGGGCGCATCCATCTGGGCGTGACCGGCACGGATCTGGTGCGCGAAAAGCTGGGCCAATGGGAACAGCAGGTCGAAGAGTTGGCCGAGCTGGGTTTCGGTCAGGCCGATCTGGTGATCGCGGTGCCGCGTTGCTGGGTGGATGTCGCGCGGCTTGACGATCTCGACGCCGTGGCAGCCGCGTTCCGCGCGCGCCACGGGTTCCGCCTGCGCATCGCCACCAAATATCACCGTCTTGTCCGTGATTTCCTGCGCGAGCAAGGCGTGGCCGACTATCAACTGGTGGACAGCCAGGGCGCGACCGAGGGCACGATCAAGAACGAGACCGCCGAGGCGATTGCCGATATCACTTCATCGGGCGACACGCTGCGCGCCAACCATTTGAAAATCCTCGAGGACGGGCTGATCCTCAAATCGCAGGCGACGCTTTACCGCGCGCGCTCTGCCGCGCTGGACGAGACAGGGCGCGCCACGCTTGGCGCGCTCAGGGCGCGGCTCGGGATCGACTGAGCGGAACGGGCGGCCCGAAGGCCGCCCGCTACAAGGGTCGTGGTGCCCGAAGGCTCAGAACCGGAACGTCGCGCGGGCCTGCACGGTCGTTGCGTCCACATCGGTGTTGGCGTTCCCGAACCCGTCGAATTCGTGATAGAGCGCCTCCAGACCAAGCGAGACCTGGTCGGTGATCCGGTGCTCATAGCCGCCGCCGAGGAACCAGCCGTCGTCGCTGCCGAGATTGTCGGTGTCGGCCCAGGCATAACCGCCAGTGCCGTAGAGCAGCCCGCGACCGATCTTGTAACCGCCGCGCAGCTTGGCGCGGAACACTTCCTCGACGCTGGCATTGACGCCCGAGAGGCCGATATCGGCGAAATCGTAGTCGAGGCCGACGCCCACCACCCAGTTGCCGAGATCGTAATCATAACCGCCGACGATACCGCCGATGATGTCATCGCCATCCACGTTGTTGATGTCGGTATCGACCCAGGCATAGCCAAGCTGGCCACCGGCGTAGAAGCCGGTCCAGTTCGGCGTGAGCGGCGCGGCCGGCACGGGGGCCGGGGCGGCGATGACCGGCTCGGGTGCGGCCGGGGTGATGTTGCCCGCAAGCGCCGGGGCGGCGAAGAGCGATGCCACGGCGGCAAGAGCGGTTGTGTGTTTCAGCATGATGCGTCCTTTCCTGTCTGTTCTGCGGTGCCGTCCGAGCGAAAGCGCGATCCGGCACTACGGCTTTCACCGTTGAGCTTCATGTCGGTGCGGGATGCTGAAGGGACAAGGGTGCCGCCGGATGACGCAACCGTGAGTGGCGGGATATTGCTGAATTTACGGGATAAACCGGGGGATTGTCGCCAAATTTGTTGCGGGCTTGCAACATTTGGTTGCCAATATTGGCCATGGGGTTGAACGAAAAGGCGGACCCGCTGGAGGACGGGCCCGCCTTCGCTGTCGCACGCCCGTTCCCGGTCAGAAACGGAAGGTGGCGCGGACCTGCACGGTGGTGACATCGACATCGTTGTCGGTGCCGTCAAAGCTGTCGAACTCATGATAGAGTAATTCGCCGCCGACCGACCAGCGGTCGTTGACCATGTATTCGTAGCCGCCACCGATGAACCAGCCGTCCTCGTCGCCCATGTTGTCGCTGTCGGCATAGGCATAGCCGCCGGTGCCATAAAGCAGCCCGCGTCCGATCTTGGGACCGGCCCGCACCTTGAGGCGGAAAATCTCCTCGAGCGAGCTGCCCGGCGCGATGTCGATATCGGTAAAGTCGTAATCGAGCGCGCCGCCAAGGACCCATTGGCCGAAATCATGGTCATAGCCGAGGGTGATACCGCCGATCACGCTTTCGTCGCTGCTTGCGAAATCGGCATCGCCGAAGGCCACGCCCAACTGGCCGCCGACATAGAACCCGGTCCAGTCGACGGGGCCGCCAATGGCGCGTCCGCGGCTGGAGAAGATCGAATTCGTGTTGCGCGTGACCTCGGGGCCACCGTCGGGGCCACCGCCGGGGCCGCCGTCAAAGCTCAGGTCGGCCGAGACGGGATAGCCGGTCGCCTCAGGGAGGGCCGGGGCAAGGGCGGTGTCCTCGACGCTCTGGGCAAGGGCGGGAGAGGCGAGGGCGAGGGCGGCGGCAAGGGCCGGGAGCGGGAAGCGCATGGGTCTGTCCTTTCCATTCTGCATGGCACAAGGATGGGACCCGAGGCGGATTGTCGCAATGAACGATGCGGTCGCGGCGGATCAAGCCGGGGTGAGGCGCGCGTGTGCGGCCTCAGATCACGCCGATTTCGGCCAGCGCGGCGGAGAGGGCAGGGGGAAGGCTCTCCTCGTTGCGGTGCGCGCGGCCAAGATCGGGCGGCGCGTCGCGCGGGTCGAGATAGCGCCAGCCCTGAAAGGGCCGTTTCTGTGCCGTGGCGGTGCGGATGAGCCCCGGCTCCAGCACGATGGCGCAGCGGCGGATACCGTCGCCGCCGATCACTTCATCCAGCCGAAGGATGCGCTGACGGCATTGCACGAGGCCCTGTATCACCCAGTAGATCGAGCCGCCGTCGAGCACCTCGGCCTCGCGCCGGGGCCACATCCGCGTGACATGACGCGGCAGCCCGTCGGCACCTTGTGCACGCGGGTCGTGGTGCCAGGCGTCGAGGTCGTCCACGCCCGTGGTGCCGACGCTGAGTTTGATGAGATGCAAGGCCAAGATACGATTCCCCCGATGCGCAGATAGGGTAGTGGAAATGGTGCGGGCTTCAAGCTATTGTAGGTCTCTGGCCCTCCCCACCGCCCAAGGAACCGCCGATGACCCGTTTCGCCGCCCCGATCGCCGAACAGATCTGGAACATGAAATACCGCTTCAAGGCGGCAGATGGCACACCCGTGGATGCCAGCGTCGAGGATAGCTGGCGGCGCATCGCCCGCGCGCTGGCAGAGGTCGAGGCCGAACCGGCGCAATGGGAAGAGCGGTTCTATGCGGCGCTGGAGGATTTCAAATTCCTGCCTGCGGGCCGGATCACGGCGGGGGCGGGCACGGCGCGCAAGGTGACGCTCTTCAACTGTTTCGTCATGGGCACGATCCCCGACGACATGGGCGGGATTTTCGACAATCTGCGCGAGGCGGCGCTGACCATGCAGCAGGGCGGCGGGATCGGCTATGATTTCTCGACCATCCGGCCCAAGGGGGCGGTGGTCAAGGGCGTGTCGGCGGATGCCAGCGGGCCACTCAGCTTCATGGATGTCTGGGACGCGATGTGCCGCACGATCATGAGCGCGGGCAGCAGGCGCGGCGCGATGATGGCCACGATGCGCTGTGACCACCCCGATATCGAGGCCTTCATCGCCGCCAAGTCGGACCCCGCGCGCCTGCGGATGTTCAATCTCAGCGTTCTGGTGACCGATGCCTTCATGGCGGCGGTGACGGCGGACGGGCCGTGGGATTTGCAGTTCGATGGCCGCGTCTATCACACGGTGCAGGCGCGCGATCTGTGGAACCGGATCATGCAGGCCACCTATGACTATGCCGAACCTGGCGTGATCTTCATCGACCGGATCAATCAGGCCAACAATCTGAATTACGTGGAAAATATTGCGGCTACCAACCCTTGCGGCGAACAGCCGCTGCCGCCCTACGGGGCCTGCCTGCTGGGCTCCATCAACCTTGCCAAGCTGGTGATCGACCCGTTCGGGCCGCGTGCGCGGCTCGATGCGGCGGCGCTCAAGGATCTGGTGCGCGTGGCGGTGCGGATGATGGATAACGTGGTGGATGCCAGCCGCTTTCCGCTGCCGCAACAGCAAGCCGAGGCACAGGCGAAACGCCGCATCGGGCTGGGCGTCACGGGGCTCGCGGATGCGCTGGCCATGGTGGGGCTGCGCTACGGAGACGACAAGGCCGTGCGCCAGACCGAGATCTGGATGCACAAGATCGCCGTTGCCGCCTATCTCGCCTCGGTCGATCTGGCGCGCGAAAAGGGGGCCTTTCCGCTCTTTGACGCGGAAAAATTCCTCGCCTCCGGCACCATGCAGGGCATGGATGAGACCGTGCGCGAGGCCGTGGCCCGGCACGGTATCCGCAACGCGCTCTTGACCAGCGTGGCCCCCACCGGGACGATCAGCCTTTATGCGGGCAATGTCAGCAGCGGAATCGAGCCGGTCTTTGCCCATGCCTATACCCGCAAGGTGCTGCAAAAGGACGGCAGCCGCACCGAAGAGGAGGTGGTGGATTACGCCGTCGCCATGTGGCGCGAGGTGATGGGCGATGCGCCCCTGCCCGAGTGGTTCGTCACCGCACAGGACCTTGCGCCGCTGGACCATGTGCGGATGCAGGCGGCGGCGCAGAAATGGGTCGACAGCAGCATTTCCAAGACGATCAACTGCCCCGAGGACATTTCCTTCGAAGCGTTCAAGGATGTCTACATGCAGGCTTGGGAAACCGGCTGCAAGGGCTGCACCACCTATCGCCCGAACGATGTCACGGGCAGCGTGCTGAGCGTGTCGGAGACCACGGAGAAGCGGCCCGAACAGGTGGGCAACATGCCGTCACAGGGCGGCGAAGTGATCTACATGGCCGACCCGCTCGACCGCCCCACAGAGCTTGAAGGCGCGACCTACAAGCTCAAATGGCCCGACAGCAACCATGCGATCTATGTCACCGTCAACGACATCGTCCTGAATGGGCACCGGCGGCCTTTCGAGGTGTTCATCAACTCCAAGAACATGGAACATTACGCCTGGACGGTGGCGCTCACGCGGATGATCTCGGCGGTGTTCCGGCGCGGCGGCGATGTCTCGTTCGTGGTGGAGGAGTTGAAGGCGGTGTTCGACCCACGCGGCGGGGCCTGGATGGGGGGCAAATACGTGCCCTCGATCCTAGCGGCCATCGGCGGGGTTCTGGAGCGGCACATGGTTGCGATCGGGTTTCTTGCGGGCGAAGGGCAGGGCCTCAAGGTAGACCCGCAAGCGCAGGCCATGGGCCTTGACGCACCGCGCGGCCCCGCCTGCCCGGCCTGCGGCAGCTATGACATGCGCATGATCGAGGGGTGCATGACCTGCGCCAGCTGCGGCCACAGCAAATGCGCCTGAGGGGGCTCTGCTGCATGTTGTGTCGTTGCGGGCGTAGTTATGCCAAATCGGCGGATTTTACTGCCACGCGTCGGCGAAAGTTTTGCCATCGCCCGTAAAGCACTGTAAAATATAGACTTTTTACGAAGCAGATTTTGACCCCCAAAATCTGATCCTTCAAGCTGAGTTTGCGCGCCTCTGGCATCACGGATTGCCCGGCACGGCCCTCTTGATGAGGCCGCGCCGGGAAACCCCGTGCCGGCGGTAATGCGGACACCAGATACGAAATCATTTGACCGGAGCAGGGATCTTCTGACGCGGCCCATGGCGGGCCCGCGCATTCCACCAGGAAAGGTGATCCCATGAAACACATTCCCGATATCCGTGCCCTGCTCCGGCACATGAACAGGGCCAGCGATTTCATGCGCTGGCTGCGCGCAGAGGGTGACACCCTTGTCGCCTCGGCCGACCTGCTGGGCGGACGCAAATGGGCCGCACGGGCTCGCGCCGTCGTCGAGGCAGCGAAAGCTGGCAACGACCTGGCCGCCCGCCGCGGCGAGCTTCATGAGATCAACCGCCTGCTGCGTCTCGAATTCTCCACCGACATCAAGAGCGTCGAAGCCCGGCGCTTCGCAGCCGTCCACCCAGACGATCCCCGGGCGGATATCGCGCGGCGCTGCGCGGAGGCACTGGGCCGCGGAGTGCGCGCCCTCGAGGCGCTGCGCTTGGCCGGTATTGTCGGCATTCGGGAGGCCGCATGATGTTTGAGACGCAACCGGCGGCAGTGGCTCGGGCGCGGGCGGTGGTAACCATGACGGCAGTCGACAAAAGCAACGTTGGGAGACGAGAAAATGAAAATCGTTAGTGAACATTCTGCGCGCCAGATCGAGAAAAACGAGATGGCTAAGGAGGCCGAGAGAGCGGTCGCGGAAATGACCTCGAATCTTTTGCGCTGCTGTGCGGGCAGTGGCAAAAGATATCTGCTCCACGACCAGATCGTCAGGGCGGCCGTGGCTTTGGAGCGCATGTCCACGGCAGGACATTGCGCCGACAGTGTTTGGTATCCTGCGCTGATAGAGGGCAAGTATGGGGAGGATTGCTTTTATTTCGGCGAGAGCGACATCATCGACTACGCCATGCAGTGCCACGCATCAAATATCGCGGGGCAGCTCTCGCAATTGAGTAATGCGCGAGCACGGCTCTCTTGCGCCCTGAGGACATGGGCCGATGACAGGGCGCGCGAGTCGAGAGGGCAGACTGGAGCGCCATTCACCGCAGCCGCCCCTAAAAAGCGATGAGCCCCAGCGCCGCCGCGCGCCCCGCCAGCGCCCCGCCCGCACCGTAAAGCGGGCGCGGATAGCGGTGGCCGAGGATGTCGGCGCGCACCCGGTCATCCACCCCCGCCGCCAAGAGCGCATCCTCGACATAGTGGCGCAAGCTGTAGGCCACATGCGCAGGCGTCTCGCGCAGCCCGTGATCGGCCAGATACTTGTTGACCGTGGCCGACCACGCGCCCGCCTTGTGCCGGTATCGCCCTGCGCCACCGGCCTCGGCCAGCCGCCGCGCCGCCTCCAGCGACACGCCCAGGAGCGGCACGTCGCGCCGCGTGTGACGCACCTTCAATTCCCGACCATGCGCCGCCACGCGCAGGAAGGGCACATTCGCCGTCACCTCCAGATCGCTCACCGGCGCGTCGGTGATCTCGGACGGGCGCAGCCCGGTATTGATCATCATCAGGAACACGTCGCGCGCCTGCGCGTTGAGCCCGTCCAGCGCACCGGGGGCCAGAAGCCGCCCCGCCACCCAGTCGCGCGAGAAGGCCGGGCGCTGCACGGCGTCATTGCCCTCAAGCCGCAACCCGCGAAACGGGTTGTCGAGCGCGGTCTCGGTCAGCCGCGCCCAGGTCCCGAGGATCTCTGACAGGTGCCCGATATCCTTGTTGGCGCTCTCGATCTTCATCCCGCCCGCCACCCGGTCCGACCACCAGGCGCGAAACCGCAGCGCCATCGCGCGGTCGATCCCGCCCACGGGCATCGCGCGGCCAGCACCGCAGACGGTGATGAAATTCTCCACCGCGCGGCGGCGCGGCAACTCCCAGCGATGCCGCTGTGCGTCGGATTTCTGCGTGTGCCGGGTGGCCGTCAGCCGGACATATTCGGCAAAAACCTCGCGCAGATCGGGCAGGATGGGGGGCACGGTGCCCAGAACCGCCTCGGCCAGCGGCCGCGCGGGCGCGGGCGGCAGGCCGGTGAGACGCGCGACCAGATCAGACAGATCGCCCTCGGCCAGCACCTGCGCCGGGCGGTAGGGCAGGCCGCGCGCGGCGGCGATCCGGCGCGCGGCCTCGTAATGCGCGCGCGCGGCACCCGCCTCACCCGCGCGCAGCGCCTCCCATTGCGCCAGCCGCTCGACCTCGATCTGCGCGGCCTTGACCTGCGCCTCGGCGCGGCTGTCGGTGTGCAGCGCCTGGCGCACCTGCTGCACCGCCCGCCCGTCCGCGCCCAGCACGAGGCCGAGGTAGCGGCGCGGCACGCGCTTGACCCAATACCACCGGCCCCGGTCGCAGGTGATACCCACGCCGCTCAACCTCAACGCGGCTTCAGGCTGCGCAGGCCGTCATGCCGGATGGTCAGATACCAGTCCCAGCCATCGAAGGGTGGCGACATGATCATCTCGACCGCCGCCGCGCGGCTTTTCTCCGTGGTGAGCAGAAGCCCCGGATCGCGCGCCTCCGGCCCGTAAATCACCGCCCATGTCGTGCTGCCGGGGCTATGCATCACCCCCGCCAGAGCCGCCTCGGCTGCGCTCTGGTCCAAATGTTCTTCTGCGCGAAACGCCATCACGCGATACCGGTCATCATCCTTGAAATATCCCGTCTGCTCGACCCCAGAACCGCCGCCGGACATGAACAGGAAAGCCATGATCCCGATCAGAACCGCCCCACAGCCCGCCAAAACACCCTTCGCCATCGCAACGATCCTCCATCATATTCGCCAGATTTGCACTGTTGCGGGAAATGTTGCGGGATTCGCGAACTCAATCAATGCCTATTTCTGGAAAAAGCCGTTTCCAATAGGCACCAAAAGGCATTTTGAGGTTGCCGACTTCTGCAATTGGCTGGGGTGGTAGGATTCGAACCTACGGTACACGGTACCAAAAACCGTTGCCTTACCACTTGGCTACACCCCAGTGTGGAGTGCTCATTACTCCGGGGGCTGGGACGGTTCAAGAGTGATGTGCAAAAAATTCGGTCTCTCTCGACGCGGGGCTCATTTTAAGACTTCGTCCACGCCGACCCCCCAGAGCGCGGCCTTGCGCGCCCAGCCCCGGTGGCCGTCCGCAGACAGCGCGCACCACTCCGGCACGCATTCCGACAGCCGGGCTATCACGCCTGCTTCGAGCCGCGCCATCACCATCGTGCCGGGGTCCGGGCGCGCGAAGAGATCGAGCATGTCCTCCTGCACGATCACCGTGCGCACCCCCGACAGAAGCGTGTAATGCACCCAGCCACCTGCGCCGTCGCGGTCTTCGACCCGTCGCCAATGGCCGAATTCGGCGGTGATGCGCAGCGGCATGTCGCGATGCTTGAACACCCAGTCGATCCGGTGCGTCAGGCTCGGACCGCGCCGCACATTGGCCTCCGACGCCTTGAGCGAGACAAAGCGCGGCAGCGGCAGGCCGGTCACCGTTCCGCGCTCTGCGGCCATGGCCACAATAGGCCAGAGCGCCAGCATGATCAGGGTCAGTCCTGCTCGCCGCATCGTGTCTCTCCGATTTCCGTCCGGGCCTGCAAAGGGTTCTTGTGCCCCGCTCTTTCCTGCGCCACTCTGGCAGCAACGCGCGGAAAAGAAAAGCCAGAGGAGGGGCTTCATGCCGTCTCAACGCCTGAGTGTTGTCGTGACGCGACGCTTGCCAGAGCCGGTGGAACGCCGGATGCAGGAACTTTTCGATGTGCACCTGCCCGAAGATGACCGGCCGATGAGCCGCGAGGCGCTTGCCGCCGCGATGGGGCAGGCCGATGTGCTCGTGCCGGTGATCACCGACCGCATCGACGCAGGGTTGATCGGGCAGGCGGGCGAGCGGCTGCGGCTCA
This sequence comes from Roseovarius sp. MBR-79, assembly GCF_053628555.1. NCBI lineage: Bacteria > Pseudomonadati > Pseudomonadota > Alphaproteobacteria > Rhodobacterales > Roseobacteraceae > Roseovarius > Roseovarius sp. MBR-79. The sequence goes on along the minus strand of NZ_JBRJGP010000001.1, from coordinate 7,551 downwards.
TTGCCAATTACGGCGCGGGTGTGGATCATATCGACGTCGAAACGGCGCGCCAGCGCGGCATCCTCGTGTCGAACACGCCGGGTGTGCTGACCGATGATACCGCCGATATGACCATGGCACTTATCCTCGCCGTCACGCGGCGCCTGCCCGAGGGGCTTGCGGTCATGCAGGAGGGGGGGTGGCACGGCTGGTCGCCCACGGCGCTTCTGGGCGGTCGGATCGCTGGTCGGCGGCTGGGGATTCTCGGGATGGGCCGGATCGGGCAGGCCGTGGCACGGCGCGCGGCGGCCTTCGGGATGCAGGTGCATTACCACAATCGCCACCGGTTGCGGCCCGAGATCGAGCAGCCGCTTGGTGCGACATGGTGGGAGAGCCTCGATCAGATGGTGGCGCGGATGGACGTGATCAGCGTGAACTGCCCGCACACGCCCTCGACCTTTCATCTGATGAACGCGCGGCGATTGAAGCTGATGAAGCCCGATGCGGTGATCGTGAACACGAGCCGTGGCGAGGTGATCGACGAGAACGCGCTGACCCGTATGCTGCGCGCGGGAGAAATCGCCGGCGCGGGGCTCGATGTCTACGAGCGCGGGGCCGAGATCAACCCGCGCCTGCGTGACCTGAAGAACGTCGTGCTCCTGCCGCATATGGGCTCTGCCACGGTCGAGGGGCGGCTTGAGATGGGCGAGAAGGTGATCATCAACATCAAGACCTTTGACGACGGCCACCGTCCGCCTGATCTTGTCGTTCCGGCGATGCTGTAAGCGGGTGTCATTCGAGATTTTCCTTGCCACCGCGCCGGGGCTGGAGGCGGCCCTGGCCGAAGAGGCGCGTGCTCTTGGCTTTGCGCCGGTGTCCGAAGTGCCGGGCGGCGTGACGCTGACAGGCGGCTGGCGTGATGTGTGGCGGGCCAATCTTGCGCTGCGCGGGGCCTCCCGTGTGCTTGCGCGGATCGGGGAATTCCGCGCCTTTCACCTTGCGCAGCTCGACAAGCGGGCGCGCAGGTTCGACTGGGCCGGGGTGCTGCGCGCCGATCTGCCGGTCAAGGTCGAGGTGACGTGTCGGCGCTCGAAAATCTACCATGCAGGTGCCGCGACCGAGCGTATCGGGCGCGCGATTTCCGAGACGCTCGGCGCGCCGGTGTCGGCCGAGGGGGCGATCCGGATTATGGCGCGGATCGAGGATGATCTGGTGTCGCTCAGTGTCGATACCTCGGGCGAGCCGCTGCACCGGCGCGGCCACAAGGAGGCTGTGGGCAAGGCTCCGCTGCGCGAGACGATGGCCGCGCCCTTCTTGTGGCAGTGCGGGTTTGAGGGCGGTGAGCCGGTGCTTGATCCGATGTGCGGCTCTGGCACCTTCCCGATCGAGGCCGCCGAGATCGCGGCGGGGCTGATGCCGGGCCGCGACCGGCGCTTTGCCTTCGAGGATCTGGCGACCTTCGACGCGGAGGCTTGGCAGGCGATGAAAGCGGGCGGCGCGCCGCGAGAGGTTTGCGCGATCTTTCAAGGCTATGACCGCGATGCAGGGGCGGTGCGCATGGCCACGGCCAATGCCGCGCGCGCGGGCGTCAACGACCATACGCGCTTTGCCTGCCAGCCGATTTCGGCGCTCACGCGCCCCGACGGCCCGCCCGGCCTCGTCATGGTCAACCCGCCCTATGGCGCGCGGATCGGCGAGCGCAAGCTGCTTTTCGGCCTTTATGGCAGTCTGGGCGAGGTGCTCCGGCGCGAGATGCGCGGCTGGCGCGTGGGGCTGGTGACCAGCGATGGCGGGCTGGCAAAGGCAACGGGTCTGCCGTTCTTGCCACCGGGGCCGCCTGTGGCGCATGGTGGCCTGAAGGTGACGCTCTGGCGCACGGGGCCGCTCTGAACGGCCGGGTTTCCGGCGGGTGGTAACCGGGCGTTAAGTCGACCGCGACAGGCTGCGGGGCAGGGATTGAAGGAGGCGATGCATGCGCGCGCTGATTCTCGTTCTGGCGTTTCTGGCCGCACCGCTGATGGCGCAACAGGCGGCGGACAGGCTCGCGCCCGAGGGGCGCGGGGCAGGGGGGGTGCTGGTGCCGCCCGCTCTGGCCGATGCGGCGCGCGCCAAGGCTGAGGGGCGACCGGTCGAGGCCGGTCGCTGGATGATCGCCGCGGCGCATCCGCTCGCGGTCGAGGCGGGGGCGCGTGTGCTGCGGGCGGGCGGCACGGCGGCGGATGCGGTCGTGGCGGTGCAGGCCGTGCTGGGTCTGGTCGAGCCGCAAAGCTCCGGTTTGGGCGGGGGCGCGTTCCTGCTCTGGCATGACGCGGCGACGGGCGAGATCACCACGCTTGACGGGCGCGAGACCGCGCCGCTGTCCGCGACGCCCCGGCTTTTCCTCGACGAGACGGGTCAGCCGCTCGCGTTCTTCGAGGCGGTGGTGGGCGGGCGCTCGGTTGGGGTTCCCGGCACGCCCGCGCTTCTGGCCGAGGTGCAGGAGCGGTGGGGGCGCGCCGATTGGGCGTGGCTTTTCGAGGACGCCATCGGGCTGGCGGAGACGGGGTTTCCGGTCAGCCCCCGGCTGGCGGTGCTGGTCGCAGGCGACGCCGCCCGCCTCGCGCGAGACCCCGGGACGCGCGCCTATTTCCTGCCCGAGGGCCGCCCGCTGCAAGCGGGCAGCGTGCTGCGCAATCCCGCCTATGCCGAGACGCTGCGCCTTTTCGCGCGCGAGGGGCCGCGCGTCTTTTATACCGGCGAGATCGGTGCCGATATCGTGGCGCGGGTGCGCGGCGCGGCGGGTAATCCGGGGCTGCTCAGCCGGACCGACCTCGCCATCTATCAGGTGCGCGCGCGCGCACCTTTATGCGTGCCCTATCGCGGGTTCGAGGTCTGCGGCATGGGCCCGCCCTCTTCGGGCGGGGTTGCTGTGGGGCAGATACTGGGCCTGCTGGCCCCTTTTGATCTGGGATCGCTCGGGCCGAAAAGCGCCGAGGCGTGGCGGCTCATCGGGGATGCCATGCGTTTGGCCTTTGCCGACCGTGGACGCTACCTTGCCGATAGCGATTTCGTGCCGGTGCCGGTGAAGGGGCTGCTTGCCCCCGACTATTTATCCGCGCGCTCCACCCTCTTGCGGGGCAAGGGCGCGCTGCCCGAGGTGGCCGCTGGCACACCCGAATTCGACCATGCGCTGAACTGGGAGGAGGGGCAGGACCTCGCGCAGCCCGCCACCTCGCACGTCTCGATCATCGATGCCTATGGCAATGCGCTGGCGATGACGTCGAGTATCGAGAACGGTTTCGGCGCGCGGCTCATGGTGCGCGGGTTCCTTCTCAACAACCAGCTTACCGATTTTTCCTTTGCCAGCCATGCGGACGGCCTGCCGCTCGCCAATGCCGTGGCGCCGGGCAAACGGCCGCGCTCCTCGATGGCGCCCACGATCCTGCGCCGCGATGGCGCGCCGGTGCTGATCCTGGGCAGTCCGGGGGGCAGCCGGATCATCCCCTATGTGGCCAAGACCATCGTGGCCATGGTCGATTGGGGCCTTGATCCGCAGGCCGCGCTCGATCTGGCGCATCTCGTCAACCGGTTCGGGACATATGATCTTGAGGAGAGCGCCTCCCACCTTGCCCCCGATCTGCGCGCCTTGGGCTACGAGGTGGAAATCCGCGACCTGACCTCGGGGCTGCATGTCATCGACATCGGCGTGCGCCTGCGCGGCGGGGCAGATCCGCGCCGCGAGGGGCTCGCCTATGGCGAGTAGCAGGCTCAGCCCTTCTTTGTCTTGCCCTTCTTCTTCTTCGAGGGTTTAGCTTTCCGTGCCTTGCCGGATTTCCCCGACTTGTCTTTGCCGGACTTCTTTTCTTTCGTTTTCGGCTTGGCTGCCTTTTTCTTCGTGCCCTTCGATGTGTCCGCAGCCTTCGATGTCTTGTCCGGACTCTTGGGCTTGGCTGTCTCTGTCTCGCGCGCCGTTTGCTCCGGGTCAGCCGCCGCGGCCAATCTTTTCGCTGCGGCAATGAAGGTTTCGGCACGCGCCGGGCTGATGCCGCGGACCTGCGTGATCGTTGCCACATCCGCTTTGGCGAGAGCGGCTGCATCCGCGATGCCGAGCGTGTCCAATCCGCGTCGCAGCGCCGGGCCGATGCCCGGAATGTTTTCCAAGGTGCTCATTTCCGTCTGTCCTATGACCGGGGCCAAATGCATCACGCCTTGCCTGTGCGCTTGGCTTTTTTCTTCTTTGGTTTCTTTTCGGTGGGGTCGGTTGTCTCTGCGTCATGTGCCGATGTGATCCCGTGCTCTTCGGTGAACGCCCGGATGAAGCGGCGGATCTCTCGCGCGGCGCTGGTATCGAGCGCCTCGCAAAGCTCGACAAAGGCATCGCGGTCCGCCTTTTGAATGCGGATCACGAATTGGCTGTCCTTGGCTTGCTTCTTTCTGCGATCGTTATCCGGCAACACCTGCCCTCCCGACGCATGAGCATAGGGCAGATCAAGGATTTTGTATATACATTGTAATGCAAACTATTCCTTCGCGAGATCGCGCAGGATGGGGCAATCGGGCCGCCTGTCTCCGGCGCATTCCTCGACCAACTCGCGCAAGGTGGCCTGCATCGAGCGCAATTGTGCGATCTTGCTGTCAATCTGCGCCAGATGCTCCTCGGCAAGCGCCTTGACATCGGCGCTGGCACGGCACTGATCCTCGTAAAGTGCAAGAAGCCGTCGGCAATCTTCGATGGAGAAGCCGAGAGCGCGGGCGCGTCCCAGAAAAGCAAGCTTGTGAACGTCCGAGACGCGGAACATACGATAGCCATTGGTATCGCGCAGCGGCTTGATAAGGCCGATTTCCTCGTAATAGCGGATCGTCTTTGCCGGCAGGCCGGTCTCTCGGGCGACCTCGGAAATATTCATTGTGAAACCTCCATGACCGGGCGCAGGCGGCGAAGCCTGAGCGCATTGCTGAGCACGAAAACGGACGAAAGCGCCATCGCCCCCGCCGCAAGCACGGGCGAGAGCATCAGCCCCGCCACCGGATAGAGCAGCCCCGCCGCCACCGGGATCAGGGCCGCGTTGTAGGCAAAGGCCCAGAACAGGTTTTGCCGGATGTTGCGCAGGGTGCGGGTCGAGACGTCACGCGCGTTCAGAACCCCGCGCGGATCCCCCGACATGAGCACCACATCGGCCGCCTCGATGGCGACATCGGTGCCGGTGCCCATGGCGATGCCCACATCGGCCTCTGCGAGGGCAGGGGCATCGTTGATCCCGTCGCCGACAAAGGCCACCGGGCCAAAGCGCGCGCGCAGCGCGGTGACGGCGGCGACCTTGCCCTCGGGCAGGACCTCGGCCTCGACATGGTCGATCCCGAGATCGCGGGCCACGGCGCGGGCGGTGGCGATGCTGTCGCCTGTGACCATGGCGACAGCAAGGCCGCGGGCATGAAGCGCCGCGACGGTGGCGCGGCTGGCCGGTTTGGGCGCATCGGCCACGCCCAGCACGGCGGCAAGCGCGCCATCGAGGGCGATGTAGATCGCGGACTGGCCGTCCCGGGCCAGATCTGCCGCGACAGGGTCGAGCGCGCCGGTGGCCACAGTCTCGCGTACCATCAGCCGGGACGCACCGATGGCGACGCGCCGATCGCCGACCGTGGCCAGGATACCGTATCCCGGCACCGCCTCGAAGGCGCTGACCTCGGGCAAGGCAAGGCCGCGCCGCGTGGCTTCGGCCATTATGGCGCGGGCGATCGGATGCTCGGAGCGTTGCTGCGCGGCGGCCGCGATGGCAAGGATCTGCGCCTCGTCATGCTCCCCGGCGGTGGCGATCCGCGTGACCACGGGCCGCCCCTCGGTGAGCGTCCCGGTCTTGTCGAAGGCCACGACGCGCACCTCGTCGAGGCGTTGCAGCGCCTCGCCCTTGCGAAAGAGCACGCCGATCTCGGCGGCGCGCCCGGTGCCCACCATGATCGAGGTGGGTGTCGCAAGCCCCATGGCACAGGGGCAGGCGATGATCAGGACCGAAACGCCCGCGACAAGCGCATGGCTGAGCACCGGCGCGGGACCAAGGGCCAGCCACAGGATGACCGCCCCGAGTGCGATGGCGATCACGACCGGCACAAACACCCGCACCACCCGGTCGGCCAGCGCCTGCACCGGCAGTTTCGCACCTTGCGCCTCGGCCACCATCTCGACGATCCGCGCGAGCACCGTGTCATGGCCCACGGCGGTGGCCCGGAATACGAGCGCGCCGCTGCCATTGATCGTGCCGCCGACCACCTTGGCCCCGGCGGTCTTGTCCACCGGCATCGATTCTCCCGTGATCATCGACTCGTCCACATGCGATTGGCCGTCAGTCACCTCGCCGTCGACCGCGATCCGCTCGCCGGGGCGGACATGGATGAGGTCGCCGGGGGCGATGTCCGCGATGGCCACCTCCTGCACCGCACCACCGCGTTCGACGTGCGCCGAGGCCGGTTGCAGCCCGATGAGCCGCTCGATGGCCGCCCCGGTCCGGCCCTTGGCGCGCGCCTCGAGCCAGCGGCCCACGAGGATCAGCGTGACGATGACGGCGGCGGCCTCGAAATAGACCGCGCGCGCGCTGTCGGGCAGAAGCCGGGGCAGAAACAGCGCAACAACCGAGTAGAGCCACGCCGCCGAGGTGCCAAGCGCGACGAGGCTGTTCATGTCGGGCGCGGCCCGCATCAGCGCGGGCAGGCCAAGACGAAAGAACTGCCGCCCCGGCCAGACCAGCACCAGCGTCGTCAGGACGAATTGCACAAGCCACGATGCCTGCATCCCGATGCGCCCATGGATCAGCTCTTGCAGTCCGGGGATGACATGGCCGCCCATTTCCAGAACGAAGACCGGCAGGGTCAGCGCGCCGGCGATCCAGACAAGACGGCGGCTGTGGCTCACCTCTTCGGCACGGCGGCTGGCCTGATCGCCGGTCTGCCTGTCAATGGGCCGGGCCGGGTATCCCGCATCTGCAAGCGCACGGGCAAGGGTCCCGCTGTCGGTGCTGCCTGGCAGATAGCGCACGCGCGCGGTCTGCGTGGCAAGATTGACATTCGCGTCAAGCACCGCAGGCAGCGCCATCAGGGCGGCCTCGGCGCGGGATACGCATGTGGCGCAGGTGAGGCCTTCGAGGTCGAGCGTGAGGGTCTCTTCGCGGGCGGGGTAATTGGCCGCTTTCAACGCATCGGCGATGGCGGCGGCGTCCGTGCCATCGACCAGCATGCGCGCTTCACCATTGGCAAAGTTCACGGTGACATCGTGCACGCCCGCAATCCGCGAGAGCGCACGCTCGGCCCGTCCGGCACAGCCCGCGCAACTGAGGCCCTGAACGCCAATTCTGATGGTTTGCGTGCGCATCTTGATGCTCCAGAGGTATAGGTAGATCAACAAATGGGGGTTCCGGCTGCTGGAGGGTCAAGCACCCCGTTGCGAAAATCTTTGAAAAACCGGGAAAAATCATCGCGGCGGAAGAAATTTCGTTTTTTGGGAAAAAAGCTCTTGCGACTCTTTGGTGCTGCTCGTAAATACGCCTTCACCAGCGGCGCTGAGGCGGTGTTTGGTGGTTCTGGGGATTGAGGCGCGGATGTGCT